>JASHPJ010000053.1 GCA_030038195.1 Acidobacteriaceae bacterium
ATCCCGGCATTACGCCGGTGATGGTCTGGGACCCGAAGACCAATACGAAGATCGCGCCGCCCAAGGGCCGTGGCTTTGGCCACATCGACGTGGATGCGCTGCTGGATGCGGGCTTCGGCGTGGCCACGTTTTATTACGGCGACGTCGATCCCGATTATGCCGCCGGGTTTTCACATGGCATTCGTGCGCGCTATCTCAAGCCCGGACAGACCGAGCGCGCGCCCGACGACTGGGGCGCGATTGCCGCGTGGGCCTGGGGCATGAGCCGCGTCGAGGATTACTTCGAGACCGACAAGGACATCGATGCCGGGCGCGTGGCCATTCACGGCGTCTCGCGGCTGGGCAAGACGGTGATGTGGGCCGGCGCGCACGATCAGCGCTTTGCCGCGGTGATTGCGAGCTGCTCCGGCGAGGGCGGAGCGGCGCTGAGCCGTCGCAACTACGGCGAGACCATCGCCCATCTCACCGCTCCTGCGCGCTTCCCCTACCAGTTCGCGGCCAACTACGCCAAGTATGCGGGCTTTCCTGACACTGCTCCGATGGACGCAAACATGCTCATCGCGCTCATCGCCCCGCGTCCGCTGCTGCTGCAGACAGGCAACACCGATTACTGGTCTGACCCCAAAGGCGAGTTTCTAGCCGAAGTCGCCGCAGGCCCGGTTTACAAGCTGCTCGGCAAAGATCCGCTCGATACCGATGCGTGGCCCGCGGCTAGGCAGCCCATCCTGCATGACCTTGCCTACTACATGCACGACGGCGGCCATGGCATGGTCCCTTCCGACTGGGACATCTATGTCCAGTTCCTCAAGATGCACCTGCATCCGGAGCAGTAGCGCTGCATTACTGCACCGCGTATACGCTCATTGATTCCGGCGCCTCTACCACGTGCAGTGTGCCGCTGCTCGTCACCGGCGCCGCTCCTGCAGCCGGAGCTTCCGGCGTAAACGCAGTGCATCCAGCGAGCGCCGTTCCATCCATCGGCAGATCGATGGACTTGGCTTTATCCGACTTGTTGAGCACGATCAGCAAACGCGCAGAACTCGCGCCGGGTTTGCCGCTCTGCGAGCATCCGTTTGCATCGAGCGCGCGCACAAAAGCGAATCCATCGTTGTCGGCAAAGAGATTTTGCTCTACCCCGGTCCTGAGCGCAGCGTTCGACCCGCGCAGCGCGAGCATGCCTGCGGTCCACGCAAAGATCTCCTGCTGCTGAGGAGTGCGGCCGGCCTGTGTGAACGCATTGTGCACGTCGCCGGGAAATCCGCCGGGAAAATCGCGACGGTTGTCGGGGTCTGCGCCGCCGGTCATGCCGATCTCGTCGCCCGAGTAGATTTGCGGCATGCCGCGCAGCGTAGCGAGCAATCCGAATGCAAGCTTGAGCCGCGCTGCATTGCCATGGGCATCGGTGAGGAAGCGCGTGGTGTCGTGATTGCCGATGAAGGGCACGAGCCGCTCAGGATGCGGATAAAGCGCATCCTGGCGCAGCACGCCGGCCAGCTCGGTCATCGGCTTGTCATGCGCCAGCACATCGCGCAGCGCGAAGTACGTTGGAAAATCGAATGGCGTGTCGAGACCCGTGTCGATGCCCTTGTGCATTGCGCCGCCGGCAAAATACGAAGTCACTTCGGGATCGCGATGAAAGACCTCGCCCACCGTAGTCAGGCGTGGAAAGACGCTGTGCAGAGTGGCGTGGAACTCGTGCCAGAAGGCGCGATCCACGTAGGGGAACGTGTCGAGCCGGATGCCGTCGAGGCCGGCCGTCTCCACCCACCACAGCGCATTCTGGATGAGGTATTGCGTGACCAGCGGATTTTCCTGGTTCAGATCGGGCATCTGGTCGGTGAACCAGCCGTCGGTGATGTTGCGCCACGCCTCCGGCGGCGCGTGCGGATCGACAATCTGATAAAAGTCGTGCTGCACTGCGATATGATGCGCAAGCGTGCCGTGAAACCAGTCCGGCGCAGGCGGATCGCTCACCCACGGATGCTCCACACCCACGTGGTTCGGCACCAGGTCGATCACCAGCTTCATGCCCCGCGCGTGGAGCGCCGCGGAGAGATGGCGATAGTCGTCGAGCGTGCCAAAGTGCGCGTCAATCGCGTAGAGATCGGTGGCCGCGTAGCCGTGATAAGACTCGGGCATGGCGCCATTCGACGCCACCGGCGTGGTCCACACCGTGGTCACGCCGAGCTGCTTCAAGTAGTCAATGTGCTGCTCGATGCCTTTCAGGTCGCCGCCGTGCCAGCCGCGCGGCGCGGCGCGATTGTCGCCGGACGGATCGTTGCTCGTGTCGCCGTCGGCAAAGCGATCTGTCATGATCAGGTACATCACATCGGTGGAAGAAAAGCCGCTGTGCGCATGCGGATCATGCGAGGGCGCAGCCAGCGCATACTCTGTGCGCGCCTCGCCAGCGGCATTCTCCGCGGTAATCGAAAGTGTCTGTGGCGCGGCCGCCGTTGTATCCAGCCATAGAAAAGCCCAGTGCCCGTTGTCGGAGATCTGTGTGCGCGCGATAGTTACGCCCTTGCCCGCGAGTTCGAAGTGCGCGCCGCTCAGCCCGGAGCCGTGCACCAGCAGCATGGGCGCGGGAAACTGCGCCCACCAGTTGGGCGGATCAATCTTCTCAATAACCGGCTTGTCGATATGCGAAGCCTGCGCGGATGCCGCCATCATGCTGCACAGCGAGAGGATGATGAAGAATAACAGCCGGGTGCGCATGCAGATCTCCGCAGAGGGTTCACAGGAATTTCGGCCGTCCCGATGGGACGGGTAGACGTATGGGTCTGCTCACCCAGAACCGCGTCCTGGGCTATTCTCGCGAACTCCCTCCGGGAGCGCGCGGGGTATGGATGTATTTTCTTAAGAATGCGCTGCGATGGTTGACCGGGTCCATCGCAGCGCTGCCGATGAGAATTTTCAGCTTAGAAGGTGAAGCGCGCCGCTAACTGGATCTCGCGGTTGCTGTACACCTGCGTGCTCTCAACCTGGCCAAAGTTCGACTGGTTCATGTTGCTGTTGGGATTGGCAAACTCGGCGGTGTTGAAGAGGTTGAACGCGTCGCCATGCAGCTCGAGCGTGTAGTTCTCTGCGAGGTGAATGTTCTTCTGCGCGCTCAGGTTCACTACGCGGTAGCCCGGCCCGAAAACCTGGTTGCGTCCCAGCGTGCCCAGCCGCGTGTAGACGGTGCAGTTGCAGGCCGTCGAGTTCACGGTAGGAACGCTGGCGGAGAACGCCGTCGGGTCAAACCAATCCCCGATGATGCTCTTCGGATAGTTGATCGGCTTGACGAGGTCAGGCCGGTTGCCCGGCGCGAACGCTCCGGTGGAAAGATCGACCGGCGTGCCCGACTGCACCAGTCCGATAATGCTCGTCTGCCAGCCTCCGATCAGCCAGTCCATCGGACGCGAGATATTGCTCGCGAAGCGCTGACCGCGGCCGAAGGGAAGCGGATAGAGAATCGACGAGCTGAAAACGTGGCGCTGATCCTGGCTGGAGTTGCCGTAGCCCGCCAGCGGATCGTAGTAGAGCGCTGCCGTCTGGCCCTGGAATGCGCC
Source organism: Acidobacteriaceae bacterium (assembly GCA_030038195.1). Taxonomy (GTDB): domain Bacteria; phylum Acidobacteriota; class Terriglobia; order Terriglobales; family Acidobacteriaceae; genus Telmatobacter. Next base: position 3,552 of record JASHPJ010000053.1, read on the forward strand.
GGGCGAGTCGTCCAGCGTATGTGACCAAGCGTAAGAGAACGTGGCTACCAGCCCATTGGTCGCGCGGTGCTCGGCGTGCGCCTGCAAACCGTTGTAGTTGGAGATGCCATTGTAGTTGTTGTAGTTGATCGATCCCAGTCCGGGGAAGTTCTGCTGGCCAGTGGTGAACTGGTTGATGTTGTACGGATAGTAAGTGGAAAGATTCGAGCCGTGCGTGCCCACGTAGGCAATGTTCACCACGTTGTTGGTCCCGAACTGCTGCTCGAGCTGCAGGTTCCACTCCTGGATCATGCTATTGGGGTTGTGCGTGTTCACGGCAATCATGCTGGTGCCCGCGGGAGGATTGGCAGGATCAAAGTTCGCATATCCGCGTGCTGGCAGGGCCGCGCCCGTGTCGCCGGAGGAGCTGTAAGCAACCGTCGATGGGTCGGTGTAGCCGGTGCAGTTGTAGTCGTTGCCGGTGGCAACCGTGGCCTGGTTCAGTTGGCCGGTAAAGGTGATGCAGTAGCCGTTGCTGGCCAGGTAGGAGTTGCTGCCGCCAAAGGGCGCCTGCTCGCCAAGCTGGTTGTCGATGCCGCCGTAGTCGATGTAGTAGAAGATGCCGTATCCGCCGCGAATCACGGACGTGCCATCTCCCTTCAGGTCATAGGTAAAGCCGAGCCGCGGGCCGAAGTCGTGATAGTTCTGCGCAATGATGCTCGGCGCAATGCCGTTCTTGCCGGCGATCATCACCTGGCCCGTGCTGATGTTGAAGGCCGACTGCTGGTTGTGCGCTTCGTAAGGATGCGGCAGGAAGTCCCAGCGCAGTCCCATGTTCACCGCGAGCCGGCGGCTCACGCGCCAGTCATCCTGACCAAAGATGCCGTCTTCCTGCCCGATGTTGGCAAAGTAGCCGGCCTGCGAGCCGATCTGGTACTGATCCACGCCGCCGGCCAGCAGCTCGGAGACTTCATAGCCGGTAAAGTCCACCGTGCCCGCGTCGATCCAGAAGTAGCCCTTGCCCTCCTGCGGATTGAAGAACGCTACCTGGCGGCGGATGAACGTGCCGCCGAACTTGAGCGCGTGGTTGCCCTTCTGCCAGCTCAGCGAGTCGGTTACTTCGTACGTGTTTTGCGGAACGGCGTAGAGCCCGTAGTCGCCGGTGTACTCCAGGTTGCCCTTCCATCCGCCGATGAGCGCGCCACCCGAGGTCTCCTGGTTGACGTTGGCGTTCACAATGCCCAGGTTGGCAGAGACAGGATCGCCGTAGAACGGCGGCGTGTAGCCGTAGTTGTCGCGGTTGTAGGCGATGTGCGCTTCATTGACCATGTTGGCAGAGAAGATGTGCGTGTAGCCCAGGTCATAGCCGCGCGCGTGCGTGGGGTTGATGCCCGTGCCGCCGCCGGCAGGCAGCTTGGCGAACTCGGATGTCTTGGTATTCACCGAGTTGTCGTAGCTGAAACGGAAGAAGGCGCTGTTGTTCGGCGAGGCATTCCAGTCGAGGCGCCCGTCGAAGGTGTTGTACTTGTTGGCCTCCGCCTGTGTCACCAGGTAGTTGTTCAGGTAGCGGTCGGTGCGCGTGGGCAGCGGGAAGGCGTTGAGGTAATTCACCGCGGCCGGGTTCAAGCGGCTGGGTGGAATCACGTTGGCCTGTCCGTCGTAGCTGAACTGCTGTGGCGCTCCGTCGGCCGAGCAGGTCGTCGGATCGAAGATCCATCCACCCTGCGGCGTTCCCGGCACTGCGCCGGTGGACGAGCCGGCATACGGCGTCGATTGCTCGTTCGATCCGGTGAAGCTGCCCGGATAGCAGCGCGGATACTGGGTCTCGAAGCCCGATCCGCCCGATCCCGCCGCGCTCAGCAGCTCGGTAAAGTTGCCTTGGCGCATCAGCGCCGTGGGCACCGTGACGTAGTGCGGCGAAACGGCCAGCGTCTCGCGCAGCGCCTGGTAGTCGCCAAAGGCGAACAGCTTGTTCTTCAGGACCGGGCCGCCGATGGCGAATCCCGGCTGGTTGCGCAGAAAGCCGCCTGCGGGCGTATACGGCGCGTCGTTGAAGCGGTAGTTCGGGTTCGCGTCAAAGCTGCGGTCGCGATAAAACTCGAAGACCGAGCCGTGATACTGATTGGTTCCCGACTTGATGGAGCTCACCACGATCGCGCCGCCCGCGCGCCCATACTCGGCCGGAGCCACGCTGGTGTTTACCTTGAACTCCTGCGTCGCGTCGATGTTGGGATAGAACAGGATCGTGTTCACCAGGCCGTCGTTGTTATCCACGCCGTCCAGGATGTAGTTGTCCGCCTGCGGACGCAGGCCGTTGACGGAGATGGCAGCCGCGCCGCTCTCGTTGTTGCGCGAGGTCTCGGTGTAGTTGCTGCTTCCGCCGCCCGATGCTTCATCGCCGTAAGCCCCGCGCGTCACGCCCGGCGTGAGCAGCGCGAGGTTCGAGAAGTTGCGTCCGTTGAGCGGCAGATCGGTTACCTGCCGTCCCTGGATCGACGCGCCAATGGTCGCGTTCGAAGTGTCGATGAGCGGCGCGGCGCTGGTCACCATCACGGTAGCCGTTGTGCCGGCCGGCTGCAGTTGGAAGGTGACCGTCTGCGTGGACTGCAGTGTGACCGTAACCACCGTCGAATCGCCCTTGAAGCCGGGAGCCGAAGCCTGCACGTTGTAGTTGCCGCGGGGCACGGCCAGGATGGTGAAGTTGCCTTCGCCGTTGGTGGCCGCGCTCAGCTTTTGTCCCGTGTCCACGTTGGTGGCCGTAATGGCCACGCCGGGAATCACGGCGCCGGTGCCGTCGGTCACGGTTCCGGCGATTGCGCCCGTATCTGTCTGGGCAAATGTGCTGGGAGCTGCCAGGAAAATCAGGAGAGCCGCGACCGTCATCCATGCCTTGGCAGTGCTGCCCAAGAGGTTGCGCGCGAATCTCGATCTGTTCAACATCACAGTGTCCTCCGGAAAAACTTTCGTTGAAAAAGTGTTGCTTGAGCCGAATCGTCGGCGGGGACTCAGTGCGATTCCCCGCAGCCACGCTTGAGAAAACGACTCTGAAAGTATGATGGTCAATTCACGATGCTTCTATTCGGCGTCAATTCGTATTCTCCAGGTAACCCGTCTGGATTGAACTCTTTGGCAAGCAGCTTCTCCACGGATTTCGATGCCCCGCAGAATGGAATTGGCCGTAGCGGAGCATTTTCCCTTAAACTTTTATGCGGGGTTTTGCAGTAACCATGGCGTCGGGAGTGAGCACCGGAAGCGCCAGGCGGGTGCAGTTCGGGGTTTTTGAGGCCGACCTGAACACAGGTGAGCTGCGCCGGTCCGGAATCCGCGTCCGGCTGCAGAGCCAGCCCTTCAAGCTGCTGGCGGTTCTGCTGGAGCATCCGGGCGAGGTCGTCTCGCGCGAGACCCTCCAGGCGGAGCTCTGGGGCGCCGACACCACTGTCGACTTCGACCACAGCCTGGGCATCGCGGTGAACAAGCTCCGCGACGCGCTGGGCGACTCCGCCGAAAACCCGCGCTTCGTCGAGACGCTGGCCAGGCGCGGCTACCGGTTCATTGCGCCGGTTAAGGCCGTGGATGTGACATCCGCGGCGGCTGGCCTGATGGAGATTCCTGTTGCGCGGCCGCTCACCCGTTGGCAGGTGCTCACTGCGGTGCTCGTGGTGCTGTGCCTCGCGCTTGCCACAATATTGATGTTGCGCGGACCGCTGCGCACTCCCTATCGCATCGCGCAGGTCACCTACTCCGGCCACGTGCTCACCAACAACCTCGACGTGGAGAGCTTTTCCAGCTCGGCCAGCGACGGCACCCGCATCTACTTCTCGCACATGGAAAACGGCACGCTCGTCCTCGCGGTCGCGCTGGCTGCCAACGGCGAGATCAGCCACTTCAATCTGCCCTCCGAGATCGGTGCGCCGCTCATCGGCTCGCTCTCGCCCGACGGTTCGCGGCTGGTGGTGCGCAGCCACCTGCAGGCCGAGCCGGAGCAGCCGTTGTGGATTGTCCCAACGCTCGGCGGCGACGCCCAGCGAGTGCCCAATGTGACGGCTCACGACGCCACCTGGATGCCCGACGGCCAGCACCTCCTGGTAGCCAGCGGGAACGACCTCATCGTTGTTGATGCAGACGGCAGCGATCCGCACAAGCTGCTCACCACGCCCGGCCTGGCCTTCTGGCTGCGCTGGTCGCCCGACGGCAGGCGGTTGCGCTACACGCTGCGAGACCCCAGGCGCCAGACCGCGGAGCTGTGGCAGGTGAACGCCGACGGCTCTGATCCGCATCCGCTCTTTCCCGGCTGGAGCAAGCCCACCGCGGAGTGCTGCGGAAGCTGGACTCCCGACGGCCAATATTTCGTCTTCCAGTCCACCCGCACCGGGCACAGCGAGATCTGGGTGCGCCGCGAGCATCCCTGGTACCTGGCCGACCGCGCGCCGCGCCAGATCACCAACGGCCCGCTCTACTACCAGGCGCCCACTACCTCACCCGGCGGCGATCGCATCTTCTTCATCGGCGCTGATACGCAGATCGAGCTCCTCCGCGCCATGGAGCACTCGAATGCTTTTACGTCGCTCGCCTTCACGCCTCTTGACCAGAACCTGAGCGCCGCCGCCTTGGCCCAGTACTCGCCCGACGGCAAGTGGATCGCCTGGCTCAACGCCTCGGACAACTCACTCTGGCGCAGCCGCACCGACGGCACCGAGCGCATCGAGCTCACCACCCCGCCGCTGCGCATCTTCACCATGAAGTGGTCGCCCGACGACAAGCGGCTGGCCGTGATGGGCCTGGAGCCCGGCAAGCCGTGGAAGATTTATCTCATCGATGCCGAGGGCGGCAAGCTGACGCCCGCGCTCAACGAAGACCTGAATGAAGCCGACCCCGCGTGGTCTCCAGACGGGAACTCCATCGTCTTTGGCCGGCTGCCCGACCGCATGGACAACGGCAAAGACAAGGCCATCTATTCGTTGAACCTCGAAACGCACCAGGTAACGGAGATTCCGGGCTCGAGCGGCCTTTTCAGTCCGCGCCTCTCGCCCGACGGCCGCTACATCGCCGCCATGCCGCTCAACCAGCGTGCGCTCATGCTCTATGACAGCACCACCCGGCGCTGGACCACGCTGGCCGTTCATGGCGTCGGTGACCCCACTTGGTCCCACGACAGCCGATCCGTCTACTTCCAGGACTTTCTGGAACCCGGCAAGCCGATCTACCGCGTAGCTGTCCCCGGCGGCAAGCCCGAGCAGGTAGCAACCATCGAGAACCTGCGCCCCATCGCCGCCACCGACTACCGCCTGATCGGCCTTGCCCCCGGCGACCTGCCGGTGATCACGGCCACAGCCCCCGATGCCAATCTCTACGAAGTGGACCTGAACGAGCGATGAGTGACAGGTAGCCCGCGTTTGTTTTTTCGATCGCCTGTCTCGCCTCAACCGAGGGTGCCCCATCCTTGCGCGTCCTTTGCGCCGTTCTCCCGTCAGAGAGAATGGGGAAATAGCCCAGGATGAAGCCCGCCGCGGCGGGCGCAATCCTGGGATCAGCCCGCCCACCTCCCCCGCCGTCCCGTAGGGACAGCAGGCACTGCGCAGTCATTGCGCAAAATATCCCGCCACTCCGGCACAATCCAAACAGGTCCGCGTTTAATCTGTCAGCTATGTGACCGGTCCTACTGTAACCACCCCTACCCCCTCTCCAAACCGCACTCCACCGGCTCAAAATCTCTATCAACCACAATCAATTCAATCAATTACCGCTCTTGGCCAATCCTCCACTACCCCCCAAAACCCGACAAAAACCCAACAAAAACCTAATTCCCCAGTTCTCGACAACGGATCGCTGTTCACTGTCCACTGATCCCTACCGAAAAATTCAACTTCCTGATTGATTTAGCACGGTATGATCATATTGGGAGATAAATTTTACCCCTGCGGGGTCTGTCAGGTCATTGTTCATTCATGCTCACTTTTCCCCATGCAATGCTGCGCGAAATCTACGAGCAGCCAGAGGCTCTGCGCCGCACGCTCGCGCTCTATCTTGGTGACGAAGGCCTGAGACCCGAGGTGGCCGAGCAGCTTGCCGGATGGGTTGGCCCTGCAGGCGAAATCCTCATCGCAGCCAGCGGCTCCAGCCGCCACAGCGGACTCTACGGCGAGATTCTGCTCGAAGACCTGTGCGGTCTGGCCGTGGACGTGGAGTACGCGAGCGAGTACAGTTTGCGCGGCGGGCCCGACATTCGTTGGCTGGGCATCCGTCATCCCAGCGTGCTGGTGCTCTCGCAGTCGGGCGAAACCACCGACACGCTGGCTGCGCTTGAAGAGGCGCATCGCCAGGGCCATCGCACGCTGGCTATCACCAACGTGGCCGGCTCGACCATGGCCGTGGAAGCCGATATCTCCATGCCCCTGGCTGCGGGCGTAGAGCGCGCCATTCCAGCGACGAAGAGCTTCACCTGCCAGCTCGCGGTGCTTTATCTGCTGGCTCTCTATGAGGGCGCGCATCTCGACCGCATGGATCGGGCGGCTCTTGCGGAACTGATTCCGGAGTTGCAGGCCGTGCCCGCCGCGCTTGAGTCGCAGCTTGACGGCTGGCGCGAGCAGACGGCGGCTCTGGCGCACAAGTACGCTGCTGCGGCGACGTTTCTTTATCTTGGCCGCGGCATTCATTACGCCATCGCCCGCGAGGGCGCGCTCAAGCTCAAGGAATCCTCGTATGTCCACGCCGAGGGCTACCCCGTGGGCGAGCTTAAGCACGGTCCGAATGCGCTGGTGAGCGACCGCGTTCCGCTGGTCGTGCTGGCTACCGTGGACCGCCGGCTCGAAGCCTCTGTGCGCCGCTATGAGAAGACTGTGCAGTTGCTCGAAGACATGAAGGCCCAGAGCGCGAAGGTAATTGCAATTGCAAATGCCGACGATGCCCAGGTTCCCGCCCTGGTGAGCGACTGTATCCGCGTTGCACCGGCCTCCGAATATCTGCTGCCGATCCTCGAAGTCGTCCCGCTGCAACTCTTCGCCTATTACATGGCGCTCGAACACGGCGTCGATGTCGACCGGCCACGCAATCTATCCAAGGCGGTGGTGGAGAAGTGAGCATTTTTGCACGGAGCTGCCGTCGGGGATCGGGCTATACTCTCGGCCATGAGAAAAATCTCTGCGAGTGAGCTGCGCGCAGCTATCGAGCGCGCCGGTCTGCCTCCTGACACGTTCGAACGCATTCAGGCGGCGCTGTCGGCTGAAACCGAACAGGCGCCCGGCTTCGAGCCCGCGCATATCAGCTACTACCTCGGTGCCCTGCTCATCATCGGCGCGATGGGCTGGTTCGTCACCAGCGCGTGGGACAGCCTCTCAGGGCTCACGCTCGCGGCGATTGCCGCCGGCTACGGTGTTCTTTTCGGCGCAGTGGGATATCGTCTGTTTCGCAGGCCCGCCACAAAGATTCCCGGCGGTCTGTTGGTTGCGGTTGCCGTGTGCATGACGCCCCTGGCCGCCTACGGCGTAGAGCGCGCTCTCGGCTGGTGGCCGCTCTACGATCCCGGCTCCTACACGCACTTTCATCCCTACATCAACGCAAGCTGGGTGCTTATGGAGTGCGCGACGATCGCCGTCGCCGCAATTGCGCTCAAATTCGTTCCGTTTCCATTCATTACTGCACCCGCTGCTTACGCGCTCTGGTATCTCTCTATGGACGCCACGGCACTGCTTGCGCACGGGCACTGGACCTTTCACCAGCAGTGCTGGATCTCGGTGTTTTTTGGCCTCGCCATGCTCGTCGTCGCCTATCTAGTGGATGGCGTATCGCAACTGGATTTCGCCTTCTGGTTCTATCTCTTCGGCCTGCTCACTTTCAGCGGAGGGCTTTCGCTGATGGGCAGCGGCAGCCAGCTTGGCCGCGCTCTCTATTGCCTGATCCACTTCGCTATGATCGTTGCGGCGATCCTTCTGCAGCGCCGTGCCTTCCTGATCTTCGGCGGAATCGGTATCTTTACCTATCTGGTGGTTGAGGCAAACGAGTACTTCCGCAACTCGTTCGGATTTACGCTGGCGCTTACGCTCATCGGCGCATGCTTCATCGCTGCCGGCATCGTCTACAAGCGCAAGGAAACGCAGCTCGAAGCCAAACTTGCGCGCTTTGTGCCGGCGCGGGTACGGTATCGTCACGCCAGCCTGCAGCCTTAATTCGCCTTCGCTGTGTCGCTTTCGAAATACGCTTCGATCTCTTCGAGGGTCTTGCCTTTCGTCTCCGGTAAAAAGAGCGCGGCCACCGCAAAGTACACCACGGTGAAGCAGGCGAAGAGGAAGAACATCGACGAGTAGCCGTGCTTGCTCACGAAAGGCAGAAAGACTCCGGCCAGCGTAGTGGAGACAAGCTGATTCAGGAGCAGCGCAATGCTCATGCCATTGGAGCGGATGCGCGTGGGCATCAGCTCGCTCAGCGCCAGCCACACGCAGACGCCGGGCCCCATCGCGTAGAAGGCCATAAAGCCATAGAGACCCAGCGCCACCAGCCATCCGTGGCCGGCCTCGGGCACACGGCCGATGATCGCCTTTTCGATCCTGAGCGGCGCCGTCTGCGCGGCGTTGAGATCGGCGAAGGGATTCTGGAACAGCGCCTCGACCTTGTTGGCCGGCAGGCAGTTGGCGCGGTTGATCTCGATCGGCGCAGCCGCCGCATCGTCTGAGCGGACAAAGCTCGTAGCGGCGGTGAAGTCGCCGTACGAGTAGATGATCGCCAGTGACGCGCGCTCCGGCGCAATCGCGCTGCCGGTGTAGCCCACGGCGGCCAGCAGCTTCTGCGCCTCGGCCGGATCGAAGCGCAGCGTCATCTCCTGGCCTGGGCCGGTCAGCGCCTGCACCGCGGCGCGGCAGTCAATCGTGTCCTGTTCAGTGATTTTGAAAAGAATGCCCACGCTGACCAGCGAGACGATAATGCCGCTCGTTCCCAGGATGAACAGGAAGCGCCGTCCCTTGCGGTCCACGAGCGTCATGCCCACGGTGGTCATGAAGAAGTTGACGCAGGTAAAGACCACGTAGCCCCAGTGCGCGTTCAGGTCGCTCAGGCCGCTCTGCAGCAGGATGCCGGTGTTGTAGCCGATGAGGGAGTTCACGCCGGTGGCCGTGTTGCAGGAAAGAATCGCGCAGGCCAGCAGAAACGGGATGACGTACTTGCGCCGCAGCAGCGAGTCTTTCACCTTCTGGCCCGCCGTAACCGCAGCGCTACGCGCGCTGGCCTCCATCTCTTCGAGTTCCAGCGAGGCCTGCTCCGGGCTGCGCGAGCGCAGCAGCGCGGCGTAGGCGCGCTGCTTGTCTCCGCGGCGAAACAGCCAGCGCGGCGACTCGGTGACCAGCAAACTGCCCAGCACAAACAGCACGCCCGGCGGCAACGACACCCAGAAGATGCCGCGCCACGCATGATCCTTGAAGCGGAACAGCGCGGCGGCATCGGCCAGTTTCGCCACTGCCTCCACGCGATAGCTGAAGTACATGCCGACCAGCGCCGCGGCCACGATGCCCAGCGTGAGCATCCACTGGAAGATAGCCGTGCCTTTGCCGCGATGCGCGGCCGAGAGGCACTCGGCCAGGTAAAGCGGAACAACCACGCCGACCAGCCCCGCGCTTACTCCCTGCAGCAGCCGGCCCAGAAGCAGCGAATCATAGCCATGCGAGAGCGCGATCACCGGAATGCTCACGGCAAAAGCCAGGCCGCTCAGGATCATCAGGTTCCTGCGCCCCATCCAGTCGGAGAGCAGCCCGGCAAACAGCGTGGAAAACACGCTGCCCAGCAGCACCGCAGCCACAATGTCTGAGAGTTGCGCGGCCGTGTAGCCTGACGTGGCTTCGAGATACGGGTATGCGCCGCCGATGATGCCTACGTCGATGCCGTAGAGCAGGCCGCCGAGTCCGGCCACCAGCAGAAGAAATGCGTTGTAGCGCCGTGTTGCGGCGGTCGTGGGTGCGCTGGCGGAACCCTTTGCTGTCATCGTGGCAAATTCCTCTCGCGTACACTGCCTGGGTTTCAGCAGAAAGCGGCAGCTCCGTTTCGAAAAAACCGGCTGGGAACCAGGAATCCCTAGTCTACAATGATCGTATTCAATTCAAACGCTCATTATTTTGAGCTGAAAGTCGTGGAGATGCGGCACTCGAATCGGTCCTTTGCTTTCCTGGTCATGACCATCCCTGTCTTTGCTGCTGCCGTGCTGCTTACGCTGGCGGCGCCAGCCGCCTGGGCGCAGGCGCAGACCCACCTGCTGCCCGCGCCGCGCGAAGCCAGCTTCGGCGCCGCAGTCGATCTGCCGTCGCGGATCATTGTCTCAGTTCCGGTCCACAACGAGCAGGATGAGTTTGCCGCGCGCGACCTTGAGGACGCGATCAAACAGCTTAAGCCGCCGGACGCGGACAGCGGACGCGCCGTAGCCGCGCAGGCCGCTTATCGGGTGACGCTGCTGCGCAATGATTCGGCGCCAGCCAAGGCGCTGCTGACACGCCGCAACCTCGTCTTCGATCCGGCGATGCAGTCGGAGGGCTACATCCTCATCGTCGATCCGCGTGAGGCGTACATCATCGGCGCTTCCAGCTCCGGCGTCTTCTACGGCGTGCAGACCTTCAAGCAGCTTTTGCCGCTGCCCGGCACGCCGCGTGTCCTTCCCACCGGCACGGTGCGCGACTGGCCAGCCATGCGCTACCGCGGCATTGACGACGATCTCTCGCGCGGACCGTTTCCCACGCTCGAATTCCAGAAGCAGCAGATCCGCATCTTTGCCAGCTTCAAGATCAATATCTACTCGCCCTATTTTGAGCACACACTGCTTTATCCTGACCATCCGCTGGCCGCCCCGCCGGGCAGCGCGCTCACGCCGGCTGAGGTCCACGAGCTGGTCGCTTACGCGCAGCAGTATCATGTGACGATTCTGCCCGAGCAGGAGGCCTTCGGGCATCTGCACCATGTGCTCAAGTACGACACGTACCAGGACGTAGCCGAGACGCCGCACGGCCATGTGCTGGCTCCGGGCCAGCCCGGCACGCTGCCGCTCATCAAGGACTGGTTCACTGATATCGCCCAGGAGTTTCCTTCGCCGTTCATCCACATCGGCGCCGACGAGACCTTCGACCTTGGCCTGGGCCGCACGCATGACCAGGTGCAGCAGCAGGGCTACGGCCCGGTCTACGTTGCTTTCCTCAAGCAGATTCACGACACGCTGGCGCCGCTCAACAAGCGGCTGCTCTTCTGGGGCGACATTGGCGATGCGAATCCCGATGCGGTACCGGGACTGCCCAAGGACATGATCGCCGTGCCCTGGGACTACGGGGACACGACCGGATTCGACAAGCTGATCGAGCCCTTCGCCAAGGCCGGCATGGAGACCTGGGTCGCTCCTGGCGACGCCAACTGGAGCGAGGTCTATCCGGTCGAGAAAACGGCTCTGTGGAACATCCAGGGCTTCATCCGCGACGGACAAAGGCTCGGCTCCACGGGCGCGCTCACGACCGTGTGGAACGACGACGGTGAAGGGCTCTTCAACATGGACTGGTACGGCGTGCTGTTCGGCGCAGTCGCCGCGTGGCAGCCGGGCGAGAGCTCCATCGCCAACTACCAGGATGCCTACGGACAGGATTTTCATCTGGACCCGAGCGGCAAGATCAACAGCGCAGAGAAAGAGCTGATGGCCGCCGAGGAGGGAATTGCCAGCGCCAAAACCAGCCTGAACAGCGATCAGCTTTTCTGGATCGATCCATGGAGCGCGCAGGGCCAGCAGGTTTCTGCCGCGCTGTTGCCCAACGCGACCGATATCCGGCTGCACGCCGAGCGGGCCATCGTTTTGCTGGCCCAGGCCAGGATGGCGAATCCCGGTCTGCGCGAGCCTGACGCCATCGAGGCCATGGACCTGGGCGCGCGGCGACTCGACCTGATCGGCATGAAGTTCGAGCTGGCGCAGGAGATTGCCGCGGCCTACGCGCAGGCGCTGGCGCAGCAGCACGACAAGACGAAAAGCTCGGTGACCGGTAATCTGCTGGAGGAGATCAGCAGCAGCAACGGCCGCTGCCAGGACCTGCGCGACGCCTATTCGGCCATCAAGGGCGAGTACTCGCATGTGTGGCTGAGCGAAAACCGTCCCTACTGGCTCGATAACGTAACCGTCCGCTACGACCTGGAGATCGAGAAGTGGCAGCGGCGCGGCAACCAGTTTGACCAGGTGATCCGCGACTGGTGGAACGGAAAGGACCTGCCTGCGCCGGCAGCGCTCGGCCTGCCGGAAACCGCCGCTCACTGATGCCTCCGGTATTCTCGCGTGCTGCCACCGGTTTCTGCCCTGCGCCAGCAGGTAACCAAAGAATAACCAGGCGTGAGAATATTCACCCATCGCTGCGGCTGGCGATGCACACTAGAGCCATGCTCGACCTTGGCGTCAGGCCGGATCGGCTGAACGTATTGCTGATTGACGACGATCTCGTCAGCCGCGAGGTTTCCGCGACCCTGCTGACCATGAATGGCTTCATGGTGCACACGGCGGACAACGGCGAAGCCGCGCTCGAACAGCTCGCCAACGGCTCCATTGCGCCAGACGTGATCCTGCCGGACGTGATCCTGATGGATGCGCAGATGCCGGGCTTGAGCGGGTGCGCGCTGATTGCCGGGCTGCGCAGCCGCAGCCGCGCCCGCATCATCATTGTGAGCGGCAGCAATCCGCCCGCGGAAGTGGCGGCGGCTGCGGACGGATTCCTGCTGAAACCTCTCGACGTGGAGGCTCTGCGCAAGCTGCTTGAGGGCCATGCGGCGCACTTCGCCACCGCGCCTGCCGCCCTGGGGCCGGATGCGCCGGTGATCAGCCGCGAAACCCTGGCGCAGCTTCGCCTGCTGATGCCGGAAAAGGCAGTGCGTGAGATCTACCAGGCGATTGTCTCGGACCTGAACCGCCGGTCACAGGCGCTGGGGACGGCGATGGCCAGGGGAGACACCGCGGAGATGCGCCGCATCGGGCACGCGATCAAGGGCGGATGCGCCATGGCCGGTGCGTTGCAGGCGGCGCGGCTGGGCGCAATGATTGAGAATACAGCTCTCCATCCCACAGGTAACCAATCAGATAACAGCGCCCTGCTGCTGAAGGATTTACGTTCCGCTGCAGAAGCCTTGGAGAGTATGCTGAATGCTGAATTGCCCGCCTGACCCATAGCATCCTGTACGCCGTGGAGCGGGCCCGTGGAGGCGAGCCGCTTAATGGAGCGAAGCATTCGAATTGTTCTTGCGGATGACCACCCGGTCGTGCGCATTGGCGTGCGCAACATGCTTTCAGAAGCGGAGGGCTTTGAAGTTGTCGGCGAAGCCGCTGACGGCGACGAGGCTATTACGCAGACTCTCGAGCTGGCTCCCGACATTCTTCTGCTCGATCTGCAGATGCCGCGCCTGCCCGGCCTTGAAGCCATGCGCGCCATTGTGAACGGCACGTCGACGGCCAAGATTCTGCTGCTCACTTCCACCATCACCACGCAGCAGATCATCGAGGCGCTGCACATCGGCGCCCGCGGCATTGTGCTCAAGGACGCGCTGGCCAGCCACCTGCAGACCGCCATTCGCACCGTCTACGCAGGCGACTACTGGATCGGCGGCAAGCGCGTGGTCAACCTGGTTTCAGCGCTGCACGACCTGATGCAGCAGGCGGCCGTCCCGCAGCGCAAGACCTATGGCCTGACGCCGCGCGAGCTCGAAGTGGTGGGCTGCATCGTGGAAGGCTGCTCGAACCGCGACATCGCCAAGCAGTTTTCGCTGAGCGAAGAGACGGTCAAGCGCCATCTCTCGAATATCTTCGATAAAACCGGCGTTTCGACGCGTCTGGAACTGGCGCTGTTCGCCATTGCGCACCATCTGGTGACTCCGGAGTAGCGCGCCAGGATTTGCTTTCGCTGTGAGGCCGTAGAAATCGGGGTGGATTTTTGCTTACCGCAGAGTAAGAAAAAATCCACCCCTCTTTTATTGACCGCCCTGAAAAAGAAGCTCTGATGAAGTCGCCGTTTTGAAAGGGCCGGCTTGAAGCCGTGCCTTTTCAAAGTTCTTGCCCTATCCGGATGAGTTTTTGGACAGGTTCTGGGAGATCCCTCGCTTATCAGGCCGGGCTGAATTCATACGACCATTTTCCGCGGGAGACCGGCTGGGACTTCAGCAGAATTCGGTAAATCTGGTCGCCCCAGTCCTCGCGCAGATGCGGATCGGTCAGCACGATCTTCTCGATGTCGGGCGAAAGCGCGGCGCTGTCGAATGTGAGCAGCGCAGCCTTGCCATCGCCGGCGGCGAGCGCCATGGTGATGCGCCCCTGGCCATCGGCTGTGGGAATGCGCGGCGTCATGATCGAGAGCGTGATGGGCACGGAACTGTCGAGTTCAAAGTCCTCCTCCACAACTACGCGGCTGCGCACGCGGTCGAGCGTTACGGTCCTCGTCCAGTTCCTGATGCCGGCCTCTTTCGGGTAGGCAGTGGCAATGTTGAACGAGACCGTCGCGCGCTCGTCGTTGGTGCTGTACTTGCGGTCGGTGGCCTGGAACTCGACGCCGTCGTGCTCCATCACGCCGCCCACCGTGGGCAGATTGTGATAGGCCGACTGCATGGTCCAGATGGTGTAGCGCTCGCGTGAAAAGGTCTTGGCGGTATACGCCTCGACGCCCACATCGATCGTTACCGGTTCACCGTCCTGGTAGATGACAAAGTTGCCCGTATCGTTGTGGCTATGGCTGCGGCCGTTGTTTGAGGCCAGCACGGCGACGTACATGCCGGCAGTGGCGCCGGCCTTTTCGCGTGCGGTCATCAACCCGAAGTCCGGATACCACGCATCACGCACCAGCACATCTTCCTGCTGCGCGGCGCGGACTTCGTTCGCTTCGAGCACGGCGGGAAGCGAGCGCGAGAGACTGGTCAGGTTTTCATTCAATGCATTCGTCAGGCCCGCTCCCTGCGCATTCCATCCGCTCCTGGCCGCGTAGAAGGCGCCAAAGGCCTCAAGCTGCGGATCGTGGACCGCCTTGCCGAAACGATAGAGCACGTCGCCCGATGGCGCCGCTTTGCCGTGCACGTCGCCGTAGTCCACGTAGTCGTCGTTGGCGATGTGCACGTTGAGAATGAACCGGCCCATCGCGTCGATGAATGGATTGGCAAGAATGCCGGTCGAGTTGCCGGTGGCCGATTCAAGCGTGCCGAGCACCTCGAACAGGCACATCACCGAGCGGCTGTAGTAGCCGGGGCCTTCTTCCTCAGCGGCGTCGGGCCAATAGTCGTTGAGATAGGCGTCCACGCTTTTGGTGATGCGCACGGTTTCAAGCACGCGCAGCCTGGGGTCTTCTTCGAGGATCAGGTTGGTGACCAGCAGGTTGGAGTTGATCCACGGACACCAGTTATTCAGCCGGTGTTCCTGCCGGGGACCGCCGAGGCCCATCCAGGTAAAGTCGTTGCGCTCGCGGGCGGGCTTCAACATGCGCCGTTCGGTCTCGATCCTGATCCGCTTGTTGATCAGCGGCGATACCGCGTCAAGCTGCGGGCCGAGCAGATACGTCGTCCACGAAAGCAATTGCGCGGTCTCGGCTGAGAACAGCTCGATAATCGGCTCGGTGACATCGGGCAATCCCACGCCGGCCTTTTGCGCAGCCAGGTGTGCGGGCGCGCCCCAGAAGGTCTCTTCGCAGGTGAGCCAGACACCGTTGGCGATGTCGTCGACAAAGCGGCCTTTGCCCTCAAGACACTCGGCAAGCACCAGGTGCTGCAGCATGGCGCGGCGGCCAAAGTTGTCGGCCTCGTAGCGCGTGCGGTTGCCGTTGCGCTTGAAGTCGAGAAACGTGGTGGCCAGCAGCGCCTTCCATCCCGCCTTGCGGTCGGCTTCGGCGCGCTCGACAATGGCCATGCGAATGTCCGCCGGAACCGCATCCCATGGCTCGCGCTCGCTCCACGTGGGGTAGGGATGCCACGCGCCGTAGGCGGCCAGCCTGCTCGCGAGGAACGATTCCGGATACGTAGTGCTCAACAGGTTGTGCGGCGCAATCAGGCGCGCAGCGTCTTGCGCGTCAAGCCGCAGAGATCCCATGGAACGAAGAAGCTGTTGCTGTCCTGCCAGGGCAAAGCTGCCGGCAAGAAAATCGCGGCGATTCATCCGTGTGTCCTTTCGTATGTTGCTTCGCGCCCCGCGGCCGTCATGAAAGCAAGCCGTCCGTTTTCTCTGTATGACTTCTGGGAACCGTTTTACGGCCAATGGCATACCGGTTCCATAGCCGCGAGCCAGTATACAGGCGCCGGCGCATGCGCGCTTAACCGGGGGCGTTTTCTGAAACGTTCAGGATACGCAAACCACCATTCTGACATCGGGCCCAAGCAATGCGTAAAGGAGCACGATTATGCCAACATCGACTCAACTCGTCACCGGGCTTACAGGAGCCATCGGATGCGACTTCCGGCAGGCTCAGAACCGGCTCTATTTCGTGGAGTACGGTGGAAAGCTCTCCTCGCTGGATCTGTTTCCAACCCCGACTGTCGTTGCCCAGTCAACCAGCACCGTGCTGAAAGGCACTTTCCTCTTCGACTTCGACACGGGCACGGAAGGCGGACTCTCGCCCAATGCCGACGTCTTCTGGGAGCAGATAACCGCGGTGAAACGCCAGATGGCGCCGCAGAACAGCGCGCAGATCGTCAACCTGGGTACGGTGGACTTCAATTCACTGACGGCAACCGGCCTGCAGGCCCTGCCCTATTCCTCCACGCCGATCGACGGCAACAACGACTCCAGCAACAAGCTGGTCGTCAATGACGTCTTTGCGGTGCACACCACCAGCGGCAACTACGCCAAGGTCAAAGTTCTTTCCTACGGATACAACCTCACCATCGAGTGGGTCACCTACCACATTCCAAGCGGCTACAAGGTTCTGGGGACGGGCTACAACCAGCCCGAAGACGTGAAGATCAGCGCCGATGGGCTCCATGCCTACGTCACAGAGCGCACCGGCGACCTGGTGAAAGTGGCTCTTTCGAGCCCCAATCGCGCCTCGGCCACAGTGATTGCCAGCGGCATGGCGGCTCCGCAGCAGTTCTTTCTGGACGAAGCGCACAACGCCGCGTACGTGGTTCAGTATGAAGCGTCCGGGAGCCTGCTCAAGATCGATCTGAACACTTCCGCCCAAACAACGATCGCCTCCGGTCTGAACTATCCCGTGGGCCTGACGCTGAGTTCCGACCTGCAGTACGCGTATGTGAGCGAGCAGACAACGGGGCCGGATCTGGGCCGCGTCAGCAGCATCCAGATCAGCAGCGGCACGCGCGCCACAATCGCCAAGGGCCTGACTGCGCCGTTCTTCCTTGCGTGGGCTGACGCGGCGCAGGATACGCTGCTGGTTCCGCAGCGTGATCCATCAAACTCGATCCTCAGTGTCAACCTGGCGCTTGGTTCAACCACGGTTGTCGCCAGCGGAGTGCCGTTCCGCCCCTCCAGCGTCGCCCTGCCGAATCCCACGCAGATTCTCATCTGCTCTGACTCGGTAATCGAAGAAGTGGCGCTGATCACGTTCCCGGTGAACGGGCCGCTGCTGATGGGGATCGGCTTCATCCCCTTCGACCAGATTATTCAGACGGCGGGACCTTTGCTCGGCCTTGCCGACACCACGGTCGATCCCAGCTACTTCTACCAGGTGAAGGACACGCCCTTTGGTGGAACGCTGCCGATCATGGTCAATTATCAGTCGGCACTGTCTATCAACGCCGCCTACTACCAGGTGAAGATCGACGGCGTTCCCCATACGGATGCCTGGAGCGACTATCTCTGGAATGGCGTCTCCTATGTACTGCAGACGATTTCTCCCCAAACGGTGGGCACGGCCGCCGGCTGTTATCCGACTCGTCCGCTGGGCCAGCTCTTTCTGTGGCTCAACCCGTCGCTCGGCGACTTGCTGAACACGACCGGGCTTACCAACGGCCTGCACGCGCTTTCGCTCGAGTTCCTCGATGGCGCAGGCAATCCCATCACTTCCACAACGCCCATCACCATATGCGTTAACAATCAGGCCTGCATAGCTACGCTGACTGCGCCGCTGGTCGGCGGGTCGCCTGCGGATGCGTGCGGCGTGCTGCACTATGGAACCAACAAGACCGCAGTGGTTTCCATCGGATTTACGGCCAGCCAGCCGGCAAACTTCGCCACCTTCTCTTTCTCGATGGTGAGAGGTGTTACGCCGGTTGCGCTGCCGGCATCGCCGCCAACCAGCGGCCCGGTCAGCACGGCAGTCTCGCCCATCACCGATACCGTGGGCACCCTGCTGGGCGCGTGCCCCACTGCTGGATTTGCCGTGGAGCTCTACGTTGCCGCAACCATCAACAACGGCTGGAGCCGGCAGAGCCAATACGACGCCGAAGCGCTGCTCGGCTTCGTCCTTACGCCGTAGTCAGCGTGCCGCAAGCTGCGCGTGAAACATGCCGCCGTTGCGCCGGATGCAGCGGCGGCACAGGTTTCTGCGGCTGCTGCAGACCAGCCTTTGCTCCCGGCCGCGGCGCAGTTTGCCGGCGGTCTCTATCGGGTGTGCGCAACGCTCCGCCGGCTGGCGGCTTTGCTGAGCGCAGGCAGTGATCCGCGGGGAAAATCGGTGGATTTGCGCACCACCAGGTGCGTGGGGATCTCCCACTCCTTTTGCGCAGCCTTGGGGTGGTCGGGCTCGATGCCCGCGCGCAACGCCTGCACGGCGGCGGCCGCGAGATCTTTGCACGACATCTGCACCGTGGTGAGCGGCGGCAGCATGAACTGCGCGAGATGAATGTCATCGAAGCCGACAACCGAGATGTTATGCGGAACCTTGTGCGTGGTCTCGTACAATCCGTGCAGGACGCCGATCGCGCTCATGTCGTTGGAGCAAAGCACGGCGGTAGGCAGCTCGGCAAGTATATTCAACTGGGCTATCGCCGCCATCCCGCCTTCCATGGTGTGGTCGCCTTCAATGATGTGCCGCGCCGGCACGGTGAGCCCCACTTCGGCCATCGACTTGCGAAAGGCGTCGCGCCGCGCCACGGCGGAGCGCATGCGCAGCGGGCCGGTGACGAAGGCGATCTGGCGATGGCCGAGCGCGGCGAGATGCTGCACAGCCTCGCGAATGCCCTCGCCGTAATTGACCTTGAGCACGCGAATATTCGGCAGATCCGGACCCGCGTCCACAAAGACGAGTGGGAATTCGCGCTCGACGAGTTTCTGCACCAGGTCTTCTTCGATGCCGAAGGTCATTACGGCCACGCCGTCCACGCTGCGCTGCAGCATGCGGCGAATCAGCGACTCGGTGCGCGCAGGATCGTAGTTCGTGGACCCGATCATCACCTCGTAGCCCTGGGCTACGGCCAGGGTCTCGAACTCCTGCACCAGCTCCGGGAAAAACGGGTTGGTAATTTCAGAGACGATGAGCCCCAGAATGCGGCTGCGTCCCGAGACCAGCGTGCGCGCCTGGGTATTGGGCACGTAGCCGACCTCCTCGACGGCCTTCCAGACGCGCTTGGCCAGCTCGGGATCGACGGTCGAGATGCGATTGACCGCGCGCGATACCGTCGCGATGGAGACACGCGCGCGCCGGGCCACGTCGCGGATGCTGACTGCTGCGCGGCGCCGGTTGGACGAGGCTTTTCTGGATGGGCTCATAGGCAAGACGATTGTACGCTTTTCCGGCTGTTTCTCAATGGAAATGCCCGACAGGATGCCGCGCAAACGCCTGCCGAATGCGCCGATTGAAGACGGCCGCCTGCTCTCAGGTATCGCTCCGAAAGGCGCGGAGCTCCGCGTTCCAGAAAACGTTTCCGTCGCGCTGCCGAAAAGCTGGAAGTAATGCGATTTAGGGATGCGTCTGTCCACCCGAGGCGACGTCGAGTCCATGCCGGACAAGGTCGGCGACCGCGCTCCAGCTTTCTTCCGCGCCGCGCCGGCTGCCGGGCAGGTTGACGATCAGCGTGCCGCCGCGCAGGCCCGCAACTCCGCGGGAGAGCCAGGCATAAGGATTCTGCTTTGCGCCCTGCGCGCGCATGGCCTCGGCCAGCCCCGGCGCTTCGCGGTCGATCACGCGGCGCGTGGCCTCGGGCGTGCGGTCGCGCGGCCCCAGCCCCGTGCCGCCCGCGGTGAGAATGAGAGACGCGCCCTGCGCGCAGAGCTCTTCAAGCGCCGCGGCGATTGTGTCTTCGTCGTCCCGCAGCAGGCGGCTGATCACTTCGGCCTGCGGCCACTGTTCCTTGAGCCGCGCCGCCACGGCCGGGCCGGCGGTGTCCGTCATCAACCCATCGGAGCAGCGATCAGAGATGGTAAGAACGGCGAGCAGCATGAGCTTGATTGTATTGCGTCACTGCGCCGGCAGGACCTTGATGGTGCGTAGCCATGTCTCGACCAGCTTGGGCCAGCCGGTGATGGGCAGGTCGGTCCGGCGCAGGCCGTAGCCGTGGCCGCCCTGCGCGTAGACGTGCAGCTCGGCCGGAACCTTTGCATTCTTGAGCTGCATGAAATATACAACTGCGTTCTCCACGTGCACCGGGTCGTCTTCAGCCTGCAGGATAAAAGTGGGCGGCGTGTTGGCCGTGGGCGCAATGTCGGGATTGGCCGCAAAATCCTGCTCGGCGAGCGCCAGGTAGCCGGGATAGACGACGACCGAAAAATCCGGGCGGCAGCTCAGCTTGTCGGCGCCGTCGACAGGCTCGTAAAGCCGGTGCTCGTAATGGTTGCTGATGGCCGCGGCAAGGTGGCCGCCGGCTGAGAATCCCAGCACGCCGATGCGATTGGGATCGATGCCCCACTCCGCTGCGTGCTCGCGCACCAGGCCTATGGCCCGCTGCGCGTCTTCAAGCGCTGCGTTGCTTTTGGGATACGGACCCGTGCCGGGCACGCGATATTTGAGCAGCACACAGGTGATTCCTGCGGAGTTGAGCCAGTCGCAGACTTCGGTGCCCTCAAGATCGATGGCCAGAATCTGGTATCCGCCGCCGGGAAAGACCATGACCGTCGCGCCGGTATTTTTGCCTTGGGGCTTGTACACGGTGATGGTCGGCTGGGAAATATTGCCGAGCCGGATCACCGGGCGGCCGGCGACAAGGTTGTCTTTCGCCGTGGTTGTATCGGCTTCAGGAGGCATGTTGGCGGGCTCGCCCGGAGCTGCGCCCGGCCAGATGGGCAGCGTAAGATGATCCGGCGATGGCGGCCATCCCGGTCCCTGCGCGGCCAGATTCAAGGAAAGCGCCGCAGCTGCTGCGGCAGCAAAAAGAGCGGTCTTTTTCATGCCCGGTTCTCCCTCGCTAGAAAGATCGCAGCGATGATTGCAGCATGGCCGCCGGCGATGCAAATCTGCGCGCAGTTAATAGCGTGAGTGGCCGCTCTGCCGATACTGCTCCAGCAGCCGGGTGAGCCGCGCCACAATCTCAGGCCGCGCGGCCCACAGGTTGTACAGCTCATGCGGATCGGCGGTCAGGTTGTAAAGCTGGCCCTGCACCCCGCCGGGCACAGGATCGACGTGCTCGGGTTCGGTAAAGCCGCCGCTGCCCAGGCCAAGCTCCAGCTTCCAGTCGCCCTCGCGGATCGAGAACATGCCGTCGTTCGAGAGCTCGATGGTGTCTTTGTGGATGGGCTTGTGCGGCTCGCGCTGCAGGGCCGGCAGCAGATTGAAGCTGTCTTCGCCCGCGTTCGGAGGCAGAGTGCGATGCAGGATGGCCGCCAGCGTGGCCATCAGGTCAGTCAGCGAGCCGGTTTCATTGCACACGGTGTTCGCGGGGATGTGGCCGGGCCAGCGCGCCATGAAGGGAATGCGATGGCCGGCCTCCCAGATGTCGGCCTTCTCGCCGCGCCAGCCCGCGTTGGCGCGATGCGGGTAGCGCGCCATGTCTTCCTCGTTCCACCATGCGCCGTTGTCGCTGGTCACAATGACCAGAGTGTTGCTGTCCATGCCCAGGCTGTGCAGCGTATCGAGCACGCGGCCGATCATCGCATCCACTTCGACAACGTAGTCGCCATAGAGCCCGGCGCCGGACTTGCCGCGATACTCCGGCAGCGGAACCCAGGGTGTGTGCGGCGCAGGCATGGCGAAGTAAAGGAAGAATGGCTGCTGCCGGTGCTGCGCGCGCTCCTCGAGGATCGCCACGGCCTTGTCAGTGAGCGTGGGCAGCACCTGCGGAAATTCGAAGTGGGCTGCGCGCAGGCCGGCGCGCCAGAAGTAGCCGTGCGGCGTGTTTGCGCCCGGATCGGGAACGGTCGGCTGCTCGACCACGTGGTCATTTTCGAAGTAGAGATAAGGCGCCATGTCGAGCGACGCGGGAATCCCGAAGTAGTAGTCGAATCCATGCGAGACGGGGCCGGGAATCAGCGGCTTGGTGAAGTCGGTCTTTTCCGCGTCGCCCAGCCCGAGATGCCACTTGCCCACGCCGGCCGTGTAATAGCCGGCGTCTTTGAGCATCGAGGGTACGGTCATGCGTCCCGGCTCGATGAGATTCGGCGAGTCGCCCTGGAGAACGCCCTTCTTCAACCGCGACCGCCAACTGTAGCGGCCGGTGAGAATGCTGTAGCGGCTCGGCGTGCACACCGCGCTGGAGGCGTGCATATCGGTGAACCGCATGCCCTGCTGCGCGAATGCATTGCAATGTGGAGTAGGCACGGCGGAGTGCGCATTATATACGTCGAAGTCGCCCCAGCCGAGATCGTCCGCGAGGATATAGACAACGTTTGGCTTGGCGGCCTGCGCGGTGATTGCGTGAAGCAGCGATTGCGCGCCAAGCATCCACGCGGCCGCGCCTGCTTGCGCACAGAAGGTGCGCCGGCTCAACAGGTCTGTGCTCATTTACCAGAATCTCCAGTTGTGCTTGAGAAAGCGGATTGTCTCCGGCTATGCCGGGCAATCACTCTTTTATATAGGCAAACTGGATGTTGTAAAACGCGCCGCGCGCCTGTTCCCATGCGACAAACGCCTCCGTGATGGGCGACCAAGGCCCGGCAGTGTACAGGCCGGCGTCTGATGCGCTACTCTTTCGCCGTATGAAGAACTCGCTTTTTGGCCGCAAGCAATCGTTTTTATTTTTCTCCCTGGCTTTGGTTCTGACTGGCTGGACGTTCAGTGTCGCGGCCCAGGCGCCGGCACCCGACTCGCCCGCAATCGAAGAGCAGGCGCATGCCATGCTTTCCAGGCTCACACTCGAGCAGAAGATCGAGCTGCTGGGCGGTATTGACAGCATGTACACCCACGCCATGCCATCGATTGGACTGCCGCGCTTCAAGATGTCCGATGCGTCCGTAGGCGTGCGCACCTGGGGACCGACAACGGCCTATGCGGGCGGCGTGGCGCTGGCTGCTTCCTGGGACCGGGATCTGGCCCGCGAGATTGGCGAGAGCCTGGGCCGGGATGCGCGTGCGCGTAACGTGAATTTTCTGCTTGGCCCCGGAGTCGATATCGCGCGGTCGCCGGTCGGCGGCCGCAACTTCGAGTACCTGTCGGAAGATCCGTATCTGAACTCGGCGTTGGTGGTGCCGTTTATTGAGGGCGTGCAGTCGCAGGGTGTCATCGCCACGGTAAAGCACTACGCGCTCAACGACCAGGAGTTCAACCGGCACAACGCCAGCTCCGACGTGGACGAGCGCACCATGCGCGAAATCTATCTGCCGGCCTTCGAAGCCGCCGTGACCCAGGGCCATGTGGACGCAGTGATGAACTCCTACAACCTGGTCAACGGCGTGCATGCGACACAGAACGAGTTTTTGAATCTGAAGGTGCTCAAAGGCGATTGGGGATTCAAGGGCATTCTCATGTCGGACTGGGATGCGACCTACGATGGCGTGGCTGCGGCGAACAACGGACTCGACCTGGAGATGCCCAGCCCGAAGTTCATGAACCAGAAGAATCTGCTCCCGGCTGTGAAAAGCGGCGAGGTGAAGGAGTCCACGATCGACGACAAGGTGCTGCGCCTGCTGCGCGCCGATCTGCGCTATGGATTCACGACGCGGCCGCAGTTCGATCCGGCGGATTCGACGTACTCGGTTGCCGACCGCGCGGTTGCGCTGAAAGGCGCACTGGAGAGCATTACGCTGCTCAAGAATGAGGGCGACCTGCTGCCGCTCGATCCAGGCAAAATCAAGACTATCGCCATCATCGGCCCCGATGCATGGCCCGCGGTGCCGGGTGGCGGCGGATCTTCCGAGGCCACTGCCTTTGATCCGGTAAGCATTGTCACGGGAATCGGCAACCTGCTCGGGCCTGACGCGCACCTGCTCTACGCCCGCGGCCTGCCGGAGATGAACGACGTCTTCCGCAATACCCGGTGGGAAGACGGCGTGAAGGTGGAGACTTTTCCGAGCAACGACTTTACCGGCACCGCGGAAAGCGGAACCCGCCGCACCGTGGCCGACTGGAAGCCGAATCAATGGGAGCCCGCAGACCAGGCTCCGCGCAGCATTCGCTATACGGCAGCCTTCAAAGCCGGCGAAACCGGCAAGTACCTGCTGGTTGCCGCTGCAGCCGGCGAGGATGCTTTCAAGGTTTTCGTCGATGGCAGGCAGGTTCTCGACCAGGTACACGCCGAGGGCCAGGTGCCCAAGTATACGTCGATTGATCTTTCAGCGGGGCAGACGGTGCATGTGCAGGCCGACTATCTGCCGCATGCCGCCGGCTCGCGCTTCGGCTTCGGCCTGGCCTACGAGCCTGACTTGGTCTCAGACGACGCGAAGAAGTTTGCCTCGCTGGCTGACGTTGTGGTGCTGGCGGTGGGCTTCAATACTGCCTCGGAAGGTGAAGGGCATGACCGCACATTTACGCTGCCGTGGGGCCAGGACGCGCTCATTGAAGCGATCGCCGCCGCCAATCCACGCACGATCGTGACGCTCACCGGCGGCGGAGGCATGGATACGAGCCGCTGGCTTGACAAGGTGCCTGCGCTGCTGCACCTCTACTATCCCGGCCAGGAGGGTGGCACGGCGCTGGCCGAGATTCTCTTCGGCAAACACGATCCCGAGGGCAAGCTGCCGGTCACCTTCGATCGCAGTTGGCAGGATAATCCCTCGGCCAGGTGGTACTACGGCGTACCCGGCGCCGATACCACGCTGCATGCCATCGGCGAGGACGGCAAGCCGCTGGACTACACCATTGAGCACATCAAGTATGGCGACAAGCTGATGGTGGGCTACCGCTATTGGACGACCATTGGCAAGCAGCCGCTGTTCCCATTTGGATTCGGCTTGAGCTACACAACCTTCCGGTTCTCGAACCTGCAGGCGCCGTCGAGCGCGGCTTCGGGTTCCACGGTGAGCGTGAGCTTTGACGTGACCAACACCGGCAGCGTAACCGGGGCCGAGGTCGCGCAGCTTTACGTCTCCGATCCATCGGCAAAGGTCGATCGCCCGGAGCGCGAACTGAAAGGCTTTGAGAAGGTTCGCCTCGAGCCCGGTGAAACGAAGCACGTAACGCTCGATCTGGATGCGCGCGCATTCAGCTACTGGAGCGAGAGCGAGCACAAGTGGACCATCGATCCCGGCAAGTTCGTCGTGCGCGTGGGCGATTCGAGCGAGAATACGCCGTTGCAGGCCGGTATCACGTTGCAATAGCCGGAGCTGCAATAGCCGGAGCAATGATCGGTGCAGCAAGGCTTCGCGGGGCTCTTGCTGTTTGCGGTGCACTGCAGCGCGGCTGGGATCGTGCTATGAAACGTGTCCTCTTGTCGTGGAGCAGCGGGAAAGACAGCGCCTGGACGCTCCATGTTCTTCGCCGCGATCCATCGATCGAAGTCTGCGGGCTGCTCACCACGCTCAACACCGGGTTTGACCGCGTGGCCATGCACGGCACGCGCCGCACCGTGCTGGAGGCACAGACCACCGCTGCCGGATTGCCGTTGTGGACTGTGCCGCTGCCCTGGCCGTGCTCGAACGAGATTTATGAACAGCGCATGGCCGAGGCCTGCCGGCGGGCCATGGACGAGAAAATCGATGCAGTGGCCTTTGGCGATCTCTTTCTGACGGATGTGCGCGCCTACCGCGAGCGGCAGCTTGCGTCCACCGGACTCGAGCCCCTCTTCCCTTTGTGGGAGATGCCTACCGATGCGCTGGCGCGCGCGATGATTGCCGGCGGTCTGCGCGCCCGGATCTCCTGCGTGGATACAGAGCAGATTCCCGCTGAATTTGCCGGTCGTGAGTTCGATGCGAGCCTGTTGCGCGATCTGCCGGCTGTGGCCGATCCCTGCGGCGAGCGCGGCGAGTTTCACACCTGCGTTTACGCCGGACCCATGTTCACAGCGCCGCTGGCGATTGAAACGGGAGAGATCGTCAAGCGCGATCGATTCGTCTATGCAGATTTTCAGTTGGAAGCGGCGGACCTCGTCGCGCGCTGATGCTTGAGTTCAGTATGTTCCGCGGCCGCCGCTCACGTCGTAGCATTGGCCGGTGACAAAGGAGCAGTCGCGGCTGGCCAGAAAATGAACAACGGCGGCAACCTCTTCCGCGTTGCCCGTTCTGCGCATGGGAATCTTCTGCACCATGTATTCGACCTGCGCCTGCGTCAACTGGTCGAGGATCTTGGTGCGGATCACGGCCGGAGCGACCGCGTTGATGCAGATGCCTTCCGTGGCCACTTCCTTGGCGATGGACTTGGTGAGCCCGATGATCGCAGCCTTCGACGCCGAGTAGGCCACCATGTTCGGGTTGCCTTCCTTGCCGGCAATCGAGGCGATATTGACGATACGGCCATAGCCCTTGGCGCGCATCCGGGGCAGCACGGCGCGGCACAGATAAAACGGCCCGTGAATGTTGACGCTCATCACACGGTGCCAGTCGTCGTCTGTCTGCTCCCAGATGGGCGCAGCGCGGCCGGCCAGCCCGGCGTTGTTTACCAGGATCTCAAGCGAGCCCGCCGTCGCCACCACCTTTTCAATGGCCGCCGTCACCTGCTCCGTCCGGGTTACGTCGAGGCACACCGCAAATGCTCCGCTGCCGATGCGTTTCGCCGCCGCACTGGCCGCTTCGATATCGATGTCTGCCACGGCCACGCGCGCGCCCGCTACGGAGAGCCGCTGTGCAATCGCCTCGCCAATCCCCGTTGCAGCCCCGGTCACCAGGGCGATCTGTCCCGTCAACTCAAACATTCCTGTCTCCCTTAAATCTTGATAAAGAGCTTCTTCCCGAACATCCAGTAGAGCACAAGCCAGTAGGCTGCGAGCGTGAGAGCGCCCAGCACCGTGGGCTCCAAGGCCGTTCCCAGGCAGTTCAGGACGCGCATGCCCAGGTGAATGCGGAAGCTGCTTTCAACAAAGCCGCGGCCGAGCTCGGCCATCACGTAAGCGGCGATGGAATTCATGCCCACGACCACCAGCGGGAAGACGACCTTGCGCTGCAGCTTGATGTCGACAAGCCAGCAGAATGCGCTCAGAAAGAGGAAGCAGACGCCGCCGCTGAAGAGCGTCCATGCGGGCGTCCACACGCGCTTGACGATAGGGCAGATTCCGGTGAAGTGGAGCAGCAGTCCGCCGGCGATGAGCGCTGCGGCTGCAATGAGGAAGCGGCGCAGCGGAATGGCCGGAGCCATCTCGATGAACCACCGGCCGGCGACTACGCCCAGCAGCAATGTGCCCAGCGTGGGAATGAAGCTCAGCGTCAGATACCCGCCGTCGTTATAGACAAACGGGCTGGTGCGCGGGAAGAGATTGAGGAACCACAGGTCGAATGCCTGGCCGAAATTGCTGTTCTTGTTCCAGTGCGCGGCGAAGCCGGTGAGCAGGTGCTGGTGCCAGTCCGGCGGAACGCCCACGGCGGCCCAGTTGAAGTTCGGACCCGGCGCGGGATAGAGCGCCCAGGCCAGCCAGTAGCCGAAGAGAATGGCTCCAATGGCGGTCCATTGCCAGCGCGGTTTTACAAAAGCGAGCAGAAAGCCGAAGGTGTAGCCCAGGCCGATCTGCGTCAGCGTGTCCTCGAAGGTGAAGTAGGTGATCGGGCTGTCGGTAGAGCGGAGAAAGATGCCCAGCGCGATGAGCACCAGGCTGCGCCACATGGTGTGGAGCAGCATGTGGCGGAAGCTTTCGCCTTTTTGCCGGCGTCGGCGCAGCGAATAGGGAAGCGAGACGCCGGCCAGAAATGTAAAGCCGGGCTGGATGGTGTCATGCAGGCTCATTCCCACCCATTCCACGTGACTCTGGTTGAAAGAGAGGAACTGCCAGATAGGATTGCCGGGGAACGAGCGCGCCACGCGGGCGAACTCGAGCACTTCGCCCATCATCAGCAGCATCACCAGGCCGCGATAGGCGTCCACGGCCATATTGCGCGGCTGCACGGCCTCGTACTTGAATTCGTTTGTGGCAATCTTGCGCGGCGGCTCGCCCACCAGCGCGATCACGTTACCCATGGAAGCTCCTCCAGCTATGGAGGAAAGCCTATCGCAAGGCACGCAGTGCAGGGTAGATTTTTCTCCAGCTCGCGTGGCCGGCCTTGTATGCGGCGATGTCGGCTGCGCCCGGCTCAATGCGCTGCGCCACCTCGATTGCCTGGCTGCAGGCCGCGTCCAGGCTGGTCCAGTGGCCTGCGCCCACGCCGGCCATGAGCGCGCAGCCAAAGGCGCCGCCCTCCTCGGCGGTCAGAATCTCCACGGCATGCCCGTAGATGCCGGCCTGTATACGCCGCCACAGTGCGCCACGCGCGCCTCCGCCGCCCAGGCGGATGCCGTTCACAGGAATGCCAAGCTCGGCGAAGAGCGTGAACGTGTCCTGCAGCGAGTAGGCGACGCCCTCGAGCACCGACCGCACGAAATGAGCCGATGTGTGTTGCATGCCGATGCCCGTGAAAGCCGCGCGCACTTCGGGATCGAGATGCGGCGTGCGCTCGCCGAGCAGGTAGGGAGCCCACGCGAGCCCTTCGCTGCCGGCAGAAATCTTCGCTGCCGCTTCGCTCAGTACGTCGTAGTTCTGGCCGGCAAAGAAAGTGTCGCGCAGCCAGCGCAGGCTCAGGCCGGCAGACTGGGTTACGCCCATCACGTGCCATATGCCGGGCACCGCGTGGCAAAAGGTGTGCAAGCGGCCCTTGGGATCTTTGGTGGGCTCGGCGGTGGCGGCAAAGACTACGCCGGAGGTGCCGATCGTAGCGGAAACGCTACCCGGCTGCAGAATGCCCATGCCCACAGCTCCCGCACCCTGATCGCCCGCACCGGCGGCAACGGGCGTACCCGCCTTGAGGCCCGCCGCCGCGGCGCCGCTCTCGCTGATGCGCGCGCAGATCTCCGGCGACTCGAAGACGCGCGGCAGCCAGCTCTGGCTGATGCCGGCAGCCTCGGCCACTTCCCGCGACCAGCGGCGATGGGTAACGTCAAGCAGCAGCGTGCCCGAGGCCTCCTGCACGTCGATGGCGAACTCGCCGGTGAGCCGGTAGCGGACGTAGTCCTTGGGGCACATCACGTGGCGGATTTTGGCGAAGATCTCCGGCTGGTGGGTTTTTACCCACAGCAGCTTGGTGAGCGTAAAGTTGGGCAGCGCGGGATTGCAGGTAAGCTCGATAAGCCGCTCGTAGCCGATGTGCTCGGTGAGCCAGTCGCACTCGGGCTGTGTGCGCGTGTCGCACCAGATGGGCGATGGGCGCAGAACGGCGCCGTTCTCATCGAGCATGACTGCGCCGTGCATCTGGCCGGTGAGCGCCAGGGCGGCGATGGGTTGGCGCGGCTCGGGTGCGGCGGCGAGGGCACCGCGAATCGCCGCCTGCGCGGCGCGCCACCAGTCTTCGGGGTCCTGCTCAGCCCAGCCCGGATGCTCGGCGCGAAACGGTGCGTGCTCGCTGGACGCCCCGGAGATCAGCTTTCCGGTGGAATCGACCACCACGGCCCGCGTTCCGCCCGTGCCCACATCCATGCCCAGGAACCACATAGCACCTTCTCCTCTTGCCTAAATCGGTTTTCTCACAGCGCAGGCAGCATAGCAGCTTGAGCGGCCGGCGGCAAAGCCGGAAGAGATATTGCACGTGGGCTGCGCCTTCGGTAATGTTCCAATCTTCATTGCGTGCCTCTCGCGTTGCGGTCTTTCCGCTCGACCTGGCGGCTCAGCGCGAGCATGAGCGCTGCGGAGAGCGCCATCATCGCGCCAACTGCGTAGAGACCGCCTGCGTAGCTGCCCCAGCGCTGCTTGATGAGGCCGATCAGCCACGGGCCGATGAATCCGCCGATGTTGCCCAGGGAGTTGATCCAGGCAATGCCGGCGGCGGCGCCGGCTCCGGAGAGAAACATGCTCGGCAAAGCCCACACCGGCCCCTTGGGCGCGTTACTGCCGAAGTTAACGATGGTGAGCGCAAGGACGACGGCGACGGCAGTCTGCGCGCTGCCGGCCCACACCAGCCCGGCACAGGCCAGCAGGCAGGGAACAGCAACGTGCCACGAGCGCTCCAGCGTGCGGTCGGAATGGCGCGCCCATGCGATCATGCCCGCAGCCGCCACCACGCTGGGCACGGCGTTGATCCATCCGATGGCGAGTGCGGAGAAGCCGAACTGGTGAATGATGAGCGGCGACCAGAAACCGACGGCGTAAAGGCCGGCGGAGGTTCCCGAGTAAATGAGCGCGAGCGCCAGCACGCGCGGATCGCGCAGCGTGGCCATGGCTGCGGCGGCGCTGCTTTTGTGCTGCCGGCCCTGTGCGCGCTCTGCGGCCAGGGTGGCAATGAGCCAGGCGCGCTCGTCGCCGGCCAGCCATGCTGCCTGTTCAGGGCGATCGGTGAGCACTTTGAGCGCGAGAAATCCGAGCAGGACAGCAGGCAGGCCCTCGAGGATAAACAGCCATTGCCAGTTGGCGAGGCCAAGGGACCGCGGCATCTCCATCAGCGCGCCGGAGATGGGAGAGCCCACGGCCTGCGAGAGTGGCGCGGCGGCCATGAACGCAGCGATAGCCAGTGCGCGCTGGCGTGCAGGAAACCACAGGCTGAGATAAAGAAGCGTGCCGGGGAAAAAGCCGGCCTCCGTAATGCCCAGCAGAAAACGCATGACGTAAAAGCTGTACGGATCGGTGACGAAGGCCGACGCGGCCGAGATGAGTCCCCATGCAATGACGACCCGAGCGATCCACGCGCGCGCACCCACGCGCATCATGATCAGGTTCGACGGCACCTGGACGGCGATGTAGCCGACGAAGAAGATGCCGGCGCCAAAGCCGAGCATGGCCGGCGTGAGGCCGATGGCCGCGTTCATGCTCAACGCGGCAAAGCCCACGTTCACGCGGTCAAGAAAGCTGACGAAGTAAAGCAGAATGACGAAGGGAAGAATACGCAACTGCAGCTTGCGCTCTACGCGCGCTTCGAGATCGGCGCTGGAGCCGTCCGGGTTCACGCGGCGGCCAGCGGACTCTTGGCCGCGGCAATGTGCGCGCAGACAGCCTCGGTGACGTCAGCCGTAGTGGCCGAGCCACCCAGGTCGCGGGTGTGCAGCTTGGGGTTTGCCGTTGCGTGCTCGATAGCCGCCATCACGCGGCGCGCAGCATCGGCTTCGTCGAGATGCTCAAGCATCATCACCACCGTCCAGAAGGTGCCCACCGGATTGGCGATGCCTTTGCCCATGATGTCGAAGGCTGAGCCGTGGATGGGCTCGAACATCGAGGGATACACGCGCTCGGGATGGATGTTGGCCGTGGGACCGATGCCCAGGCTGCCGGCCAGCGCGGCAGCAAGATCGCTCAGGATGTCGGCATGCAGGTTGGTGGCGACGATGGTGTCGAGCGACGCCGGACGGTTGACCATGCGCGCGGTCATGGCGTCCACCATCTCCTTGTCCCATGCGACATCGGGAAAATCCTTCGCTACTTCCTGCGCAATCTCGTCCCACATCACCATGGCGTGGCGCTGCGCGTTGCTCTTGGTGACCACGGTGAGCAGCTTGCGCGGGCGCGACTGTGCAAGGCGAAATGCGTAGCGCTGGATGCGTTCGGTGCCGGCGCGGGTCATCACGCTCAGGTCGGTTGCCACCTCGATGGGAAATCCCTGGTGCACGCGCCCGCCGGCGCCGGAGTATTCGCCCTCGGTGTTTTCGCGCACGATCACCCAGTTCAGATCGGCTGGCCCGCAGCGCTTGAGCGGCGCGTCGATGCCGGGCAGAATCCGCGCGGGACGCACGTTGGCGTACTGATCGAGCCCCTGACAGATCTTCAGGCGCAGCCCCCAGAGCGTGATGTGATCGGGAATATGTGGATCGCCCGCCGAGCCGAAGAGGATTGCATCCTTGCCTTTCAGCGCCTCGAGCCCGTCGGCTGGCATCATGGAGCCGTGCCGGCGATAATAGTCGCCGCCCCAGTCGAAGTCTTCAAACTCGAACCGGAACTCGCTCCCGCGCGCAGCGAGCACTTCGAGCGCCTGCCGGCCAGCGGGCACAACTTCCTTGCCAATGCCGTCGCCGGGGATGGTGGCGATCCGGTACCGCTTCATCATTTGCTCCCGATCCAGCCCGTTACGGCCGAACACGGCAATTCTACCCGGAGCACGGGCCTCGCACTCAAGCTGCATTGTGCTCAACAGGAATGGGCCGCCATCGCCTTCGGTGGGCGATTGAACCGGCAAATCTCACAAAATAAGACGACTCACCGGACTGTGACGCGACGCACACTCTGCTCTTGCGCGTCGGCCTCACAATCAATACCAGAAGGGCCGCCGGAGAACCGCGGCGCGCCCTGGAATGCGTCCCTGGAGTGAGTCCATGAGCGATCTTGCCACGCTGGCTGAAGCTGTCGCTGTCGACCCGCTGGTCGGCCACCCGGCTGACTACCACGTCTTTCACAAGTTCATCGAGCGCTGCAAGGATCTGCCGGCCATTACCACGACCGTCGTGTGGCCCATGACCGACGTGGCCCTGCGCGGCGCGGTGGAAGCGGCGGCCGCCGGGCTCATCGAGCCAACGCTGATCGGACCTGCGGAGGCTATGAAGGCGCTGGCGGCGAAGATCGGCGTGGAGATCGGCGCATTCCCGGTCATCGAGGCCGAAAGCGAAGAAAAGGCCGCCGAACTGGGCGTGGGTGTGTGCCGCGCCGGCAATGCGCAGGCGCTGATGAAAGGCAGCCTGCACACCGACGAGCTGATGAAGGCGGCCATGCAGCGCGACACCGGCCTGCGCACGGCGCGGCGCATCTCGCACGTGTTCATCATGGATACGCCGGCCTACGCGCGCACCTTGCTGATCACCGACGCAGCTATCAACATTACGCCGGAGCTTGAAGACAAGGTGCACATCGTGCAGAACGCTATTGACCTGGCGCACGCACTGGGCATTGCCGAGCCCAAGGTGGCGCTGCTCTCGGCCGTGGAGACGGTGAATCCAAAGATCAAGTCCACACTCGACGCGGCGGCGCTGTGCAAGATGGCCGATCGCGGCCAGATTACCGGCGGCATTCTGGACGGTCCGCTGGCCTTCGACACGGCGGTGAGCCAGAAGGCGGCGGCGATCAAGAAGCTCGTGTCACCGGTCACCGGCCAGGCCGACATTCTCGTGGTTCCCGATCTCGAGAGCGGCAATATGCTTGCCAAGCAGCTCGAGTACCTGGGCGGAGCGCAGCTTGCCGGCATCGTGCTGGGCGCGCGCGTGCCGGCGATTCTGACCAGCCGCGCGGACTCGGCGGAGACGCGGCTCACCAGTTGCGCCGTGGCCGTGTTGCTGCATTACGCGACCCATCCGGCGGTCAAGGTCTAAGCATTCATCCGGGCAAGGCATCAAGGTTTTAGGCAGGTTCTAAGAATAGCGAGTCCCGCAATGAGCGCGGCACGGCGCATTGCTACGCCGCGCTTTTCCTGTTTGCCACAATTTGCAGACCGCGTATAGTCGTGTGCATGAGAAGAGCGACGCTTTGCCTGGCGATGGCCGGCGCATGGTTCGCCGCAAGCCTGTGCGCACACGCGCAGGCCGGCGCCATGCCGCCCATGGACGGAATGCAGATGATTCCGCCGCCCGACCAACTGCCCGCGCCTGTGCGCATGACCGGGATTGGCAACTCGCACATCGCCATTCGCGCCAATGCGGAGGCGCAGGCTTGGTTCGATCAGGGGCTCAGCCTTCTCCATGACTTCTGGGATTATGAGTCGGCGCGGGCATTTGAGCAGGCCGTCCGCTCCGATCCGAACTGCGCCATGTGTTACTGGGGACTGGCGCAGGCGCTGGTGTTTCGCGGCCCTGACCAGAAAGCCTACGCCGACAAGGCGCTTGCTGAAGCGGTGCGGCTCGAAGGCAAGGCTGGCAAGACCGGCCAGTTGTACATCGAGGCCGCGGTGGCCGAGTCGCGCGAGGAGGGTGAAGACCATAGCGCGTCGATTGCCATCTATCGCAGGCTGGTGAAGAAGGAGCCGAAAGATATCGAGGCCCGCATCTTTCTGGCGAATGCGTTAGGAGACGGCTTTGACGACCATGGCGAACCCAAGCCCGGCGAGAAGGAGAAGATGGCTATTCTGGAAGGCGTGTTGAAAGATGCACCGAACGACTCGGCTGCGAATCACTACTGGATTCATGCCATGGAGCCGGGCAATCATCCGGAACGCGCCATTGCAAGCGCCGCGCTGCTGGCCAGCCTGGCGCCCGCCAGCGGCCACATGGTCCATATGCCAGGCCACATCTATTACCGCGTGGGCGACTACGCAAGCGCGGCCCGCTGGTTTGCCGCATCGACCGAGGCCGACGAGCGCTATATGCGCGAGCAGCATGTAAGCGTGGATGAGGACTGGAACTACGTGCACAACCTGATGTACGCCATCGCCAACCGGATGGAGCAGGGGCGGCTCGAGGATGCGAACGCGCTCTCTGACCGGCTGGCCGGCGCGCGCGGGCAGCTCTCCGCCACACTGTACGTGTGGAGCGCCCGCGACCAGATCGCGCGTGTAAGCCGGCGGCTGCCGGTGGCGCTGCGCATCGGCGACTGGAAGAGCGTGCTGACGATGCTGGATGAGGCCAGCATCGCCGATGATGCAAAGACCACGAATCTTCGCTTCCTGAAAGATGAGCTGCGCACTTTCGCCACCGGAATGCAGGCGCTCGATGATGGCGATCTTGCCGCGGCGCAGGCCGCCTCGGCGCAGATGGACGCCGGCCTTTGGCGGAAACAGCAGGATGAAAAAGCGAAGGCCGGCGCGGAGAAAGCCAGACAAGATGCGGCAAAAGAGAAAACCGGCGCTGCGCCTGCAAAGCCGGCTACGGCGGCACTCGATCCTGATGCCGAGGCAGAGCCTTTAATGCGCACGCTCAATGTCGCTTCACTGGAGCTACAGGCCGGCGCAACGCTGCTCCAGGGAGACGTTGTGACCGCAAAGAAGATGTATGCGCAGGCGATTGCCGCGGAGAAGAAGCTGGGCTATCACGAGCCTCCGCTTTACATCCGGCCGGTGGCCGAGACAGAAGCGGAAGCGCTGCTGCGCGCGAAAGACTATGCCGGAGCCAGGGAGGCCTATCAGGCGGCGCTCGCAGAGCGTCCACAATCGGGGTTCGAGCTTTATGGAATCGCGCGCGCCGATGAGCTTGCCGGCAACGCGGCCGCGGCGCAGGCCGAGTATCGTGTCTTCCTGAAGGCGTGGCCTTCCGCCGATGCGCAGTTGCCGCAGGTGGCGCACGCGCATCGGTTTTTGGGCGATTCGAGCGCGGTAGCGGCGAAATAGAGCGAAGCTGAAGCGCGGCGGGCCAGCTTCACAATTTGGCCTCTTGCTCATTTCTCTGCGAAACTTGAATCATGGCTCAGGCATTGCCGGCGCTTATCTTCGACCTGGACGGCACGCTCACCGATTCGAAGCCCGGCATTCTGGGCTGCCTTGCAAAGACCCTCGCAGAGCGGGGCATGCCGGTTCCGGCCTCGCTTGACCGCTTCATTGGTCCTCCGGTGGAGGAGTGGGTTACCTATCTGCTGCCGGATGGAAAGCCAGGCGACCATGTCGCGCTGGCCCGCGATTATCGCGCCTGTTACGACCGCGAGGGATGGTCGAACAACTCCATGTTTCCCGGTGTGCGCGCAATGCTGACGGCCCTGCGCAACGCGGGATTTCCGCTCCACGTGTGCACCTCGAAGCACGAGCGCTCTGCTCTCCGCATCCTGGACGCATTCGAGCTCTCGCCTCTCTTCACAGCCATCTACGGCGACAAGATCGGGTACACGAGCCACAGCAAGGCCGACCTGCTGGCGCGCGTGCTGAGCGAACGCGGGCTCGATGGCGAATCGGCATGGATGATCGGCGACCGCAGCTTCGACTTTGAGGCTGCGCGCGCCAACCGCGTCCGCAGCATGGCGGCGGGATGGGGCTACGGCTCAGCTGCGGAGTGCGCGCAGGCCGATGCCGTAGCTGCCACCCCGGCAGACGTGATCGCGCTCGTCTCGCGGCGTATCCGCCTGGCAGGATTGCACAAAGTTATCTGATTGCACGCCCGGTTTCCGATCGACTTTCACGGCACCCACGCGGGCTAGCGAGCATCCAAAAAAGTGTTGCGGAGCGCCCGATTGGGTCTCCGCGCCAAAGGAGATGGCAATGTCGACCCATACCAGTCAGGAATCGAAGGCGGCAAAGACAAACAACCAGGACGGTTTTGCGCCAGAGACGGTGAAGAATCTTTCCAGTGTTCTGAACGCGCTGCTGGCAGACGTTTTTGCCCTGTACATCAAAACCAAGAACTTCCATTGGCACATGAGCGGTCCGCACTTCCGCGACTATCATCTGCTGCTCGATGAGCAGGCCACGCAAATCTTTGCCATTACCGACGATATTGCCGAGCGCGTGCGCAAGATCGGAGGCGCCACTGTGCACTCCATCGGCCACATCGCGCGGCTGCAGCGCCTTAGCGACAATGACCAGGAGTTTGTGCCGGCGCGCGATATGCTGCTCGAACTGCACGCCGATAACAAGGCGCTGGTGGAGAGCCTGCGCGCCGCTCACGAAGTTACCAGCCACGCCAACGACTACGCGACAACCAGCCTCATCGAAGTCTGGATCGACGAGGCCGAACGCCGCGCCTGGTTCCTCTTCGAGTCCACGCGCTAACGCAATAGGTTTCTACCTCTCGCCTGGCAAAGCAGGCGCACGGCAGCGAACGAAAATCGCTGCCGTGTTTTTGTTGCCGGCCTTTCTTCGCTGTTTCGCTTCGGCCGCGGCAACTTCCATTTGACTCCAGCATGGTTCGTAAAACAGCCCTTCGCCGGCGCATCGATGACTGTTTGTCTCATTCACGCTCCTGTGGAAAACAGATCTTATGTTAACGACGCAATAAAATCTGCGGATATTGTCAGGAGGATTGCATTGAAAAAGAACAGGTTCAAGAAATCACTTGACAATCGCATTGAATTGCAAATAAGCTAATAAAGGTTACTCTCATCCAATTGGAGGTAAATCATGCGTTATAGCCTTGCAAGCAGCATCCTGCTCTCTTCCCTGCTTCTTCCCGCAGCAGCCGGCGCCATGCGGCCATCGGACGACGCTGCTGCCTCAACCCAGCCCACCCGCGTCAGCACGGGCGTGGTTGCCCCAACGCTGTTGCATTCCATCGGGATTGCTCTTCCCGAGGGAATCGCGAAGGATTCCATTCCGGTCGATGCGCAGATCGGCCTCACCCTCACCGTGGATGCCGAGGGCCGGCCACAGGACGTCCACGTTGTGAAAGGCATCAATCCCTTCTGGGATGCGCGCATAGTAGATGCCGTTCGCCAGTTCCACTATCGCCCCGGAACCATCGACAACCAGCCTATTCCGGTTGACATGAACCTCACCGTCACCATCGCCCGCTAAAGCAGTTCCAGAGCTGCTACACCTGGAAGCCGTCGCGGCGAAGAGGCTTTTTCCTCAAGAAAAAGTCCCCTTGCTTGATTGCAAAAGGGCACGCAGACTCTGGAACCGCTTTAATTCTGTGCCGATGCCAAGCCCAGCGCCGGATAGCCATTTCTGGCGTATTGCTGACGCCAGGAATGACAGCCGGCCGATAGAACGCTCTACCCCGCTACCGCTGCACAAACGCCACCAGCTTAGGGCCGATTGCGCCGGCGCACTGCACGGGCGCAA
The DNA here is from genome assembly GCA_030038195.1 of Acidobacteriaceae bacterium. Classification (GTDB taxonomy): domain Bacteria; phylum Acidobacteriota; class Terriglobia; order Terriglobales; family Acidobacteriaceae; genus Telmatobacter. The sequence continues at coordinate 41,458 of JASHPJ010000053.1, forward strand.
GGTGCCCACAGCCGGCAATCACTTCCAACTCCGACTGCGGCACGAGCCGGTGCATGGTTTCGCCCTCGGCAAGCGGCGTAATCCTGTCTTCCGCTCCCCAGGTGAGGAGCACCGGCATCCTGAGCTGCGGCAGCAACTGGTCGGTTACGTCGCGGCCGGCGAGCATGGCGATCATGGCCCGCCGGATCACCCATCCGTGCTGGCGCGAGAGGCGCAGAATGTCGCGTGCCACAAACCCCGGAACGGGTGGCGGATGCGGCGTGAGCAGTGCGTCCAACTGGTCGAGCTGCTGCGCGGAGGCAGGCGTGAACAGGTCCGTATCCCAATCGGGCCGCACGGAAAGGCCGGCCGAGTCAAACAGCATGAGCCGCGTGATTCGCTGCGGCGCTTCGCTGGCCACAATCTGCGCGATCCATCCGCCCATCGACCAGCCGCCGAGATTCACGTGGCTCAATCCCAGCGCGTCCATGAAGCCGATGACCACGGTCGCCTCGTCGCGCACGGAGTAAGAAAAGCCGGCCGGCTGTTCGCTGCGTCCGTAGCCGGGAAGGTCCGGCATATAAACGCGGTAACCCGCGCGGGCCAGCCACGGCGCCAGGTTGCGCCAGTCTTCGGCGCGGCCGCCCAGCCCGTGCACCAGCACCACCGGCTTGCCGCTCGCCGGCCCTTCCACCAGGTAGTGCACGCGGCAGCCATTCACCTGCACGGTCCCGTTGCGTACGCCGGTCAGCGCCTCACGCAGATACAGTATGCCGTTGAAGTAGCTGACCGGCCGGAGCCAGAAGCCAATGCCTGCGGCTGCGACGAGCGCGGCCACGATCCATAGTGCTTTTTTGGCGGCCTTCATGCGGTTGCCTGCCTGAAGATCTGCAACGCCTGTGCCCTTTGCCAGCCCTGCTCGATGACCCGCACCGTGAGCGGATCGAGCGCCAGCGCGCTATGGCTATTCCACTCGGTGCGCTCCACCCAGCGCACGGCATCGGCATCGGAGGCGGCGCGCAGAGTTCCACCCACCACGCGGCAAAGGTAGTCGGCAATGACGTAGTGGTAGCGGACGCGCTCGCCTTCCCGGTGAATCCGGTCTACCAGCTCCACCAGATCCACGGGCTCGACCGCCAGGCCCGTCTCCTCCAGCACCTCGCGCGCCACGCCTGCGGCAAGGGACTCACCCAGCTCGAGCGCGCCGCCGGGCAGGGTCCAGTGGCCTTTGAGCGGCTCGCGTCCGCGGCACACCAGCAGCACCCGGCCGCTGTCGATAATCACCGCGCCCACGCCGACCAGCGGCACCGATGGAAACTCCCGCTGCATGCTTTTTACGATAATGGCTGCGCCTGCCCGGCGGCCAACCGCGAACCGGAGTAGGACTGCGCGGAAATGCCGTACACTAGCGTGAAGAGCCTGCCGTGCGCATCCTCACCCGCTACATTCTCGGCGAGATTCTATCCCACACGCTGATCGGGTGCGCGCTTTTCACCTTCATCCTCTTCATGCCGCAGTTGCCGCACATCCTGGAAGTGGTGGTGCGCAACAGCTCCACGCTCACCAACATGGCGGAGATCTTCCTCTTCACGCTGCCCAACCTGTTCAAGGTGACGATTCCGATGTCGGTGCTGGTAGGCGTGCTGCTGGGGTTGAGCCGGCTGGCCGCGGACAGCGAAGTGATCGCCATGCGCGCTTCCGGGTTGGGCATCGGCTACTTCGTGCGCGTCTCCTCGATCGTGGCCATCAGCGGAACGCTGCTGGGTCTGGCCAACTCGCTCTATCTTGCGCCACGCGCCAACCAGGCTATTCTGGAGATGGAGCAATCGCTCGAAACCTCACAGGCCTCCTACGAGATTCAGCCGCGCGTCTTCTACGAGGACTTCAAGAACTACGTGCTCTACGTGCAGGACGTGCGCGCCGGCACGGGCGCGTCCAACTGGCGCCAGGTGTTCATGGCCGACGTGAGCGACCGCTCCAACCCGATCATCACTACCGCGGCTTCGGCTACCGTGGTGAGCGACAGCACGCAGGAGCTGCTGATGCGGCTCCGCGACGGCTCGCGCCACGAGACGGTCGCCGGGCAGCCGCAGCAATACAACATCTCGACTTTTACAACAACCGACATGCCGCTGGCGCTGAGCCAGCAGAGCGACGTACACCTGGGCCGGCTGGACACGGTAATCTACGCGCTGCCGCTGAACGCATTGCTCGATCGCATTCAGGAGATGAGGCCGGGCTCGGACCAGCAGCGTTATCTCATCGAGCTGCACAACCGCTTTGCGTTCCCAGTGGCCTGCCTGGTGCTGATGCTGGTGGGCGTGCCGCTGGGCGTGGCCTCGCGACGCGGAGGCAAGAGCTCCGGTTTCGTGCTCACTATCCTGCTCGTCTTCGTGTATTACTTTTTTTCGCTGACCGGCACCGCGCTCGGCCGCCAGAACAAGTTGCCGATATTCGTGGCCGTCTGGTCCGCCAACCTGATCTTTGCCGCCACAGGCATCTTTCTGCTCTGGCAGATGGCCACCGGAGGCCGCATCCTGAGCGCGATTTCAGGATGGTTTTCGCGCCCCGGCAAAGCTGCGCAGCCGGCCAGGGCGAATGCCGCGCATCTGGCCGGCTTGTTGAACCGGCTCCAGCCGCGCCCGCAGGCCACGGCGAAGGCGCACTCGCGCAACGTGTTTCCGCGCATCCTCGACGAGTACGTCATCCGCGAGTTTCTGGGCATGTTCCTTCTGGTGCAGGCCGGCTTCGTGCTGCTGATACTCGTCTTCACCTTCTTCGAGCTGGTGGGCGATATCCTGCGCAACCACATCCCGCTCACCACGGTGGGCGCGTACCTGGTGAATCTCACGCCCAGCATGATCTACCAGATCGCGCCGCTGGCGGTGCTGATTGCCGCGCTGGTCACCTTTGGCGTACTCAACCGCAACAGCGAGATCGTGGCCATGAAGGCCACCGGCATCAGCCTCTACCGGCTGGTGATTCCCATCGTCTCCATCGCCGCGATTCTTGCCGTGAGCCTGTTTCTCTTCGGCCAGTACTACCTGCCGCAGGCCAATCGCAAGCAGGAAGCGCTGCGCGCCACGATCAAGGGCCGTCCGCCGCAGACGTTTCTTCATCCGGAGCAGAAGTGGATCTTCGGCCAGCCTCGCGCAGACGAGCCGGCGCGCATCTTCTACTACGAATTCTTCGATCCGGATAAAGACGAGTTCGCCAACCTCTCGGTATTCGAGTTCAATCCGGAGACATTCCAGCTTTCGCGGCGCATCTTTGCCGAGCGCGCGTCGTGGGACGCCGGATCCGGCACCTGGCGATTCATGAACGGCTGGGTGCGCGACATCCAGGGCGCGAACGTCGCCAGCTACCGGGACTTTCTGGCAACCACGTTTCCTGAGATCCATGAGCCTCCGGACTACTTCACCAAGGAAGACCTGGAAGCGCAGGAGATGAACTTCGGCCAGCTCAACCGCTATATCCGCGACCTGCGCCAGAGCGGGTTTGACACCATGCGACTGCGCGTGGCCTTGTGGCACAAGCTCGCCTATCCGCTGGTGGCCGTGGTAATGGTGGTGCTCGCCATTCCCTTTGCGCTTTCCATGGGCAGGCGCGGCTCGCTCACCGGCATTGCTGTCGCCATTGCCGTGGCGCTGGCCTACTTTGTGGTGGATGGCCTGTTTGGCGCGCTGGGCAACGTAAACTATTTGCCCTCCGCGCTGGCTGCCTGGTCGTCTGACATTTTGTTCGGGCTGGCGGGCGGCTATCTGCTGCTACGCACGCCCACCTGAAGCGAAACCAGAGCAAGTGTGTTCTGTGGGGAGGCGTGCCAGGTTGCTGCTCCCTGCTGGTCGCATCCACTGCAGGGCGACGGCTCCGGGATACAGCAGCTCTGGTTTCACTGGAGCCATGGAGAGCCGCCCGCGCAAACCCGTACAATAAAGGCATGCTTCGCGATCTGGCCCCGCTCTTTGCACACATGCGCCGCTATCGCTGGGGCTACCTGTGGGGCTTGCTCTCGTGCATCTCCACCAACGCCATCGGCGTGCAGTTTCCGCGCGTCCTGGGCGACGCGATCGACGCCATCAGCCGTGGAACCACTCGCCAGCACATCCTCCTGTTTGCTGGACTGCTGGTCGCCATCTCGGCGGGCAAGGGAGTTTTTCTTTACGCGCAGCGCTGGATTCTCATCGGCATCTCGCGCGACATCGAGTTCGACCTGCGCAACGAGCTGTTCCTGAAGCTCGAAACGCAGGACTCGGGCTTCTATCAGCGCTATCGCACCGGCGACATCATGGCCCGCATGACCAACGACCTGAATGCCGTGCGCATGCTGCTGGGCCCGGCGCTGATGTACAGCGCCAACACGCTCTTCCTGAGCGTCTTTGCCGTCGTCTACCTGCTGCGCTACAGCCCCTACCTCACGCTTGTGGCTCTCGCGCCCATGCCGCTGGCCAGCATCCTGGTGCAGTACTTCGGCAGCCGCATTCATGCGCGCTTTGAGCGCATCCAGGCTAGCTTCTCCGACATTTCCGCCCAGGCGCAGGAAAACTATTCGGGCGTGCGGCTCATCCGCGCCTTCGCCCGCGAGGAGTCGGAGATCGGTCTCTTCGAGCGGCTGAATCGCGAGTACATTGCGCGCGCGCTGCGGCTTGTGCAATTGATGGGCATGCTGTGGCCCACGCTCGAGTTCATGCTCGGCATCTCCATGGTCATTACGCTGCTCGTGGGCGGACACCTGGCGATTGAGCACCGCATCACGGTGGGCGACTTCGTGGCCTTCAATTCCTACATGCTCCAGCTCATCTGGCCCATCATCGCGGTGGGCTGGGTCATCAACATCTTCCAGCGCGGCACTGCCTCCGTGAAGCGCATTCACGAGCTGCTGCAGACCGAGCCGCTTATCGACGACAGCCACTCCCTGGATTTCCCCTTTGGACCGGATCATGTGCTCAAGGGAGAGATCGAGTTCCGCAACTTGAGTTTCAGCTACAACGGCGTTCCGGTTCTCCAGGATATTTCGCTGCATATTCCCGCCGGGTCGAGCCTCGCCATCGTGGGCCCGACAGGATCGGGAAAGTCCACGCTCGTGAACTTGGTTCCGCGGCTCTACGACGCAGAAGAGGGCTTGCTGCTCATCGATGGGCGGCCGGTGTGCGCCTATCCGCTTGAGGTGCTGCGCCGCAACATCGGCATGGTGCCGCAGGAGACATTCCTCTTCAGCGAGACGATCCGCGAAAACCTGGCCTTCGGCGCGCCACGCGCGACCACGAACGAGTTGCTCGAGGCGGCGGAGGCCGCCCATATCCGGCAGGAATTCGAGGAATTTCCGCAGGGCTTTGAAACCGGCGTGGGCGAGCGCGGCATGACCCTCTCCGGCGGACAGAAGCAGCGCTCGGCCATCGCCCGCGCACTGTTGCGCCGGCCCGCAATCCTCATTCTCGACGACGCGCTGGCCAGCGTGGACACCTACACGGAAGAGCGCATTCTGGGCGGACTGCACAGCTACACGGCAACAGCCACAACGATTCTCATCTCCCACCGGGTATCCACGGTGCGCAACGCCGACCGGATCGCCGTGCTCGACCGCGGAAGGATTGTGGAAGTGGGCCGCCACGAAGAGCTGCTCGCGCTCGACGGCTACTACGCCAGCCTCTATCACAAGCAGCAGCTCGAAGAAGAGCTCACCGTGGCCGGCTGAGCATTTCTCCTTTTGATGTAGAGCAAAGCCGTGGGTCTAAGAATCTGTCTAAAGACTTGATGTTTTTGAAAGGGCACGGCTTTTAGCCGCGCCGCGAAAGGCCGCGTAAAATCCGGGGCTTTCATTGACTTTCTACAAATGGAATGCCCTATGTCGTGAGAAAGGCGACCGCAGGTTCCGCCACGGCGGGTCTTCGACCTTCGACTCTCCGCCGCGGCGGACTGCGCGGGACTGCGCTCAGGATGACAACCGGACATTTTTTACGCAGCAGCAATAGACCATGAAGAATGCGTGGACAACTGGATCAGGGCTCCTTAAGCGGTCCAGCGTGAAACCGCAGGCTCGTCTTCGGTTGTGCTGAGTGCGGCCTGCCAGCTGCGCGACGGCATGACGGCCACGCGGCCGAATGCGGCATCGGAGTCGACTTCCCTGGCTACTGCGCGCCACGCATCGCGGACGTTGCGCACGCAATCGATGGCGTGGGCGAACTTCGCTACAGAAGCCGACTGCGAAGCCCGCAGAATCTGCGCGAAGATGGATGCGTAGAACTCGCTGAGAGCCTGGGCCGGCCGGCCACCCACGTCCATCCTGAGCCGCGCCTGCAGGTGGAGGATGATGTCGAGTGCGCGTTTGACCGCCGCTCTGCGCCCGTCTGCATCGCCGTGCTCGACCGCGTCGATGGCTGCATAGAGAAAGCGAAGAATGCCGTCATACAGCGCGACGACCAGATCGACGGCCGAAGCCCCTTCCAGCGTATGTTCCCGATAGCTAGCCACTTGCTGCGAGCTCCTTACCCGTTCGTGTTCTGGTTGTAGCCGGTGATCGCGGAGTAGAGCTCGTTCACGCCCTGCAGCTCCGCAGGCAGTTGCTGCATGATCTGGTTCGCCTGCGTAAGCTCGGCCGTCAGGCTGGCCTGCTGCGTAGAAATGTAGCTCTGTTCCTTCGCGATCTCCGCGTTCAGCATGGACTCGGTAGTGCTGTTGGATTGTGCGGCCAGCGCCAGAATGCCGGTGGAGCTTCCGTTTCCGGCTCCGGCGAGCATGTTGGCAAAGTTCTGCCCCCAACTGTTCGCATTCTGGAAGAAGCCGACCACGCCGCTGTAGTCGGAGTTGAGCAGGGAGTCGAGGGCAGACGCATTCAAGGTAAGCGAGCCGTCGTTATTGACGCTGATGCCCAGGTCAGTAAGATTGCTGATGTCGGACGACGGATTGTAATTCAGCGCCGTGCTGGTCACGTCCGTAGTGTCCACAATGTTCGAAGTGATCGCCAGCGCGCCGGCGGAGCCCACCGTTGCCGAGGTCAGCGTCAGCCCAGTCCCGTTGCTGTCGAGCGCGGCGGTGACGCCGAGATTCGCTGCGTTGATCGCGCCCATCAGGCCGGCCAGCGTATCGTCAGACGAGTCGAGCGTGATGGTCTGCGCCGCGCCATTGCCCACCTGGATGGTCAGCGAACCGCTCAGCGTGTCTGTGCCGGTTGCCACGGCGCCCAGCGTGCCGCTGTCCGCCGTGGCGCCGGTGTAGCCTGAGTCGGCGAAGGTCAGCGCCGTGGGAGTCGATGCCGTCAGCGCCGACGACACCGCAAGGCTTCCATTGGCTCCGGCAGTCTGCGAGGTCAGCGTCAGCGTCGACTGGCCGTTGCTGGTGGCTATGCCCGCCGTCACGCCGATGCCCGCAGCGTTGATGGCTGCGGCGATTCCGGAAAGCATGTTGACGCTGCTCCCCGTGTAGATCGTGTTGGCCGCCGGCGGGTCGGGCGCAGCGCCGACAACGACGGTCTGCGCCGTGCCGCTGCCCACCTGGATGGAGAGCGATCCGGAGAGCGTAGTACCCGCGGCCGAGGAGACGGCATCGAGATAGCCGTTGGGGCTCTGCGTATTCAGGCCGCCCAAAAGCTCCTGCTGCAAGAGCGAGAGCGTAGGCGAGCCGAACAAGGGTTCCGGCGTGCCGGAGCTGGTGTCGCCCTCCTGCGTGTTCAGCGCGCTGATCAGCGAGTTGTAATCGGTAACGAGCTGGTTTACCGCGCTTTCCACGTCCGAATTGTCGTTGCCGATGATCACTTGCACCGAGGTGGTAGAGGACGAGAGCAGTTGAAACGTGACGCCGGGAATGAGGTTGGTCACTGTGTTCGACGCACTGCTCAGATTGACGCCATCAACCGTAAGGCTGGCATTGGCCCCCGGTACGGCCGCGGTGTAAGACAGTGCGGCATTGGAGTTGCTGGCGTCCACAATCGAATTCGCACTCACGGCGATGTCGCCATTGGCGCCCGAGGTTCCGGAAACCAGGCTCAGCCGCGAGCCGGTCGCGTCGGTAAGCACGCTGGCCGTGATGCCGGCGCTGGATGTATTGATCGCCGCCGCCAGACCGGCCAGTGTATCGTTCGACGAGTTGAGCGTGATAGTCGTTGCCGCGCCGCTGTCAACCTGCAGCGTGATGGAGCCGGAAAGCGTATCGGAGGCGTTGGAAATTTCCGTCAGGTAGCCGCTGGAGGTCTGCGCGAGGCTATTGACGACCACCGTGTGCGTTCCTGCCACGGCGGAAGACGAAGCCGCGGTAAGTTCCAGCACGCTGGTGTCGGAGCTGGAGCCTTCCTTCTGCGCTAGAATTCCCTGAAAATCCGTGAGCTGGCTCAGGTCGTTGGAGAGATTCGAAAACAGCGTGCCCAGGTTCGAGATGACCGTATCCTGGCTCTCGAGGGTCGACAACTGGGTCTTCCACGGCGTCTCGATATTCTGCAAATTCGCCACGATCTGCGATACCGTTGAGCCCACGTCAAAACCGGTCCCGCTGGTCGGCGACCCAAAGCTCAATCCGACTGTGCCCATGCAGCCTCCACGACCGAATCAAGCAGCCGGCCAACCAGGCATGGGCTTGCCGGCTTGGAAATTTCTCATTCCGCGCGCAAAATTGCCATAGAGCGAGGAAGGGCACTCACTGGACGCCCTTCTTGCGTTCCTTATCGGCTGGATTGCGGCGAACTGTAGCCCGGCGGCAACCAACCGTCGCCAGGCCACGCTATCACTGTAGGAGCTTGGTGACTTCCTGCTCCATGCTGTTGGCCTGCGCCAGGGCCGAGATGCCGGTCTGGCTGAGGATCTCGTACTTCGACATGTTGGAGGTAGCCGCAGCGTAGTCCGTGGCCTGCACGGCGTTCTGCGCAGACTGCACGTTCTCCTGCTGCGTGCTCAGCACCTGGCCCACGGAATTCAGCGTGTTGATCTGCGCGCCGATGTAGCCATCCTGCGCCGCTACGTCGGCGATCGCGGAGTTGAGCGCCGTCAGCGCCGCTTCCGCGCTGGTGGAGTTGGACAGGTTGGTCGACTGCAGGTTCACGCCCGATCCGGCCGAGTAGCTGATGGTCGCGATCCCGGTGGTTCCGGCGGCCACGGCCGCGCCCGCGGTCGTGGTGGTGTCGGTAATCGGGATTGTTCCGTCCTGGGCAGCCTCGATCTCGCCCACGGCGGTGGGAGCGCCGGTCTGCACGTTGCCGGTGATCATGATGCCGGTGTCGGACGAGTTGTTGGTCGGCGCCGCATCGCCGGCCTCGCCGGCCGTGGCAAAGGAGGCGGTCAGGCCCAGTCCGGCGCCGTTGATGGCTGCAATCATGCCGTCCACGGTGTTCGCGTAGCCGGTGGTGCCGCCGGTGCTGATGGTCGCCGTCGCCGTGACCGGGCCGGATGCGGAACCAACCTCGTAGGTAATGTCGAGCGTGCTGCCCGCGGTGATCGCATCGGTGTCCTGTGCGTTGACCGTGGCGCTCGACAGATCGATGAACACGCTTTTGCCGGCCGAGTAGTTCATGGTGCCGTTGGTCTGGCCGATGTTGCTGGACGACAGCGAACCGATGCTCAGATCGTTGATCGACGAGCCCTGCGAAGAAGAGTCGCCGGTGTAGATGGCAGTGGTGCTGCCGAAGACCGTCTGCTGGTTATAGGTGGTGGTCGAGCCGATATTGGAGATCTCCGAAAGAATCGATTGATATTCCTGGTTGGCCGCCGCATCCTGCGTCGGGTTGAGGGTGCCGTTCGCGGCCT
>JASHPJ010000054.1 GCA_030038195.1 Acidobacteriaceae bacterium
ACGTTGCGCCAACGCATCACTGAACTCGCGTTACAGCCAATGCGCCGCCCCACCTCGTTGAGAGAATAACCCGCATCCAGCAGCGCCAACGCTCGCCGGCGCCGGTCTTCCAGCAGCTCGGCGCTTCCCTTGACTCTGGGCATAGGTGTTCCTCTCTTGAATACCTATTATTGCATCATTTATGCAGAAATCAATAGCGCTCGCAAAGCCTCCGGAAAGCAGGTCAGAGCGAACCTGTCTTCTCGCTGCCCCGTTATCCCCCGCTTGGAAATCAATAAATAGGGATTTGAACCCTCCCAAATGAGATCCCGGAACATCAGACCCAGCGCGTCGCCTAAGCGTAGATGGTTAAAGAACATCAGAGACGCGAGCGCCCGAGTTTGCGCGCCGGAAACATCGGAGCAGTCAATCGCCTGAAGGATCCTGAGTACCTCGGCCTGATCGAGCTTGGGCCGTGGTTCAGCAGGCTTCAAAGTTCTCTTGGTTCGGGACAATTTCTCGCGATCTTGGCTCATCCGATTCCTACCAGAGCTGCCGCCAATGTTCTTGAGAAGTATGAAGGGAGCGTCAGATGGCGAAAAGAGAATCTCGAAGCGTCTACTCGAACTCGGACAATGAGTAGCAACTACTTTTACAACTGACTCGAAACAAAGAAGTTGAGCGTAAAAGTATAGCTTTTATATATATATGAGCGGTTGCAGTTGACTACTTAAAGTGGAGCAGATAATCAGAGCTTCCTTAAAATGCAAGCCACGCTCACGAGATTGCAAGTTCGACTTAATAGGCAAGTTTCGCTGCACGCTGGTCCAACGCCGTTATGGCAGTTCTCCAACTGGTGTGGAGCGAAGCCGCAGCTCCAAGGTGGCCCTTTCCTTCGGAAAGAGTCACCCGGCACATCTATTCAAACTGCACGTGAATGGGAGAACTGCTCTACTCCCAGCTCAGCGAGCCACCATTCTGATACTCGATGACGCGCGTTTCGAAGAAGTTCTTTTCCTTCTTGAGGTCCATCGCTTCAGCCATCCACGGGAATGGATTCTCAGCCGCAGCAAAGACGGGCACCAGCCCCAATTGAGCACAGCGCCGGTTGGCAATGAAGTGCATGTATTGCTCGCACAAGCTGGCGCTCAGGCCGAGAAAACCGTTGGGCATCGTATCCCGGCCATAAGCTGATTCCAGCTCGGCCGCCGCTTGGAGCATGCCGCGGACCTCCTGCTGAAATGCTTCGCTCCACAAGTGGGGATTCTCAATCTTGATCTGGTTGATCACGTCGATGCCAAAGTTCAGGTGAATCGACTCGTCCCGCAGAATGTACTGGTATTGCTCGGCGACGCCGACCATCTTGTTGCGGCGGCCGAGAGAGAGAATCTGCGCGAAGCCGGTATAGAACCACATTCCCTCGAAAACAACGTAGAAGGCGATGAGATCCCGCAGGAATGCGCGGTCCGCCGCCATGGTGCCGGTGGCGAACGACGGATCGCTGAGGTTCTGTGTGTATTCGAGCGCCCAGGCGGCCTTTTCCGTGATGGAAGGCACCTCGCGATACATGTTGAAGAGCTCGCCCTCATCGAGACCGAGACTCTCGACGATGTACTGGAAAGTATGCGTGTGCACGGCCTCTTCAAAGGCCTGGCGCAGCAGGTACTGGCGGCACTCAGGGTTGGTGAGATGCCGGTAGATGGCCAGCACGATGTTGTTGGCGACCAGCGACTCTGAGGCCGCGAAGAAGCCAAGGTTCCTTTTGATGGCACGGCGCTCGTTGGGGGTCAGCCCTTCGGAACTCTTCCACAACGCGATGTCGGCCTGCATGGAGATCTCTGTCGGCATCCAATGGTTGTTGCAGCCAGAGAGATACTTTTCCCACGCCCATCGGTATTTGAGGGGAAGAAGCTGGTTCACGTCGGCGCGGCAATTGATCATCGCCTTGTCGTCCACGCGCACGCGGGCCGCTCCCCGCGCGATCTTGCCGAGACCGGTGCTGCCCGAGTCCTCTTTGGCCCGCGGCGGGGTTAGCACCAGCTCAGTCGGCTTCTCTTCGATGATTTCGGTCCAGTCGAGCATCGGTTCTCCTTTGGGATTGGAAGCCGTTACTGGCACGCTTCACAGGTGGGATCGCCAATCAAACATGCATTGCTGGCGCATGCTTTGCCAACTGCCGGCTCCAATGCAACCGCATTCAGCTTGCCGTCAGTGCCCTTGAGCGTGGATTTCTCTACGTGGGTGGCGCTGCGCGAGCGCAGATAGTAAGTGGTCTTGAGGCCGGAGCGCCATGCTTCGCGATACAGGGCATCCAGCCTTTTGCCACTGGGCTGCGCGATGTACAGGTTCAGCGACTGCGCCTGGTCGATCCATTTCTGGCGCCGCGCCGCGGCCTGAATCAGCCAGGTCGGCTCGATCTCGAACGACGTGGCGTACAACTGCTTCAGGTCTTCGGGGACGCGGTCGATGAAACCCAGCGAGCCGTCGAAGTATTTCAGGTCGCTGACCATCACCTCATCCCACAGCCCGCGCTGCTTCAGGTCGTGAATCAGCGCCGCATTCACCACGGTAAAGTCGCCGGACATATTCGACTTCGCAAAAAGGTTCTGGTAGGTGGGCTCAATGGACTGCGTGACGCCGCAAATGTTGGAGATGGTCGCGGTGGGAGCAATGGCCATGGTGTTGGAGTTGCGCATGCCGACGGTTTTCACGCGCTCGCGCAACGCGGACCAGTCGAGCTTTGCCGAGCGGTCGAGCTGCAGCGTGTGCCTGCGGTTGCCCTGCAGCAGCTCGATGGAATCGATGGGCAGAATGCCGCGGCTCCAGAGCGAGCCTTCGAAGCTGGCATAGCGCCCGCGCTCGACGGCGAGATCGACCGACGCGGAGATTGCGTGGAAGCTGATCAGCTCCATGCTCTCGTCGGCAAATCGGACCGCCTCCTCGGAGGCATTGGGAATCCGCAGGGTGTAGAGCGCATCCTGGTAGCCCATGATGCCGAGGCCCACGGGACGATGGCGCAGGTTGGAGAAGCGCGCCTCGGGAACGGTGTAGAAGTTGATGTCGATCACGTTGTCGAGCATCCGCATCGCCGTTTTCACCGTCTTCTTCAGGCGGTCCTCGTCGATGCCGCTCTTGGTAACGTGATTCGCTAGGTTGATGGAGCCGAGGTTGCAGACAGCAATCTCGCGCTGGTTGGTGTTCAGGGTGATCTCGGTGCAAAGGTTGGAGGAGTGGACCACGCCCGCATGCTGCTGCGGCGAACGCAGGTTGCAGGGATCCTTGAAGGTGATCCACGGATGGCCCGTCTCAAAGAGCATGGTGAGCATCTTGCGCCACAGGTCTATCGCGCGCATGGTGCGCGCCACTTTCAGCTCGCCACGCAGCGCCTTGGCTTCGTAGAACGCGTACCGTTCCGCGAATGCCTTGCCATAGAGATCGTGGAGATCGGGCACCTCATCGGGAGAAAACAGCGTCCAGGCTCCGTCCTCTTCGACCCGCTCCATGAACAGGTCAGGCACCCAGTTCGCGGTGTTCATGTCGTGAGTGCGGCGGCGGTCGTCGCCCGTGTTCTTGCGCAGGTCGAGGAACTCCTCAATGTCGATATGCCATGCCTCGAGGTAACCGCAGACGGCCCCTTTGCGCTTGCCGCCCTGGTTCACGGCGATGGCCGTGTCGTTGGCGACTTTCAGGAAGGGCACGACCCCCTGCGACTGCCCATTCGTTCCGCGGATGTGTGCGCCCAGGCCGCGCACCATGCTCCAGTCGTTGCCCAGGCCGCCAGAGTACTTCGCCAGCAGGGCATTGTCCCTGATGGCCTTGAAGATGCCGTCGAGATCGTCGGAGATGGTGGTGAGAAAACACGATGAGAGTTGCGGGCGCAGGGTGCCCGCGTTGAATAGCGTGGGCGTGGAGCACATGAAGTCGAACGACGAGAGCAGCTCGTAGAACTCGATTGCTCTCTCATCGCGGTCGATCTCGCGTACGGCAAGCCCCATCGCCACGCGCATGAAAAACGCCTGCGGCAGCTCGTAGCGCACCCCATGATGGTGCAGGAAGTAGCGATCGTAGAGAGTCTGCAAGCCAAGTAGCTGGAAGTTCCGGTCACGCTCCGGCTTGAGCGCGTTGGCCAGGCGCGCCAGGTCGAAGTTGCCCAGCTCCTTGTCCAGCATTTGCAACTCCATGCCGCGCCGGATGAACTCCGGAAAGTACTCCGCATACTCCAGATCGCGATGTGGCTGGAACGAGTTCTTTGTTTGCGGGAACAAGAACACCATCGCTTCTACGCGCAGAATGTTCATCAACAGGCGAGCGCTGACGTAAGCATAGTTCGGCTCTTGCTCCACGAGCGCCCGCGCCGCCATCGTCTGCGCGAGCCCGAGCTCGTGCAACTGGATGCCGTCATACAAGTTGCGCCGCGCCTCGGCCATCACGCTGTCCACCGAGACCCCGTCAAGGCCGGAACACGCATCGGAGATATCTCTGCGCAACTGCGCCTCGTCAAGCGGCTCCAATCGGCTATCCTCAAGGCGCACGTGAAGACGCGGATGCGCGATCCCGGCTGCCTGCTCCTCGCGCTTGCGGCGCTCCTGCGCTCGCTCTTCGCGATACAGCACGTACGCGCGAGCCACCTTGTGCTCGCCGCTCCGCATCAGCGCCAGCTCTACCTGGTCCTGGATATCTTCAATATGAATGGGCCGGCCCGGCTCGGCGCGCCGGCTCAGCGTTTCAACAACCTGTTGCGTCATCGACTCCACCGCTCCGCGGATTCGGCGCGACGCGGTGGCATCCGCTCCTTCTACGGCTACAAACGCCTTGGTGATGGCCAGCGCGATCTTGCTTGAGTCGAAGGGCGAGAAAGCTCCGTTGCGGCGAATCACCTGAAGCCCCGCCGCACTCTGCGGCGAAGGTCCGTGGCCATTGCTGAATGCAGGTGGTGGAGCGGCGGGATGGGAAGGGAAGTCGTGAGTCAGCGCGGCCATAAAGGAATCTCCTTTGGCCTCAGAAAGCGATGCGGGGAAACAGGAATGACTCGCGGGGTTCCGAAGACAGGCCTGCCACCTCGCCTCCCCTCGGAGGCGTGAAGCGAATGTTTCCCAGGCAGGTCTTCGGACTTGCAGGCTCGATCCTACTCGCCGGACTTCCCAGGCGCACGGCCCAGTGTCGCTTCGACTTTCGTACCTGCTCACCGCTGCGGGGCAGTTCCGGATTCTCACCGGATTCCCTTTTCGCTCTCGATGAAGAGAGACCAAGGAATAGCGTCACTATATCTTGGGTTATTTAGGATTGCAAGCCCCACAGGTTGTGAATATCTCGCAATTCTCGAGGAACCTAGTACCGAAAGAGATACCACCGGAAACTCGGTCTAAAAGCAGGTTTGCCTGCGGCCGTACAAGTGCCGGCCGGGACTGCCGTTCAGCGCGTGTGGAAGCGCAGGAACCCGCTGCCGTAGTCCTGGGGAAGCACAAGCCCCGCGGCGGCAGGAGACAGCCGGCCGGGAAGCACACCCTGCGGACGGAATTGCTGGACAACGAAATTTTCTACGCCCAGGTCGAGCAACTGCGCTTTCAGTTCAATCATGTCGGCTGGACTAAGCAGTGAAGGGTGCACTGTGGTGCGGACCTCGTAGAGAACGCGGCTGGCGAGCAAACCCCGCAGGCTCTCCAGAGCCTTGTCTCCGCTTCGTTCGACGCCGGTGATGCGCGGATAGGCGGCGAATGGGGCCTTCACGTCGAAACCGACCCAGTCGAGCGAAGGCAACAACGCGGCGAAGCGCTCAGGCGCCATGCCGGCCGTGTGCAATCCCACGCGGAAACCGAGTGCGCGAACCTCCCCGATAGCGTCGGGCAGCGTGGACTGCAGCGTTGGCTCGCCGCCAGAAAAGACTACGGCGTCCAACAAGCCGCGACGGCTGGAAAGAAAATCGATGACTGAAGCCCAGGAGATCACCTCATCTGCCTGTATCGCTCGCAGCCCTGGATTGTGGCAGTAGGGGCAATCCCAGGCGCAGCCCTGGCAGAAGACGGTAGCGGCGAGCTCACCGGGCCAATCACACATGGAGAAGCGCGTGAGCCCGCCGACCTTCAGGTTAGTTGCACTTCGGCTCAGATTTTGGCTCAAGGAAGTACTTCCGTTCGTGATATTCGCCCCGCTTGCCGCGATTGAAAGAGGAGACAGGACGGAAATATCCCATGACGCGGGTCCAGACCTCGCAGGGCTGGCGTTCCGAGTCAGTGAGAGTAATGATCTCTTGTTCAACGAGCGTAGAGGATGCAGTTTGCATGAGACTCCTTTCTGCAAAGAGGTTGGGTTAGGCCTGGGCGGCTTGTTGTTTGCGGGCTAGCAATTCGGCGTCACACCTCGGACAATAAAGGTGCTCGCCAGAGAGATAGCCGTGCCTGGGGCAAATTGAGAACGTGGGTGTGACGGTGATGTAGGGCAGGCGGAAGTTCTCGAGCGCGCGGCGGACGAACTTCTTGCATGCTACAGCCGACGAGATGCGCTCGCCCATGTAGAGATGGAGCACCGTTCCGCCGGTGTACTTCTGCTGCAGCGCTTCCTGCATCTCCAGCGCCTCGAACGGATCGTCGGTGTAGCCGACAGGAAGCTGGCTGGAGTTGGTGTAGTAGGGTTCGTCCGGGGTGCCGGCCTGCAGAATGTCCGGGAAGCGCTTGCGGTCTTCGCGAGCAAAACGATAGGTTGTGCCTTCGGCGGGCGTGGCCTCCAGATTATACATGTGGCCGGTCTCTTCCTGGAAGCGGACAATACGGGCGCGCACGTGATCGAGAAACCGAATGGCGAGATCGCGTCCGCGTTGGGTCGTGATGTCGTCGGCATCGGAGGTGAAGTTGCGAATCATCTCGTTGAGGCCGTTCACTCCGATAGTCGAAAAGAAATTGCGCAGCGTTCCAAGATAGCGCTTGGTATAGGGAAACAGGCCATTATCCATGTGGCGCTGGATGGTTTTGCGCTTGATCTCCAGGCTGGCACGCGCGATCTCCAACAGCTCGTCGAGGCGGCGGAAGAGTGCCTCCTCGTCGTCACGGTGCAGATAGCCAAGGCGCGCGCAGTTGATCGTTACCACGCCGATTGAGCCGGTCTGCTCGGCCGACCCGAACAGGCCATTGCCGCGCTTGAGCAGCTCGCTCAGATCAAGCTGCAAACGGCAGCACATCGAGCGAACCATGTTGGGCTTCAGATCGGAGTTAACGAAGTTCTGAAAATAAGGAAGACCATATTTGGCAGTCATCTCGAAGAGCAGGTCAGCGTTCTCGCTCTCCCAGGGAAAATCAGGCGTGATGTTGTACGTCGGAATGGGAAAGGTAAAGACACGCCCTTTGGCGTCACCGGCGGTCATCACTTCCATGTAAGCGCGATTGATCGTGTCCATCTCCGGCTGCAGATCACCGTATGTGAAAGGCATGGTCTCACCGCCGATGACGGGAATCTGCTCGCGCAGGTCTTCCGGGCAAGTCCAGTCGAAGGTCAGGTTCGTGAAGGGTGTCTGTGTGCCCCAGCGCGAAGGGACATTGAGGTTGTAGATCAGCTCCTGGATGCCCTGGCGCACCTCCTCATAAGAGAGGTTGTCTTTGCGGATAAACGGAGCCATGTAGGTGTCGAAGGAGCTGAACGCCTGTGCGCCGGCCCATTCGTTCTGCATGGTGCCGAGAAAGTTGACGATCTGGCCGACGGCGCTGGAAAGGTGCTTGGGCGGACCGGCTTCCACCTTGCCCGGAACGCCGTTGAGACCTTCGAGCAGGAACATGCGCAGGGACCACCCGGCGCAGTAACCCGCCAGCATGTC
>JASHPJ010000006.1 GCA_030038195.1 Acidobacteriaceae bacterium
GCGGCAGGCTCGCCGCCTCGTTCAGCGTGACCAGGACCACAGTAAGCGTCTTAGGCATTGAGCCAAGGATACATGGAGCGCGTGGTTTTCAGGCTGAGGCTGCCGCTTCCACCTCTTTCCACTCCTCCGCGCTCAGCTTCAGCCGCGCCGCGGCCACATTCTCTTCAAGATGAGCGATCTTCGAGGTACCAGGAATCGGCAGCATCACCGGCGAGCGCTGCAGCAGCCAGGCCAGCGCGAGTTGCGGCGCCGAAACGCCGTGCCGCGCGGCGAGCGCAGCCAGCGGCTCTGCGCCAGGCTGGCCGGCCCTGAGCAGCTTGCCGCCGGCGATGGGATACCAGGGCAGAAAGCCGATGCCGCGCCGCTCGCAATACTGGAGCGTCTCCTCGTGCTTGCGCTCGGCCAGGCTGTACTTGTTCTGGATGGTCACGATGGGCACGATCTTCTCCGCTTCTTCCACCTCGGCCGGCGTCACCTCGCTCAGCCCGATGTGGCGAATCTTGCCCTGTTCCTGCATGCGCCTGAGCGCGCCCAGTGACTCCTCGAGCGGCGTGCGTGGATCGATGCGATGCAGTTGATACAGGTCGATGCGCTCGAGCTTGAGCCGGCGCAGGCTCATCTCGACGCATTGAATCAGGTAGCCGGCGCGGCCCACGTACTCGGTCTTTGCCGGACCCTGGCGCGTGACGCCGCCCTTGGTGGCGATCACCACTCCCGGCGCATACGGCGCGAGCGCCTCACCGATGAGCCGCTCGGCAATCTCCGGCCCGTAGGCGTCTGCGGTGTCGATCAGCGTAACGCCCAGCTCGACGACGCGCCGCAGCACACGGCGCATCTCCTGGGGATCGGCCGGCTCGCCCCACGCGCCCTCGCCCACCAGGCGCATGGTCCCGTAGCCGAGGCGATGCACGGGCAGATCGCCGCCGATCCGGAATGTGCCGCTCAGGCTTGCATCCAGTGTGTCCATGATGCATTCGATGCTATCCGCTGGCGCGGGTGTGGGACAATGCGGCAAGGCGGCGATGGCGGCGCAGGGAACAAGGCGGTGCGCAGACGCGTATGATCCAGGCAGAGCGGAAAGGAGCAGCAGCGATGAGCAGCGCGGTGTATCCCAATCCGGAGGCCATCTTTTACCAGCAGTATGAGGCCGTGCGCCGCGACGAGATCGTGGGCATCCTGCTGGCGCTGTTTCTGGGCAGCTTCGGTATTCACCACTTTTATCTGCGCCGCACCGGGCTGGGCGTTCTCTACTGCCTCTTCTTCTGGACCGGGATTCCCACCATCCTCGGCTTTTTCGAGTGCTTTTTCATGCCCGGCCGGGTGCGCGAGTTCAACGCCATCCAGGCTGCCGGCATCGCGGCATCGCTCGGCATCGCCGTACCCGGATGGGGCGCGCCCGGACAGCCCATCCAGGTGACGGTCAATGTGCCTCCGCCGGCTCAGGCCGCAGCGGCAATGCAGCCCGGCACGCTCATCGCCTGCCCCCGCTGCCAGCAGACCAATCCGCAAGGCGCAAAGTTTTGCTCCGCGTGCGGCGCGGCGCTGTAGCACCCCCTCAACTTCTGCCGCACGCAATGCATGCCTTTGTCGCGGAAGCCGACTGTCGAGCCGCATTGACAAGCACGACCCAACTTGCAGGCGACTCTTGTTTTCTCGATGAGCGCCTTGGCGATTTTGCACAAACAAAGGGGCGCGACCACTGCTGACTCCGATAACTGGTCTCGACCCCGATTCTGCCGGAGCTACGCTTCAGTGAACTCCCACAGCAACCCCCGCACTTTCGGTCAGGGTCGTAGAGATTCGACTTCAGTTATAAGGCAATTGTTCGCCTGGATGCTTCGCAACCCTACGCCTGAGGCACAGGCGGAGCCGGAGTCAGCCCGTGGCGGCGCATGATCTCCACCATCCTTACCCGGTCTGGTGGGCCATCTTCCGCCGCACGGGCCAGTTCAGCCGCTTCGCGGAAAAACTGCGGTCCGATTGCGGCAGGTGCCACCATGCACAAACCCTTCACGTCTTCGGCGCCGTTGTTGTCGAACCGGTGAACGGCGCCCCGCGGAATGCAGAGCGCCTGCCCCGGCCCCACATCAATCGGCTTAGCATCTACGGTCCACGTCAACACGCCTGCGATGCCGTAGAACGTCTCCTCGAAGTGGTCGTGGCTATGCGCCGGCGCCATCAGGCGCTGTCCGGAGGGGACAGCCACCTCAAAAACTGCGATCGTGCCGGCCGAGTTCTCACCAGTGACAAGGAACCGCACCGCGAGCGGCCCCAAGCGGATCGTTTCGTCAGCAGGATTGACAGTTAGATCGATCGACTGCAGTGACATAGAGACCTCCCTTTCCTACATAGCGTCATTCACAGACTTTCTTGGATCCGATGGAACCTGTTATGCGGGGGGAAGAAGCTCCAGTCCGTACCGTGAGGCTGCCGCCATCGCCCGGCCGATTAACTCCTCGTGGGCAGACGACGGTGCTACGGAACGGTCCGCCGCAGGCTCGAACACTTCCGCGAAAAACCCCTCAAGGCCTGCCGGAGTGACTATGACCAACGCCTTTGCATGGCCGTCGCCGGCGTTCTTGAACGAATGAGCGATTCCACGGGGAAGAAAAGCGAAATCTCCAGCGGATGCAGTGATTGTATCCCGGCCCACCTGGATCGTGAGGGTGCCTTCGAGCATGCGGAACGCTTCGTCCTCGCGACGGTGGATGTGCGGCGGCGTGCCTCCGCCGGGCGCCACAGAGATCTCCGCAAGAAAGAATGCTCCGCCGGTCTCCTCCCCAGTAATGAGAAACGTCATTAACTCGCCAGGGCCCCAATAGGCTGTGCCGGTTTCTGCGGGAACCAGCTTTACGTGATTCTGCTGTGGCAGGGTCGGAGTTTGGTGCGGACTTGCCAATACGGTTTCGTCAGAAGACAACAGGTCGACGTCTTGTGGTGTCATTTTGATCTCCTTTAAGGTAAACTATGTTTACCGGAAAATGAGGGTAAACACAGTTTACCCAGAGTGTCAATGACTATTTTGAGAGAAAATTCACCTGTCAAAACCAGGGGCATGCTTATCGGCGCGCTGCTGCGTGTTCCGGCCGAGGCCATTCACCGGCGTATCATCCACGATCTAAACGCGGCGGGCTTTACAGAGTTGAGCCTTCCGCACATGGCGCTCTTCCGGTTTCCAGGACCCGATGGGGTTCGCCCCAGCATTCTCGCCGAGCGTGCAGGGATGAGCAAGCAAGCCATGAACCGTTTGCTGGGGAGCCTGGAAGATCTTGGGTATCTGGTACGGTCCGACGCGCCAGATGAGGGCCGTGCGCGAATTGTCCGCTTTACGAAGCGCGGACATGCCGCGTACGCAAAGGCTCTGGAAGTGCTCTGCGAGATCGAACGCGAATGGCGCGCCGAGCTTGGCCCCAGGGATTTCGCTCAGCTCAAGGAGTTGCTCTTTCGCGTGTGGGAGAGTCCCTTGGTCCGTTAGTCATCCGTCTTCGTAGCCAGATGGTAAGTGGACAACCCCGGAGGATGGACAAACCGGACGTCTACGGTCACTGGCGCCAACAGGCCGACGCACTCGTTGACCTCAGAATTGCGCGTCCAACATCGAGCAGTTGAAACAGAGAGGCTCCCGGCATGTGCCGGGAGCCTCATTTTTCTAGCCCATAAAAACAAAGGGGCTGTAGTAGCTAAGGGTTAGTGTTTTGTGGATTTATACCACTGTTTAAGCTGCTTTAGAAGGTGTGGATGCCCATCTCCATTGAAGCGCCATTCGCATTCTTTCAGAAACCAGTAGAAGTGGTCTGGCTGGATGCCATTGAAGCGTCGCATATGACGCTTGGCCTGGTTCCAGAAGTTCTCGATTCCGTTGA
>JASHPJ010000055.1 GCA_030038195.1 Acidobacteriaceae bacterium
GCCGTATCCATACGGAACCCGACACACACCAGAGATGATTCAGGATCTTTCGCTGCGCGCGTGGGACTATCGCGCCCATGTACTGCGGATGATTTACGAGCGCAAGAGCGGTCACCTGGGCGGAGCTTTTTCGAGCGCCGAGATTCTGACCGCGCTCTACTTTCATCACCTGCGCGTAAATCCCGAAGAGCCGCAGTGGAATGACCGTGACCGGCTTGTGCTCTCGAAAGGGCACGCCTGCGCGATGCTCTACGCGGTCCTGGCCCACCGCGGTTACTTCCCGGTGGACGAGCTGGCGACCTTTCGCTCGCTCAACAGCCGCCTGCAGGGCCATCCCGAGCCCCTGAAGACTCCGGGCGTTGAAGTCGCGGCGGGGCCGCTGGGCCACGGCGTGGCCATTGGCGCAGGAATGGCACTGGCCGCACGCATGGCAAGATCACGGCGGAAGATCTACGTGATTGTGGGCGACGGCGAACTGAACTCAGGCGTGATCTGGGAGGGGCTGCTTCTTGCGTCCAAGTTCGGCCTGGACAATCTGAAAGTAATCGTGGACTACAACGGAGTGCAGCAGACAGGCACAACTGAACAGGTGATGCCCACCGAGCCGATCGTGGACAAGTGGACTGCATTCAACTGGCACGTGATCGAGGTGCATGGCCACGATATGGCCACCGTTCTCGACGCGCTCGACTGCGCAGACGAGATTCACGGTCGGCCGGTGGCGATGATTGCGCGAACCACCAAGGGCAAGGGTGTGAGCTTTATGGAAAATGCTGCCAAGTGGCACGGCGGCATTCCCAGCGAAAGCCAGTTCGAGCAGGCTCTGACGGAATTGCAGGAAGGAGCCCGGCAATGGATAGCCTGATTCGCAGTCCCTTTGGTGATCTTGTGTCGATGCGCCAAGCCTACGGCGCTGCTCTGGTGGAGCTGGGCCACACGCGCAAGGATGTGGTTGTGTTGAGCGCCGATGTTTCCAGCTCGGACTTCAGCTTTATGTTCGAGCAGAGTTTTCCTGAGCGCTTTTTTAACGTGGGTATTGCGGAGCCAGCGCTTGTGGATGCAGCCGTGGGTCTGGCGAATGGTGGATTCGTTCCTATCGTGAACACATTTGCCTTCCTCATTGCCACGCGCGCAGTGGAGATGGTACGCACGCACCTGTGCTACGGCCGGGCAAATGTGAAAATCGCCGGCGCCTATGCGGGGCTCTCAGACTCGTTCGACGGTCCGACTCATCATGCGATCTCCGATCTCGCAATTCTGCGCAGCCTGCCGAATCTGACCATCGTCGTGCCTGCCGACCCGCTGGCTGTCGCAAAGCTTCTGCCCAAAGTGGCTGCCTGGGACGGGCCGGTCTACCTGCGCCTCTGCCGTAATGAAGTGCCGGCGATCTTCACCTCCGGTTACGATCCGGAAATCGGGGCCGGCGTCACGCTGGTTGACGGCGAAGACGGTACCATCGTAGCGTGTGGCGTAATGGTGGCGCGCGCGCTGCAGGCTGCCGAAGAGTTGCAGCACGAAGGTGTCTATGCGCGCGTAGTGGAGATGCACACCATTAAGCCGCTGGACACCTGGCTGGTAACCGCATGCGCGCGCGATACAGGGGCGATCGTCACGGCAGAGGAGCACACGATCCTGGGTGGGCTCGGCGGAGCTGTGGCCGAGTGTGTGGCCGGCAGTTTTCCGGTGCCCGTGGAGCGCGTAGGCATTGCCGATACGTTCGCTGAAAGCGGGCCGTACTCCGACCTGCTGGATAAATATGGAATGAGTGTGCAGGCGATCGTTGAGGCAGTCAGGCGCGCGTTGCAGCGTAGATCTTCCGGCGCCACAGCCGGCAACAGGATAGAAAGGATTCAGGATGCCAAAATTTGCAGCTAATCTCTCCATGATGTTTAATGAAGTTCCTTTCCTGGCCCGCTTTGCCGCCGCCGCCGAGGCCGGCTTTCAAGGCGTAGAGTATCTGTTTCCTTATGAGGCTCCCGCCAGCGCGATCGCAGCTGAGCTCGCGCAACACGGCCTGGACAACGTGCTCTTCAATCTTCCGCCGGGCGACTGGGCAGCGGGCGAGCGCGGCATCGCTTGTCTCCCTGGACGCGAACAGGAGTTTCGTGACGGCCTCGCGCTCGCCATCCAGTATGCAAAACAACTGGGCACCACCCGGCTGCACGCCATGGCGGGGATTGTGCCGCAAGGAGTCTCGCAGGCAGACGCCAGGGCTACGTACATCGCAAACCTCAAGTACGCGGCCACTAACCTGGCCGCGCACGGCATCACGCTGCTGATTGAAGCCATCAATACGCTGGATATGCCAGGCTTTTTTCTCAATACGCAGGCCCAGGCCTACGACATATTGCGGGAAGTCGGCGCCGACAATCTGCGCATGCAGATGGATCTCTATCACATGCAGATCATGGAAGGCGACCTGACGGCGAAGTTGACCCGCTATGCGCCGTATTGCGGCCATGTGCAGATCGCCAGCGTGCCCAAGCGCAACGAGCCCGACATCGGCGAGGTGAACTATACCTTCCTCTTCGATCACCTCGATGCCATCGGCTACAGCGGCTGGGTTGGTTGCGAGTACCGCCCGGCCGGTTCAACGGTAGAAGGATTGAAATGGTTCAGGAGCCTGGTCGCAATTGCTTCGCAGCATCCATAACTCCATAATCCGCATAATCAGATCATTATGCTCATTGGACCTTGCGTCATCGTCCCAGACGACGGGGATAGTTCCCGCGCAGTTGTTGCCCCTCGCGCTGTATAGCGCCTGTATCGGATGATATCTCATCGATCCCTGTTTGCATTGGATCTTCGGTGCACATGAACTTCACCTCGATGATGATTTTCATCGAGGGGATAGGAAGGTTTGCCCGAGGACACTGCTGGCCGATTTTCATCGTGACGCTCGGCAACGCGGGGCAGGGCGATACCAGGCACTCGGGTTACAGCGACTTTTCCCTTGGAATCAACAATACAAAGGTCTATCAAAGGCACCTGATCACATTCGGCTTCCAGAGCATGTTGTTCCAGGCAAACGATGACGAATCCGGAGACTCCGACGGCACCTACAGCTTCACACCGCATTGCCTACCTGTACTCCTACGCCGGCGAGCCGGCGAAGACGCAGGAGCGCGTGCATTTTTTGAATACCACGATGTACTCGAATGCGCCCGACGGCATCGCCGGCAACGAAGACTGTGGCCGGATATCAGCGTGGTTCATTCTCAGCGCGATCGGGTTTTTGCTCTGTTGATCCGGTAAGCACGCACTACGTCTTCGAAACACCGTTGTTCGACTGCGTAACGATCACGCTGGCAGAAGGGGCGAAGCTGGTTCTTGAAGCTCGGCGCGCAACCCCCGAAAGCATTTATATCTGCTCCGTCATGTTCAATGACAAACAGTACCCCAACGCATGGTTCAGCCACGCAGAGGTGACCGGCGGAGGACGCTTTGTCTTTCAACGTGGACCACAACCCAATCCATACTGGGGCAAGGAAATGTCGTCACGCCCGGTGTCGAGCCTTTGGCCTGCTACCTGAGAAAAGGCTAGATAAGAGAGGACCCCGAGCCTGGGTGATTGCATTCTGCCAAGCCGGTTCCGGAGAACAGCCGCATAGCAAATGTAACGAAGTGGCACAACAGGTGCGCTGCTCAGACGGGCACGGATGAGAGTGAGGAAATTCCGGCTCTTACACATGATTTGAATGAATATATCTCTCACTCCATCCCACGGCTACAGCAGTTTATTGATTGAAGATACCTCAGACTTAGTACACGAGAACGTAATTACAATCGCTTGTACTTTTCAAAAACGGCGACGGGGTCGTCTCCACGGGCGAATTCTACGCGAGCGACGTCCTCAATTCCCATCACACGCTCGCACTCTTCCAACACCTTGATAGTTAGCGCTTTGGGGATAACAATTACGCCATCTAGATCCCCGAAGATGAAATCTCCTGGATTCACTTGCACTGACTGGACTAGCTCGCCGTGGATGAGAACTGGGACGTTATAGTCGAGCATCACCCAACGGCCAAAAGCCTCTACAGGGTTGCGGTATCGCGAAAAAACCGGATAGCCCATCCGGATGAGGTAAGCGCTGTCTCGAATGCCTCCATCTACTAATGCTCCAACCGCTCCGTGAGCTTGCGCCGTTGTCGCACTAAGCTCTCCATAGAGAGCCACATGAAATGGCGTGCCGGCGTCGCGTACCTCAATGCACGGAAAGGTCATCTTTTTGATCATTTCCAAACGCTTGAAACGCCGCGACTCGTCCCGTTCACACGTCATCGGGCCCTTGACAGTAAAGGCAGGACCAGCAAGTTTCATGTCCTGGGAGAGCGGAGTCAATTCGTGCGACAACGCCTGATATGGATATCCAAGATGCTCAAGGACGTCGTAGATGAGGCCCCCGTAAAGGTTACGGTAACGCTCGCAAATGGATTGTAGGGCATTGTTGCCATTTGTCGTTTTTTCCATAGATCGTTGTTATCCCTTTATCTCAAGTTGGATTGCGTTAAGCGATCGCACCCTGGGAACAGCGCGCTGACCCGGCTACTGAACTTGGCCAGTTCGAGCACGAGGCAGCGAGCGCGACCTTTCCTTTAAGACGCATAATCTCTCATCCTGTAAATCAGTTATTCTGTTCACGCCTCAGCGATGCTGGATAGACCAGAATCAGAAGTCAATCTGCTCTTCCGGAAATATCCGAGAGAAGCAATATAAAAC
Source organism: Acidobacteriaceae bacterium (assembly GCA_030038195.1). Lineage (GTDB taxonomy): Bacteria > Acidobacteriota > Terriglobia > Terriglobales > Acidobacteriaceae > Telmatobacter. The sequence continues at coordinate 4,723 of JASHPJ010000055.1, forward strand.
TATCTCGCTCTGGCGAGCAGGCGCAATCGAAAACATCTCTATAGAGCGTGTTTCAAAAATGGGTTCTGCCTCAAGTGAGGTACTTACGTTTGAGGGAGTTGAGCTGTTGAGCTTCTGTCATGAAGAAGCGACAGAAGCTGTTGACGGATGAGCAGTGGGAGTTGGTAGGAGCGCTTTTGCCCGAACCTCGGCGGCGCAAAGACGGGCGGGGACGTCCTCCAGCACCAAACCGCAACTGTTTGGAGGGTATTCTCTGGATCTTGCAGACAGGAGCGGCGTGGCATTTCCTGCCTGACGAGTATCCTTCGCCATCGACTTGCTGGCGGCGGTTGAAGCAATGGGAAGAAGAAGGGGTTTGGCTCCAAGCTTGGCGTACATTGCTGGGCGCGCTTGATGAAGCAGGCTTGCTGAGATGGGACGAGGCCTTTTTAGACGGCAGCTTCGCACCTGCGAAAAAGGGGGCGATGCGGTCGGTAAAACCAAGCGTGGTAAAGGCACAAAGTGGATGGTACTGGGAGACGGTGAAGGTATTCCGCTGGGAATTCGGCTGGAAAGTGCCTCTCCGGCAGAAATTACGCTTGCGGACGCCACGCTCAACCAAGTCCGTGTCCCGCCGTGCAAAGGCCGGCCGCGGCAGAGGCCCAAAAGGGTGATTGCAGACCGCGGTTACGATTCCGATCCGTTGCGGCGGCGATGGAAACGGCGAGGCATCGAACTGATAGCGCCTTACCGGAAGAACAATAAGGACAGGAAATACCAAGATGGACGGAAATTGCGACGGTACAAAAGACGCTGGAAGATCGAACGAACCAATGCATGGCTCGGCCAGTTCCGTCGCGTACTGGTCCGTCACGAACACCTCCTTACCGTTTACCGCGCCTTCTTCCATCTCGCTTGCCTCTGGATCACGCTACGAAAATGTTTTTGAAACACGCTCTA
>JASHPJ010000056.1 GCA_030038195.1 Acidobacteriaceae bacterium
GCCTTACTCGCCCGATCTGAACCCCATCGAAAACTTCTTTGCCAAACTAAAAGCCCTGTTGCGCAAAGCGGCCAGGCGGTCCACGGAGACCCTATGGGAGGAAATCGCCGGCCTGCTCAACTCGGTCTCTCCCGAGGAATGCTCAAACTATTTCGAGGCTTGCGGTTATGTATACACTTAAATCGAAAATGCTCTAAAGCCGTGGGGTTTACCGATCCCAGATTGGCGACTCTAAACGGTTGCTACCTGACAGGAACTCCCCTGGGCTCGATATCTTCCACAAGCTCTGTCATTGGCCTACAATGGTCACCAGCGCGCTGTCAGGCCCGCTCCACGCCTGCGCGCCGTCGTGCGTAAACTGACCAGACGCATTGTTCCAGTGCAAGTGCGTGATGCTGCTCTCGCCCTTCTCGTAGGCGTAGGTCTTTCCGTCGTCGTTGTACAAGGTGAACGCGCCGTCCGCGCCCGGATACACGCGAATGCTCGCGATGCTCTGCGGCTCGTTCGTACTCAGAATTTCGCTGCCCAGCGGAACGATCGATCCCGCCCGCACAAACAGCGGAATCGTGGCGATCGGCGCCGAAACCTCGATCGTCGCGCCGCCCTTCACGCGTTCGTTGGTCCAGTAGTTGTACCAGTCGCTTCCCGCCGGCAGATAAACCTTGCGGCTCGTCGCTCCTTGCTCCGTCACCGGCGCCACCAGAAACGCCGGCCCGAACATGTACTCGTCGCCAATCTTCGCCACATGCGGATCATCCGGAAAATCCATGAACAGCGCCCGCATATACGGCGCGCCCGTCTTGTAGCTGAAGTAACCCAGCGAATAGATATAAGGCAGCAGTTGATAGCGCAGCCGCAGGTACTTTGCCAGGATCGGCTCGGCCTGACTGCCGTACGCCCAGACCTCGTTGTGTTCCCTTTCTCCGTGGGCTCGCATCACCGGCTGGAAAACTCCCCACTCGAACCAGCGCACAAACAGCTCTGGATAATCTTCGTAATTGCCCACGTTTTCCCGTGCGTCTGAAGGGTCAACCAATGGTGTATGCGCCGCGTGGTACGTGGAGGGGATCGACGGCGAGAAGAACCCGGCGATATCGGTATCCCAATAGGGCATGCCGCTGGCGGCAAAATCCAGTCCGGCAGGGATGGAACGCTTCAACATGTCCCAGGTCGACATGATGTCGCTCGACCAGAACACGGTTCCGTTCCGTTGCGCCCCAAGGTATGCCGCGCGGGCAAGGGAAAAAACCCGGTGGCTGTCGCCAAAATCGCGCCGGAATCCCTCGTAGACTGAAGCCGTGTGAAATAAGGGATAGACGTTGTAATAACGCGTCCCCGAGCCGACATAGAAGAAGTCCGGGGCCGGGTCGATGTCTGGCTCCGTTTCGTCGAGCCAGATGTAATCAAAGCCATACGGCTTCACGTAGCGATCCCGAATCGACTCCCACCACCATTTGGCGGCGGCCGGGTTGGTTGTATCGATGTTGGGGCCGATTGTGTCCTTGAAGTGACCGAAGTCCGGAGTGCCATCCGCAGCGTGAATGAGCCAGCCCTTTTGCCGCAGCATGTCGTAATACCGCGTGCCGGGAGCAAAGTGCGGCCAGACGCTGAGCAGGGTCGTGATGCCCATTGCATGAAGCTGTTTGTTCATCGCGGCTGGATCGGGCCAGCGTGCCGGGTCCAGATCCAGTTCGCCTTGTCTCGTCATGTTCAGGAAGTCCACCACCAGCACATCGAGCGGCAAGTGGCGATCGCGATAGCCCTTGGCGACATTCATGAGCTGGTCCTGCGTGGGATAGATCGCCTTGCTCTGGATGTAGCCGTATGCCGCCTTCGGCAACATGTGCGCGACGCCGGTGAGCTGGCGATAGCCCTCGTAGACCTGGTCGGTATCATCGCCGGTGATGACAAAGAAAGAGACCCGGTCTCCCACCTCGGATGACCAGATGTTCCGCAGGTTGAAACCAAGGTCAACAGTGGTTTTGGAGGGGTTGTCCCAGATCAGGCCGTAGTCGCGGCTCGACACCAGGAAGGGAACGCAGACACTCTCTCCACCAACCGCGTTGTATTCATGCCAGCACTCGACGCGATGGTCGCGGAGATCGAGAAAGCCCTGCTGGTGCTGGCCCAGGCCGTAGTAGTGCTCCCCGGCCGGCGCATCGAAGGTTGCAGAAACGCGGTAGCCGGGAGCAGTCTTTTTCCCGTTTTCCGCGCTCCCTGCAGACCCCTCCGGCCGGTTGGGAAACATGAACCAGTTGCGCATGGTCAGCAAAGGCTTGCCAGACGCCGTCGTGATCGAGATCGTGTCATCGTATGGCCCTCTCGCCCGAGGGCCGCTGCCGAAATAGCGCTGCCTCAGCGACTGGTTCAACGCGTCGAGCGGCATGGCATGAGGCGGTGGCAGGTTCTCGGGGGCAACACGGACGACCATTCGCCCGGATCGAATGACGTCGTATCCGCTGGAATCATGCTCGTGGCTCCAGCCAGTCATCGATGGCGTGCCCACGAATCCATATCCAGGGGCTGCGAGGGCCTCAGCCTTATCCGAGCTCAAGGTGATTCGAACGATATTGGGAGCGTACGGCTCCACAACCACCGTGTTGCCATGGCGAGCCAGGACAATTTGTGTCTCTGCCGCACCTGCAGGCCGCCCCCCAAGCAACAGGACTCCCAACCCGATAACCAGCACGTTCCTGCAAACGAAAGCGTTCAGCACTCGTTCTCCCTCCCCGAGCTTTCCACTAACCCAAACCCGTAAAAGTCCTTCAGCCGCCTGCCGACCCGAAGGCCCTCACGCCTAAAAAGCACAAAACCGATTTACAAAAGGAAAGCTTCTTCTTGAGAAGGCAAAAGCGACAAGTAAAACACGGTGTTTTACCGTATTGCCGCGACAGATGGATTGTTTTTCTCAGTCTTTTTATGGAGGTTGCAGCCGTCGAGCCGAACGATCTTTTACAGTAAAAACCCTGTATCTGCAAATTCCCGGCGCGTTGAACGGCGCGCCTGGCATGGTTGCAGTCCCGTCGGGCCCACTTCCCGCGTGAAAAACCGCAGCAAAGATACAGTCTGGTGATTCAAAATGGGTTACCGGGCCGTTTCCGGCAGGTGGACTACTGTTAAAGAGCCGCCTCATGCCATCTGTGCGCTATTGGAGGAGGGTCTTGACAAGGGGCCGTTCCCTTCGTTCTACTGCTCTGCGCGGCCCATTACGCTCAATGCGGTGGGCTCTGTAAATTGATTTTGTTCTCCGGCCATGACCTGTCAGTGTCTTGCCTGGTTCCGTGGGAAAGCGTTTCCTGGAGCCGCGTCAAGATATATGATCCGGTCGTGCTGCAAGGAATCGGCTGCTCGGGTGCCGAAATCACTATCGTTTCGTTCGAATTGCCAGCCATCTGCAGGAAAGTGAAAACCAGGGATTCACAGCCAGGCATACAAAGCGGATCCTGTTTCGTTCTGCTCGCCCTTCGGATGCCAGTGAGGATGAGATGAAATCGGTTGCTGAATCACCGCCAGGCCGGGAAACCTCTCACGTACAGCCGGAGGCGGTCGAGGTAAACCGGGAAGTCGTGCTGCGCGAGCTCGAGAATATTCTCGCCAGCCACTATTTTCAGCACGCGGGCCGCTGCAAGCAGTTCCTCCGCTACGTCGTCGAGCACAAGCTGGAGGGCCACCAGGAGAAGCTCAAGGAGCGCACGATCGGGACGGAGGTGTTTCACCGTCCTCCCGGCTATGCCACCGGTGAGGATCCTGTGGTGCGTGTCCAGGCGGGCGAAGTGCGCCGTCGCCTTGAGCAGTATTATCTGACCGCGGCAGACGATTCGCCCATTCGCATCGAGCTTCCTGTCGGCTCATATTCGCCTGTTTTCCAGAGTCGCGCCGTCGCTGTGCCACCCACGCATCCGCTGTATCGCCGCATCAACGGGTCTGCCGTTGAACCGGAGCGGCACCGTATCCGCCCGTTCCTGTTCACGGCCCTGGCGCTCATCCTGGCTCTGGCCGCCGTGCTCACCGCGTTTGCCGTGCATCGCTGGGCGCTTCAGAAGTCCGCCCTCGAGCAATTCTGGAGCCCGGTCTTCGCCACCCGCCAGCCCGTGCTCATCTGCCTGGCCAAGCCCATCGCCTACCGGCCCAACGAGGACATCTACCGGCTCTACTCGCGCACCCATCCGGGGACCTTCAGGACCGAGGCCGAGCGTGCCAACACTCCGCTCCCGCTCGATCCCAACACCAGGCTGACCTGGGGCGACATGTTCATCTACACGGACTACGGCGTAGCCGCTGGCGATGTCTACGCCGCCACGGCTATCTCCACTCTCCTTGGCCGCATCGACAAGCCCAGCCAGTTGCGCATCGGCGCAAACTACACCTACGCCGACCTGCGCAACTCGCCCGCCGTGGTCATTGGCGGCTTCAATAACAAGTGGACCATGCAGCTCACCTCCAGCCTCCACTATGCATTTGTTGAAGACAACGAAGATTACTCAATCCGCGAGCACGTCCCCGGCGGCCGCGTGTGGCACACCCGGCTCGGCCCGCAGGGCGAAACCCTCGAAGACTTCGGCATCGTCACCCGCCTGCTGGACTCCAAGACCGGCCAGTTCACCATCACCGTGGCCGGCATTGGTCCTAAAGGCACCCAGGCCGCCGGCGAGTTCGTAGCCAACGCCCAGAACCTCAGGGAAGGCCTGCACAATGCTCCGGCAAACTGGCAGAATGGCAACCTGGAGATCGTCATCCAGACCACGGTCACTGACTCGGTCGCCGGCCCTCCGCACGCCATCGCCGCCTACTATTGGTAGCGCACGACACTGCCATCATCCATGGCGCCCTGCGCGTCATCGCCGCCGTGCAGAAAAAATAGCGGCGCACCGCTCACGAAAGGAACGCGCGATGCCCAACGGTCTGCGCAAAGGACTGACCAGCTACGGCGATGATGCCTTCTCGCTCTTTCTTCGCAAAGCCTTCATCAAGGCCATGGGATACTCCGACGATGCCCTCGACCGCCCCATCGTCGGCATCACCAACACCTACAGCGACTACAACCCCTGCCACGGCAACGTCCCCGACCTCATCGAGAGCGCCCGACGCGGTGTCCTGCTCGCCGGCGGCATGCCCATGGTCTTCCCCACCATCTCCATCCACGAAAGCTTCGCCCACCCCACCTCGATGTTCCTGCGCAACCTCATGGCCATGGACACCGAAGAGATGATCCGCGCCCAGCCCATGGACGCTGTCGTCGTTATCGGCGGCTGCGACAAGACCCTCCCCGCGCAGGTCATGGCCGCCGCCAGCGCAGATATCCCAGCCGTCGTCGTTCCCACCGGCCCCATGGTCGTCGGCCATCATCGCGGAGAAGTCCTCGGTGCCTGCACCGATTGCCGCCGTCTCTGGAGCCAATACCGCGCCGGCCAGATCGACGAAGCCGAAATCGACCGCATCAGCGGCCGCCTCGCGCCCTCCGTGGGCACCTGCATGGTGATGGGTACGGCCAGCACCATGGCCTGCGTCCTTGAAGCCATGGGCCTCGCACTGCCCCTGAGTGCAACCGCACCCGCCGTCCATGCCGACCGCCGTCGCATCGCCGAAGCCAGCGGCAAGCGCGCTGCAGAGATAGCCCTCGCCGCCGTGCCGAGTCCCAGTCAGCTCATCACTGCCGCCTCCGTGCGCAACGCCATGATCGTCCTCCAGGCCATCGGCGGCTCTACGAACGGTATCATCCATCTCACTGCCATCGCCGGCCGCGCCGGCATCCCGCTCGACCTCGACGCCTTCGACCGCCTCGGCCGCGAAGTCCCTGTGCTCATCGATCTCAAACCCTCCGGCGCGCACTACATGGAGCACCTGCACCACGTCGGCGGCCTTCCCGCGCTGCTGCGCGAGCTGGCGCCACTTCTCGACCTCGGCGCGCCCACCGTCGCCGGCGGCACGCTCGCAGACATCATCGCCGGCGCCGAGCAGGTACCCAATCAGGACGTGATCCGCACTCTCGCCGCCCCGCTCAAGCCGCAGGGCGCAATGGCCATCCTTCGCGGCAACCTTGCCCCGCACGGCGCAGTCATCAAGCAATCCGCCGCCTCGCCCGAGCTGCTCCAGCACACCGGCCGCGCCGTCGTCTTCCACTCCATCGAAGACATGGCCGCGCGCATCGATTCCCCTGGCCTCGACGTCGCTCCCGACGACATCCTCGTTCTCCGCAACGCCGGTCCCAAGGGCGCGCCCGGCATGCCCGAGGCCGGCTACCTGCCCATCCCCGTGAAGCTAGCGCGCCAGGGCGTCAAAGACATGGTCCGTATCTCCGACGCGCGCATGAGCGGCACCGCCTTCGGTACCATCGTTCTCCACATCGCGCCCGAGTCCGCTGTCGGCGGCCCGCTCGCCATCGTCCAGACCGGCGATCGCATCCAGCTCGACGTACCCGCCCGCCGCCTTGAACTCCTCATCGACGAAGTCGAGCTCACCCGCCGCCTAGGCGTCTGGCAAAAGCAGCCGCCCCACCGCACCCCCGCCACGCGCGGCTACGCCAGGCTCTTTGAAGACCAAGTCCTCCAGGCCGACCAGGGCTGCGACTTCGACTTCCTCCTCCGCGAAGGCCCCGCTGGGAAAAGATAAATTCAGACTTTGTTATCCTGAGCGAAGTCCGCCGCGGCGGAGAGTTGAAGGATCTGCGGTTGCTCTTGTAGTTGTCTTTACATAGTGCCCTGTAACTGAAGTTCATGGCATAAATACGGCTGTCGTCCTGAGCGAGGTTTGGCCGATTTTTGGCCAAAGGGAGTCGAAGGTCGGAGATCCGCCGTGGTGGAACCTGCGGTTTGGGAGGTCAACTTAGGATACGAACTTCTGGGACACCACACTAAAATCCGCACGGAGAATCGCTCCTTCCTATGCAGGCATTCGACACGACCCAACCAAATTTCTCTAACATTCCGAACAAAAATCCTCCGCATCCCACCCACTTTCCCAAAACGTGGGAACATGTCCCAGTGCGAATCGGGTAACCTGTTTGCGACGATGCTTACCGCCGCACAGATCGCTGAACTCCGCGCCGCCGTTGGCCCCGACGGCCTCATCACCGGCGAAAGCCAGCTCCAGACCTACGAGTGCGACGGCCTCACCAACTTCCGCGTCCTGCCCGGCGCGGTCGTTCTCCCGCGCACCGCGGAGCAGGTGCAGGCCGCCGTCCGCGTCTGCGCGCGCCACAAGATTCCCTTCGTCAGCCGCGGCGCGGGCACCGGCCTCAGCGGCGGCGCGCTCCCGGCCGCCGCCGGCGTGGTCATCAGCCTCGCGCGCATGAACCGCATCCTCGAGGTCAACATCCCTGACCGCTACGTCGTCGTCGAGCCCGGTGTCATCAACGCTCACGTCACGCAGCGCGTCGCGCCCAGCGGCTACTTCTACGCACCCGACCCGTCGTCGCAATCCGTCTGCACCATCGGCGGTAACGTGGCGGAAAACTCCGGCGGCGCGCACTGCCTCAAATACGGCTTCACCGTCACCCATACCCTCGCGCTCGACGTCGTTCTCCCCAATGGCGATCTCGTCACCTTCGGCTCGCCCGCGCTCGATGCGCCCGGCTACGATCTCGCCGGCGTCTTCGTCGGCTCCGAGGGCACGCTCGGCGTCACAACAAAAATTACGCTGCGCATCGTCAAGCGCCCCGAGGTTGTGCAGACCCTCCTCGCTGCATTCGCCTCGCCGCAAGCCGCCGGCCAGACCGTCAGCGACATCATCGCCGCCGGCATGCTGCCCTCCGCGATGGAAATCATGGACACGCTGGCCATCGAAGCCGCGGAAGCCGCCGTCCACGCGCACTACCCCATGTGCGGCGGCCTGCTTCTCGTCGAGCTCGACGGCCCTGCCATCGATGTCGCGACCCTGATGCACGAAACCCGCGCCCTCTGCGAGAAAAACGGCGCAACAGAAATTCGCGTCGCCCAATCCGAGCACGAACGCATGCTTGTCTGGAAGGGCCGCAAGGCCGCCTTTGCCGCCATGGGCCGCATCTCGCCTAACTACATCGTCCAGGATGGCGTCATCCCGCGCACCGCGCTCCCTGAAGTCCTCACCGAAATCGACCGCATGGCTGCAGCCGTGAATCTGCGCGTCGCCAACGTCTTTCACGCCGGCGACGGCAACCTCCACCCGCTCGTCCTGTACGACCACGCCATCGCGGGCCAGGAAGAAATCGCCATCGATCTCTCCTACCGCATCCTCCATCTCTGCGTCGACAAGGGTGGCTCCATCACCGGCGAGCATGGCGTGGGCAAGGAAAAGCAGCAGGCGCTCGGCTACATGTTCTCCGAGCCCGATCTCGCCACCATGCAGCTTATCCGCTGCGCCTTCGATCCCGACTCGATCGCCAACCCCGACAAGGTCTTTCCGCGCGCCCGTCTCTGCGCTGACCGTCCCGGCCCCTATGCCCCACATCCGCTTGAAACCGCAGGCGTCGCGGAGATCTTCTGATGCCCAAGGCCGCCGCACGCACGCTCCCGCTTGCTCTCACTGACGCGCTCCCGCCGCTCGCCGCCATCGCCGGCGCAGAGCACGCGCATCTCAACGACGACTCCATCTCCATCTCGCCCGCAAACGCCGGGCAGATTGCCGCCATCCTCGGCTTCGCGCGCGAGCACGGCCTCGCCGTCACGCCTACCGGCGCTGGCACCAAGCTCGACTGGGGCAATCCCGTCGCTCCACGCATCCGCCTTGTCCTCGATCGCATGAACGCTCTGCGCGAGCACTCCTGGCAGGACATGACCTGCGGCGTCGAGGCCGGTTGCACGTGGGCCACCATGCAAACCGCACTCGCCCGCCACGGCCAGATGGTGGCGCTCGATCCGCTCTGGCCTGCGCGCGCCACCGTCGGCGGCATCGTCGCCACCAACGATGGCGGCCCGCTGCGCATCCGTTACGGCAGCCTCCGCGACCTCATCATCGGCATGACCGTCGTCCTCGCCGACGGCACCATCGCCCGCACTGGAGGCAAAGTCGTCAAGAACGTCGCCGGCTACGACCTGCACAAGCTCATGACCGGCAGCTTCGGTACGCTCGGCGTCATCGCCGGCGTCAACTTCCGCCTGCATCCGCTCGAAACCCAGTCGCGCACCTGGACCGCCGAAGCCGCCGATCCATCCCACTTCGAAGCGCCCTTGCATGCGTTACTCGACTCGTACATCATCCCTTCCGGCCTGCAGATTCGCATCGATGCGCAGCACTGTGCACTCGACCTCCGCGTTGCTGCCACGCCAGCATGTCTCGATGAGCACGCCGCTGAGCTGACAAGATTCTTTGCGCCAATTTCCATCTGCGAATCGAGTGAAACCGTTTTAGGAGTGCGGCAAAATCTCTTCGATCAATCCGGCTCAGTCCTCCTCAAAGCATCATTGCTCCCCAGCCGGATCTGCTCCGTCCTGTCGCAATTGCGCGCATGGTCTGCCGCTGAAGGCACAGAGTTCACGGCGGTTGCGCAGGGCAACGGTCTCGTCGATATCGCATGCAAAGCCGCGTCCGACGCGTCCATCGCGCTCATCCATCGCCTGCGTCCGCAGTGCAGCAGCGTCGTCGCGCTCCAGCTTCCTGCGGAACTCCGTAACCGCATTGATCTGTGGGGTTGCAGCTCCAGCGCACTCCCGCTCATGCGCGAAATCAAGCGCCGCTTCGACCCCGAACGCATCCTCAACCCCGGCCGCTTCATAGGAAACATCTGATCGCCATGTCCCACGCCACGATTCAACCAGAGGGTCGCCCGTCGAGCTTTGACCCTCATCATCCGCCCGAGAAGCAATACATCGACGACTGCGTGCACTGCGGCTTCTGTCTCCCCGCCTGCCCTACCTACGTTCTCTGGGGCGACGAGATGGACTCGCCGCGCGGCCGTATCTACATGATCAAGAAAGCCGCGCAAGGCGAAGCCCCACTCGACGCCCGCTTTCGCACCCACATGGACAACTGCCTCGGCTGCATGGCCTGCATGACCGCCTGTCCCTCCGGCGTCGAGTACAACAAGATTATCGAACCCACCCGCGCGCAGATCGAGCGCAACCTCTCGCGCAGCGCCGGCGAATCCCTCTTCCGCAAACTCCTCTTCGCCACCTTCCCGCATCCCGCGCGCCTGCGCCTGCTCGCTATCCCGCTGCGCATCTATCAAAAGAGTGGCCTGCGCGCGCTCACCCACGCCATCGGAATCCCGCGGCTTCTGCCCAAACGCTTCGCCGCCATGGAGTCGCTGCTGCCTGAAGTCCCATCGAGCGTCTTCAGCAAGCTGCCCGTATCCATTCCGCCGCGCAGCGCCCAACGCCGCCGCGTGGGCATGCTCAGCGGATGCGTGCAGCAGGTCTTCTTCCCGCACGTCAACGCCGCTACCGCGCGTGTGCTCGCCGCTGAGGGCTGCGAGGTTATCATCCCCCGCGAGCAGTCCTGCTGTGGCGCGCTCATGGTCCACTCCGGCGTGGAAGACGGCGCTGTCGCGCTCGCCAAAAAGACGATTGCCGCCTTTGAAGCCGCTGACGTTGACACCATCGTCATCAACTCCGCCGGCTGCGGCTCAACTATGAAGGAATACGGCCATCTTCTTCGCGACGACTCCGCCTGGGCTGCGCGCGCCGCTGCCTTCTCCGCCAAGTGCCGCGACATTTCTGAGATATTATCCGAGCTCGAGCCGCGCGCCCATCGTCATCCGCTCAAGCTCCGCGTCGCTTATCACGACGCCTGCCACTTGCAGCACGCGCAGGCCGTTCGCGAGCAGCCGCGCAAATTGCTTGCCGGCATTCCTGAGCTGGAAGTCGCTGAAATCCCCGAGGGCTCGCTCTGCTGCGGCTCCGCCGGCGTCTACAATCTGCTTTCGCCCGGCACCGCCAATCAGCTCGGCGACCGCAAAGTCGACAACCTGCTCACCACCAGCGCGCAGGCCGTGCTCTCCGCCAATCCCGGCTGCCTGCTGCAGCTCATGAACGGTCTGCGCCGCCGCGGCATGAAAGCCATACCCGCCTTTCACATGATCGAATTGCTCGACGCCTCCATCCGCGGCGTCTCTGCAGAAACCCTGCTGCACGGCGACAAGACAGCAACGATTGAGGCAAACTGAAACCCATGATTGAATCCGCACGCGAATCCGAACTCCTCTCCGCCGCCGAGCTCTTTCTCGAAGCCCGTCGCACTGCAACCCCCTTCGCTGGCCTGCCCGCCGCGCTCGCGCCCGCGTCGCTGGAAGAAGCCTACTTTGTGCAGGACTTGATGTATCACGCGCTCGAGTCAACCGGCGCGCACTCCCCGCGCGCATGGAAGGTCGGCGCGCCCGCGCCCGAGGCCACGCCGTTCTTCAGCCCCATGATCGCCGCATGGATCAAGGAGAGCCCCGCGCTCTTCGATGATCCGCGTCACCGTCTCCGCGGCCTTGAAGCCGAGATCGCCTTCCTCATCGGCAAAGACCTTCCGCCGCGCGCCACGCCTTACACGCACGAAGAGCTTATTGACTCCATCGCAAGCTGCCATCCAGCCATCGAAGAGCTCGAAGCCGGCCTCACCGTCCCTGCGCAGGCCGCGCGCTTCTCCATGATCGCCGATCTGCAGATGCACGGCGGCTTCATTCACGGCCCAGCCGCTCCCAACTGGCGGCAGATCGACTTCGCCCAGGAATCCGTCTCGCTCTCCATCGACGGTGAAGTCCAAGTCGAGCGCACTGCCTCCAACACCGCCGGCACCGACCTGCTTCGCCTCGTGCTCTATCTCGTCAACGAGGGCGCCTCGCGCACCGGCGGACTCAGGCGCGGCAGTTGGGTCACTACCGGAAGCTGGACCGGCAACACCTTCGCCACAGCCGGCTCGCAGGTCGACGTGCGCTTCTCCACCGCCGGCAGCGTCTCCCTCCGCTTCGCATAATTCAACCAATCGCAACACGCTGATCCAATCTGCACGATTCCATATTGTGTGACAACATCCCGCTCCCACTGATTATCCTGTTTGCGCCACTTCCCCGTTAAAGGAGCCGCTCTCCATGTCCGCTTCCATCAGCCAGCCGGGCGTTGAAATCCTCGCTCCCGTTACCGAGAGCTACGCTGAAATCCTCACGCCGCAGGCCGTAGCCTTCCTCGTCGATCTGCAGCGCACCTTCAACGCCCGCCGCAAGTCGCTGCTGGCCGCACGCCATGAGCGCCAGAAGCGGCTCGACGCCGGCGAGAAGCCCGACTTCCTCGAAGCCACTCGCTCCACCCGCGAGTCCGACTGGGCCGTCGCCCCGCTCCCTGCCGACATTCTCGACCGCCGCGTCGAAATCACCGGCCCCGTCGATCGCAAGATGATCATCAACGCGCTCAACTCCGGCGCCAAAGTCTTCATGGCTGACTTCGAAGACTCGAGCACCCCGCTCTGGACCAACCTCCTCGACGGCCAGATCAATCTCTGCGATGCCATCCGCCGCACCATCACCTACACTGACCCCGCCAGCGGCAAGCACTACAAGCTCATCGACAAGCCCGCCGTGCTCTTCGTCCGTCCGCGCGGATGGCACCTCGACGAGCGCCACATCCTCGTCGATGGCGAGCCCATGTCCGGCTCCCTCTTCGACTTCGGCCTCTACTTCTACCACAACGCGCAAGAACTGCTCGCGCGCGGCTCAGGCCCCTACTTCTACCTGCCCAAGATGGAAAGCCATCTGGAAGCGCACCTCTGGAACGACATCTTTCTCCGCGCCCAGAATGCGCTCGACGTCCGTCACGGCGCTATCAAGGCCACCGTGCTTATCGAGACCATCCTCGCCACCTTCGAAATGGACGAGATCCTCTACGAGCTGCGCGAGCACTCCGCCGGCCTCAACTGCGGCCGCTGGGACTATATCTTCAGCTTCATCAAAAAATTCGCCAACGATCCGCGCGCCGTACTTCCTGACCGCGCCCAGGTCACCATGACCACCCACTTCATGCGCAGCTACTCCAGGCTCGCCATCAAGACCTGCCATCGCCGCAAAGTCCACGCCATGGGCGGCATGTCGGCCTATATCCCCGTCAAATCTGACCCTGAGGCGAATGAAAAAGCCATCGCCCAGGTGCGCGCCGACAAAGAGCGCGAAGCTTCCGACGGTCACGACGGCACCTGGGTCGCGCATCCCGGCCTCGTCCCCATCGCGCTCGAAGTTTTCGACCGCCTCATGCCGCAGCGCAACCAGATCGACAAGCAGCTCCCCGACTTCAACCCTACCGCCGCAGATCTCCTCCGGGTTCCCGAAGGCCAGATCACCGAAGCCGGCCTCAAGCAGAACGTCGCCGTCGGCCTTGGCTACGTGGAAGCCTGGCTGCGCGGCATCGGCTGCGCCCCGCTCTTCAACCTCATGGAAGACGCCGCCACCGCCGAGATCAGCCGCGCGCAGCTCTGGCAGTGGGTCCATCAGAAGGCTACGCTCGCCGACGGCCGCGTCATCGACATCCCACTCGTCGAAAGCCTCATGACTGCCGAGCTTGCAAAGCAGAAGACCGCCGTCGACGCCGCGCGTTACGCCGCCTGCGAAAAGGCCGCCGATCTCATGCGCGAGCTCATCGAGTCGCCCACATTCACCGAGTTCCTCACCCTGCCCGCCTACCAGCGCGTGCTCAAAGAAGAAACTTTTGCCACAGCTTGATCCTGCTACCATGGATGCCTATGGAGGCGGGCATCCATGAGTGAAACCCTGCAGGCTGAGCAGATCTCCGACATCACGCGCCAGACCAACTACGGCACCTGGCGCTTCCAGAAGACCTGGAAGCCTCTCTACATCGCCGACGCCGAAGGCTGTTGGTTTACTGACGGTGCAGGCCGCCGCTATCTCGACTTCAGCGCGCAGTTGATGTGCGTCAATCTCGGCCACAAGAATCCGCGCGTCGTCAAAGCCATCGTCGAACAGGCCCGCGAGCTCGCCTACGCCGCTCCCGGCTTTGCTACGCGCGCCCGTGCCCGCCTCAGCGAAAAACTCCACGAGGTCCTGCCCGCCGGCATCGCCAAGTTCTTCTTCGCCACCAGCGGAACTGAAGCCAATGAAGCGGCCTTCAAAATTGCGCGCATGTTTACCGGCAAATCCAAGATCATCTCGCGCTACAGCTCCTATCACGGCTCGACCATGGGCTCCATCGCCGCCACCGGCGACCCGCGCCGCTGGGCCATGGAGCCCGCTGGCAAAGGCGGCGGCGTCCTCTTCGCGCCAGAGACCAATTGCTACGACTGCCCTATCAAGCACACCTATCCCTCGTGCAACATCGCCTGCGCCGACTACATCGAGCACATGATCCGCAACGAGAGTGACGTGGCCGCCATCATCGTCGAGCCCGTCGTCGGCACCAACGGTGTCCTCGTTCCTCCGCCCGAATATTTCCCACGCCTGCGCGCAATCTGTAACCGCCACGGCGTCCTGCTCATCGCCGACGAAGTCATGACCGGCTGGGGCCGCACCGGCAAGTGGTTCGCTGTCGATCACTGGAACGTCAAGCCCGACATCCTCGTCACCGCCAAGGGCATCACCTCGGCCTACGTGCCCCTGGGCCTCTGTGCCACCACGCAAAAGATCGCCGACTACTTCGAGGACCACTACTTCTCCCACGGCCACACCTACGAGGCGCATCCACTCACCCTCGGTCCCGCCGTCGCCACCATCGAAGAGATGCAGCGCCTCAACCTCGTCGCGCGCGCTGCTGAGCTGGAGCCTTACGTCCGCGAAAAACTTCTGGCGCTCAAAGAAAAACACCCATCCGTCGGCGATGTCCGTGGCCTCGGCCTCTTCTTCGCCGTAGAAATCGTCAAGAACCGTGCGACCAGGCAGTCTTTCAACACCATGCGCGATAAAGTCGAAGGCAAGCCGCTCGTCGTCGACCAGATCGCCGCCAGGATGATGGCGCAGGGCGTCTCCATCCAGTCCTGGGTCAGCCACTTCGTCATCGCCCCGCCGCTCATCGTCACCAAGGAAGAGCTGGACCTCGGCATCGCCGCCCTCGACGAACATCTGGCAATTGCCGATGCTTTAGTCGAGTAGCGCCGGCCTTTAGGCCGGCTGTAGCGAGGACCGCCAGGTTCGCGCCGCGCACGCCAAACGCCGCGCGGCTACTTCCACGCCCCGCCGCGCGCTTGCCGCCGGCCACTGCATCCACCACCTCGCGCCCTCCGTTCACGCAGTCGCCCGCGGCAAAGTAGCGCGGATGGCTCGTGCGCCCCGTCGCCGGATCGGCAACGATTCTTCCCTTCCGTACCTCCACGCCGCGCAGCTCCTGCACAAGCTGCGTCAGCGGCGACTGCCCGATCGCCGGCACCAGCAGATCGCACGCAATCGTGTACTGCGAATTCGGCAACGGCAGCAGCGTCCTCTCCACCTGCCGCACCTGCACCGTATCCAGTAGCAGCCGTCCATGCTCGTCGCGCCGCACCGCCAGCGGCTGCCTGCGCCACAGGAACTGCACGCCTTCCTGCTTCGCGTGCTCATACTCGAAATCGAATGCCGGGATATCGTTCTCCCCGCGCCGGTACAGCATGTATACGGTCTCCGCGCCCAGCCGCCGCGCCGCGTTGGCCGCGTCAATCGCCGTATTCCCTGCTCCGACCACCACCACCGTCCCATGTACCTCGCGCAGATGCCCGGTCTTGTACGCCGCAATCAGCTCCAGCGCATTCATCACGCCCTCGCTGTCTTCGCCGGGAATCCCCAGCCGCTGCATCGCGCCCAGCCCCACGCCGAGAAAGAGGGAATCGAACTCCGCTTCGAGCGCCTCCAGCGCAGCCGCCGAATCGACGCTCTCGCCAAACCGGAACGCCACGCCCATCCGCTCGATCATCTCCACTTCGCGCAGGCTGTCTGCCGCGCGCAGCTTGTACTCCGCCACGCCATACGTATTCAGCCCGCCTGGCAGCGCGCGCCGCTCAAACACCGTCGCTTCCGCGCCGTGCCGCCGCAGCTCCGCCGCGCAGGCCAGGGATGCAGGACCGCCGCCAATGCAGGCCACGCGCACGCTGTGCGCCGCCGTGCCCATCACCGGCGGCAGCTCGCCCGACGCATAAAACGCATCCATCGCGCGCCGCTGCAGCAATCCAATTTGGATCGGCTTCTGGTTGTGCCGGTGCATCACGCACGCGCCCTCGCACAGCACATCCACTGGGCACACGCGCGCGCAGCTCGCGCCCAGAATATTCGCATCCAGGATGCGCAGCGCTGACCCGCGCAGATTTCCCGACGCAATCCGCTTGATGAATTCCGGCACGTCAATATGCGTGGGACACGCCGCCGCTGCCTCTCGCAGCGCACCTTCACTCCATCAAAATTCGTCCTGCTGCGCAAATTTTCAGGCCGTCACTACCCACTCCGGCCTGCTCAGCGGAGCCGCCAGCAGCGCATTTGCCCAGTTATTGCCCTCAAAGCTCTCCGTCTCCGCATTCCAGCGCAGCTTGTCCTGCACCTGGCACGCAATCAGCCCGATCTGCGCCAGCGTAATCGCGCGATGCCCCACTTCGATCGGCTCCAGCGGCTGCCGCCCCTCGCGAATCGCCGCAATAAAATCGTTCTTGTCCCACAGCGTCTTTGAAAAGTCCAGCTCGCCCGCCTCCGGCTCCAGCGTCACCAGTTCCGGCTTGTTGCTCGTCATCGTCCCCGGATAGCCATCCACCTTGATCCACGCCTCGCTGCCAAAGTAGCTGATGCTCGGCGTGCTCGTCGGCGTCTGCTCGCAGGTCACCATCGTTCCATTCGCATACATGCACTGCACCTTGAAGTTGATCATCGTGTTCCACAGGCTCACCGGGAATTCGCCGTGGCCCTCCACTTCCACCGGACCGGTGTGCTCGGCATTCATCGCCCACTGCGCCATGTCGAAGTAGTGCGCGCCCCAGTTGGCAATCATCCCCTGCGCGTAGGTCGAAAGCCGCATCCAGTTCGGCCGCTTGTTGTGCTGCTTCACGTCATGCACGCGCTTCTCTGTATAAGGAACCGCCGCCGTTGGCCCCAGCCACATGTCGTAGTTCAGCTCCGCCGGCGCCGGCATGTCCGGCTGCACGTCCACCGGCGGCGGATCGGAAGGAAACACAATCTCGATCCGCTCCAGCTTCCCGATATGCCCATTGCGAATCAGCTCCGCCGCATGGTTCTGCACGCGAATCGACCGGAACTCGCTGTCGTTCCGCGCCGTCACGCCATACCGCTTCACCGCATCGGCCAGCATCCGGCCCTGGCGCACGCTCAGGCTGATCGGCTTCTCCAGCGCAAAATGTTTCTTCGCCTTGGCCGCCATCATTCCCATCGGCACATGCCAGTGATCCGGCGTCGAAATCATCAGCGCGTCGATATCGCGATCCGCCATTACCTCGCGGAAATCGCTCACCTTGCGGCATCCCCTGTACGCGCCCGCTCCATCGCGCTTGGCATAGAACGCATTCACCAACGCCTGCGCCTCGTCCATGCGCCAGCTATCCACGTCGCAAACCGCCACCACCTGCACGCCGGGCACCGCCATCATCTGCGGCAGGTTCGCGCCGAACGCCTGCCGTCCCGTCCCGATAAATCCCACGTGGATGCGGTTGCTCGGCGCATCGGCGCCCAGCACCACCGCGCGCACAATCGTCGGCGCCGCCATCGACGCAATCGCACATCCCGACCCGGCAACAAAGCTTCTGCGATCCATCTCCATCCCGCTCCCAATAAAAATCAATTCCGCAGCGCGCCAGCAGCCGCCGCAAGCCACGCGCCCTACTATACTCCCGCCGGCGACCGCCTGATTGGTCAACCGCAGCGCCGACTTCCAGGTCGGGGCCCTCAACGACAGGTCTTTTGTCGTTGGAGTAATCGCTCGGCTGTACTGATGGCGTCCATGCCGTCAGAGCGAAGCCCGCCTCCGCAGAGTAGACTGGTTGCGCCCAATTTTTTATGCAAGCAGGCTACTCTACAAACCGGAGCACAACCATGAAGACTACGATGGAACGCCGTGAGTTTTTAAAAGCCGCAGGAGCCGGCGCGCTCGCCGGCGCAGGCATCTTCAGCACACCACGCGCCGCAGCGCAATCGCCGGCCGCAAGCCTCGACACAACAAAATCTCCGCGCCTGCTCGTAGGCTGCTGCGCCTACTCCTATCGTGAAGAGTTGACCCACGGTGCCATGACCCTCGAAGACTTCATCCTCAAGGCTGTTGAGCTTAACCTCGACACCGTGGATATGACCGTCTACTATCTCAAGTCCACCGATCCCGGCTATCTCGAAAATCTCCGCCATCTTGCCTACAAAAATGCCGTCTTCTTCTCCGGCGCGGCCTGCGGCTCCAGCATGGTGCAGGCCGATGCCGGCAAGCGCGCCGATGTGCTCAACCAGATCAAGCAGTGGATCGACGTTACCGACCGCCTCGGCGCATCGCATCTGCGCGTCTTCGCTGGCGAACTCCCACCCGACGCCACCGTGCAACAGGCAACCAACTGGGTCGTTGACACCATGAAGGCCGCCTGTAACTACTCCGCTCCCAAAGGCATCACCCTCGGCCTCGAAGACCACTCCGGCGTCTCCCAAACCGCTGACGTCTGTCTTGAGATCATGCACCGCGTCGACTCGCCCTATGCCAGCATCAACCTCGACATCACCCACTTCATCCCCTCGGCCACCCAGGACTCCTACGCGCAGATCGCCGCCTGTCTTCCCTACGCCACCGTCTCGCACATCCGCGACAAGTTCGACGACGGCACGCCCATCGACATGGACCGCGTGTGGAAGATGTACGCCGATGCCGGCCACAAAGGCGCCATGTCCATCGAGTACGAGGGAGGCCCGCACGGCGACCCGGTCAGCATCGGCGTCCCCAAGCTCGTCGCCAAAGTCCGCGAACTATGCCGCAAATATTCAACCGTCTGATCGCAGCTCGGCATCACCGCAATTGACTTACCCCTCGTTAGCTCCAATAATCGTAGGGCATGGAGATCTACGAGGAGATCGTCGCCCTCCAGCGCGAGAGCCGCAAAGGTGCCGTGGCCACTATCGTCAATGTGCGCGGCTCCATCCCCTCGTTCCAATGCGCCAAGATGCTCGTGCGCGACGACGGCACCATCGCCGGCACCATCGGCGGCGGCTGCGTCGAAGCTGAAGTCTGGCAGGCAGCCCGCGACGTCATCGCTAGCGAAAAGCCGCGCTCTCTCACCTTCAATCTCAACGAAGATCCCAAGTACGACACCGGACTGGTCTGCGGCGGCACGCTCGAAATCTTCATCGAGCCCGTCCTGCCCATTCCTCTGCTTTACATCTTCGGCGCAGGCCACGTCTCTTTCCAGCTATTCAAAGCCGCAAAAAACGCGGGCTTCGATGTCATCGTTGCCGACAACCGCGAAGCCTACGCCAACGCCGAACGCTTTCCCGGCGCGCGCCAGGTTATCGCCCGCGACTTCAATGAGATCTTCGCCGAGCTGAGCCCGCGCGAGTCGGCCTACATCGTCATCGCCACCCGCGGCCATCGCGACGATATGCGCGTCCTGCGCTGGGCCGTGCAGACCCCCGCACACTATATCGGCATGATCGGCTCGCGCCGTAAAGCCATCACCGTCATGCGCGAGTTCATTGCAGAAGGCCTCAGGCCGGAGCTCTTCGATCGCGTCTACTCGCCCATCGGCCTCGACATCGGCGCCGTCACGCCCGAAGAGATCGCCGTTTCCATCGCCGCCGAGCTCATCGCTATCCGCCGTCACGCCGAGCGCGCACTGCCGCATATGAGCTGGCTCCACGGCAACCGCCGCCTCACCGCCGCCGAAGCGCTCACCGGCGACGAACCTTCCCTGCGTACTGCAAGCAATTAGGCCGGCGTATGCCCACCCTGTGCGGACTCATCCTCGCCGCCGGCTTTTCCTCCCGCATGGGCCGCGACAAAGCCCTGCTCCCCTGGCCGCCGTCGAACGCCACCGGCGCAACGCTGCTTTCGGCCGCCATCGCCGCGTTCCAACCCTTCACGCAACACGTCATCGTCGTCGCCGGCAAAAATGCGGACAGCCTCGCGCCCATCGTCGCCGCATCCGGCGCATCCATGGCCATCAATCCTGCACCTGAGTGCGGCCAGTTCAGTTCCATGCAGATTGGCCTGCGCGCAGTCCTGGCGCACAATTGCGACGCCGCCATGA
The DNA here is from genome assembly GCA_030038195.1 of Acidobacteriaceae bacterium. Taxonomy (GTDB): domain Bacteria; phylum Acidobacteriota; class Terriglobia; order Terriglobales; family Acidobacteriaceae; genus Telmatobacter. The sequence continues at coordinate 20,074 of JASHPJ010000056.1, forward strand.
TCACGCTCGTCGACTGCCCGCCCTTGAGCGCATCCTCACTCAAGCTATTGTGCGAAGCCTTCGACCAAGCCCTCGCTCGCGGCCAGTGGGCCGTCGCGCCCGAGCACAACGGCCGCCGCGGCCATCCGCTGCTCGCCGCGCGCCCGCTCATCGACGCATTCCTCGCCGCTCCGATCACCGGCAACGCACGCGACGTTAAGCGCGCCCACGCACAGCGATTCGCCTGTATCACCGTTCCCGACTCATATCTCACCGCAGACGTGAACACGCCCGAGCAATACGCCGCCGTCAGCGCATGCAACCGCGAGTCGCGTTAACCTCTCCGCTCAACCTGGTCCAGCGCAGCCCTCAGCGCGTCCAGCGCCAGGTGGCTCGCATGCATCGAGGCTGCCGGCAGCCCGCCCACCGCCGCCACAATCTCTTCCCGCCGCAATCCCCGCGCCTGCGCAACGCTGTGCCCGCGCACCAGCTCCGTCAGCGCAGAGGCGCACGCCATTGAGGCCACGCACCCCTTGGCCAGAAAGCGAATCTCCCCGATCCGCCCGTCCGAGATTTTCAGGCTGAGCTGCAGAACGTCGCCGCAGGCCGGATTCTCGATCCTTGCCTGCGCATCCGGGCTCTCAACGGCGCCCGCATTGCGCGGATGCTCGAAGTGGTCGAGGACCTGTGCCGAGTACATGCGGCCTTCACTCGGCCGCAACCGGCCTGCGCATTGAAAGAATTTCCGTCGCCAGAAACAGGTCCGTCAGCAGCGCGCGCAGATGAATCGACGCATTCAGGTTATCGATCAGTTGTGTCCCAATCACCGGCTGCGCCAGCACCAGTTCCACCACCGCCACCGAGCTCTGCGCATCCCGCGCCATCACATCGAAAAATACCGCGTACTTCTCTGCCGGCGTTAACTGGCCTGTCTTCAGCAGCGCCGCGCCCGCGCTCTCCAGCCCGCGCATCGCCTCCGCAGCCCGCATCAGCTTCTCGCGTAGTTGCCGTCCCAGGTCGCTGCCCTCGTCCGCCGCCACGCCCTTGGCCGCATACGAGAGCGTGAACTCGTAGCAGTCTTCAATCGTCTCGCAAAGGTCCTCAATCTCAGTCGGCATCGTTTGCTGCATAGCCCCGTTTCTTTGCGCTTGAGGACTTCTCCACCACCCACCGCTCCGGATCGTGCTCCTCGAGATAAAAATCCTTGCTCATCCACCCAAAGATCATCGACTTGGTAATCGGCAGCTTCTCCGGCCGGATGCCCATATAAACATGAACCATCACCAGCGCGATCAGCCCCACGCCGGCGAGCCCGTGCAGCACATACATCAGCCCCCACGTCATATCGCTGAAGAGGTACGGATTGCGCGTGAAGAAGAGGGTGTGAATACGCTTCATCATGAACAGGCCGGTGCACATCACCGCCAGTCCCGCGCACACAATCACCAGGTGATAAAACTTGTTCTCCAGCGGATACTTCGCAAACCGCTGCGGCGCCGGCGCCGGCTTGCCCAGAAAGCGCAGTGTCCTTCGCATCGCATCGCGCATGTCAATGCGGTCCGGCCAGATCGACCAGAAATCCAGCACAAACGACGCGTGGATCACGTGGAACAGGATCGACGCCGTCAGCACCACGCCCGCGATCCAGTGATAAAGGACCCAGTTGAACTGCACGCCCACCTTGGGCAGAAACGCCGTAAACAGCAGCGTAAACATCGACGCAGCCATGATCCAGTGAAACAGCCTTGCCGCCAGCGAGTGCCGTGGCACGCGCTCCGGCACCGCCGCCGGAGCTTCATTCTTCGCAAACGCCTTCGGCCCCGCTGCAATCGCCACGTACAGCGCGTGCACAATCATGAACAGCAGCCCCGCAATCAAAGCGACCCAGATCAGGTCCCAAGCCACATGGATCGGAACCGTCTTGCCCCACGGGTCCGTCGCCCAGATTATGAATTCCATGTTGCCTCCTGTACTTCGGGGTCCCCGGCAAGCCCGTTTTTGACTTGCTGGGGTGAAAGGCCTCTGATCGCCCGCTTCACCAGGTTGCGCATCAACGGGATCTTGTACGCGTTGAACTGCAGCGGAACCGCGCCTTCCACCGCCAGCTTGCCGGCCATCTCGCCCGTCGTCGCGTCCGCCGGCTTGCCCTGTACCGCCGCCTCCACCGCCTTCAGCCGCATCGGCCGCGGAGAAACCGCATTCACCGCGATCCGCATCTGGCTGATCGTATTGCCTGAGAGCTTCATGGCTGAAGCCACATTCATCAGCGGAAAATCCCACACATTGCGATCGCGCACCTTCTCAAAGTAGAACCGCGCGCCCGCCCATGTAGAAGGAATACGAATCGCCGTCAGCAGGTCGCCGGGCTCGAGCATGTTGATCTTGGTGATATCGAGGTCCGGACCCACGTAGTAGTCTTCCGCATCCACTATCCGCTCGCCCTTAGCCGTCTGCACCACGAACTTTGCGTCGAGCGCGATGAGTGCAGGCACCGAGTCCGAAGGATGCACGGCCACGCACCGATCCGCGCCAAAGATCGCGTGCTCGCGGTTGCGTCCTACCGGCGTGTCCGCGTAACAGATGTTGCCGCCCGCGCGATAGCACGGCCATCCGCCGCGGTAATACCAGCACCGCACGTCCTGCGAAACATTGCCGCCCAGCGTGCCCTGGTTGCGAATCTGCGGCGACGCCACCACCGACACCGCCTGCGACAGCACACCATAGTTCTTTTGAATCTCCGGATGATTCGCAATCTCCGTCAGCGTGGTCATCGCACCGATCTCCACGCCGTCGCCGGTCACGCGAATCCCCTTCAGCTCGTCGATGCCGCTCAAATCCACCAGCACCTTGGGCTTCTTAATGCGGTCCTTCAACCAGTCGAAGCTGTCCAGCCCGCCGGCCATCACCCAGGCGTCGCTGCCACTGTCCTGCAGGATCTTTTGCGCATCTGCCGCCGAGCTTGGCTGCAGCAGATCGAAGGCGGGCATTACGTCGCGTATCACTGCCATGGCTGTGTCTCCGTTCTCGTCCTAAGAGATGTTGGCCGTCAAATGTTCGCCATCAGCGGATGCTGCATCGGCCGCCCCGCTTCATACGACGCCAGAATCGTATCCGCATACACCGGCGCGCGCTGGAAGATCTCGTCGCCCAGCGCATCCGACAATGCATTCAGCACCGCCGCGCATCCGCCGCCCACCGGTGGCTCGCCAATGCCGCGCGAACCCACCGGCGTCTCCGGATCGGGAATATCGAGCGCGGCCCACTGCATATCCACCGGCACATCCAGAATCGTCGGTGGCTTGTTCTGGTAGAACCGCTTGGCCACTGTCACGCCGTACTCCGGATCGAGCACCCACTTCTGCCCGATGGCGTGCGCAATGCCCAGCGTCGACCGTCCCAGCACCTGCCCGCCCAGCGAGCGCGGATGCAGCACCGTGCCCACGTCCGCATAGGCCAGGAAATCCGTCAGGTAATACTTGCCGGTCTCCACGTCCACTTCCACTTCGGCAAAGCTCGCCACGTACGAGTACGTATCCCCATCGCGCGGATACTTGTCCTTCGCCGAAACTACCAGCCCGCGCCCGGCCAGCATGCCTACCGACTGCTTCGTCAGCTTGTGCACATCCGGTGGAGCTTCGTGTCCGTCGTAGATGCCGCCCAGCTCGATCGCTTTCTGTGCCGCCTGCGCCAGGCTTAGGCCCGCGCCGCCACCCTTGCGGAACACGCGCGCATGCGCAACCTCGTAGTCATCCGGCGAGCCACCCAGCGACTTTGCCGCCACTTCCTTTAGCTTCTGCCGACACTCCATCGCGACGGAGTGCGCCGCACGGGTCATGGCGTGCGTGGTCTGGCTGCCGCCGGAGGCGCACGTGTAAGGAAAGATCTTCGACGTATCGCCCCACACCACCTCGCAGATGTCCCACGGCACATCCAGCACCTCGGCCGCTGCCCTGTGCACGTCGATCACCGCCTCCGTGCCCAGGTTCCCTATCCCTGAGTGGAAGCGCACGCGACCCTCCGGCGTAATCACCATCAGCCCGTCGAACCCGATCGTCCCGCCCACATACGTACTCAGCGAAACTCCCACGCCGCGCATCTTCGAGCCCACCCGCTTCGGCTGATTCACGCGCTCCGCCCACCGGAACTGCTCCGCGCCGCGGTCCAGCGCATCCTTCAAAAAGCAGCTCGTCGTGTACGCGCGCTTACCCTCGCGATTCGGCACCCCATACTGCGCCTTGCCTTCCGGACAGTTCACCCGCCGCAGCGCCACCTGGTCCACGCCCAGCTTGCGCGCCGCCTTGGACAGGATCGGCTCAAGGATCGCAATCGCCTGCATCCCGCCCGGCGCGCTCTGCGCGCTGCGCGTCGGCGTATTGGTCATCACCGTCACGCCCCGCCAGCGCATTGCCGGCGGCTGGTACAGCAATGAAGTAATGCGCCCTGACGTGGCTCCATCGCTCGCCGCGTCATAGGCGCCGCTGTTGCACACCGTGAACATGTCCAGGGCGGTGATCTTGCCATCCTTGTCGAACCCGATCTTTACGCGCCCTTCGACGCTCGGCCTTGCCCGCCCGATGAAATGCTCTTCCTCGCGGCTGATGCGCATCATCACCGGCGCGTTCAGCTTCTTCGACAGGATCGCGGGAATGATCATGATCACCGTGCCCGTCACCTTGCTCCCGAATCCGCCGCCCGTGTACTCGCTGATTAGCACCACCTTGTCCGGGTCCATATTCATCCACCGCGCAATCGCCGGCACGGTCTGCGCCGTGCTCTGCGTGCCGGAGTGCATGTAGAGCTTCCCATTCTGCCAGTACGCCATCGCCGTGCGCGTCTCCAGGCACTGGTGGCTCACGTCCGGCGTAATGAACGACTCGTCCAGAATCAGCACCGCCTTGCGCAAGCCCTCGTCCACGTCGCCATACGACCACGTGTCCGGCGCATCGCCCATCGGCAGCTTGCCCTCCTTGTAGTCCTCGAAGTCCTTCTCCGTCCACTTGAGCTCCGTCAGCTCCGGCGGTCCCGGATGCCCCTTCGGCCGCGTCCACACATTGCCGTCTTCGCGCGGATTCGGCCCTCCCGGCCGCAAGCTCTCCAGCGGATCGATCACAAACGGCAGTTCTTCCCATTCGATCTTGATCTTCTCGATCGCCTCGGCCGCGGTCAGCTCATCCACCGCCGCAACCGCCAGGATCGGATCGCCCTGGTACACCGGCTCGTTGGTCAGCGCCCGCTCGCCCCACTTGCTGGCCTTGATCGTCTGCCCGTTATCATTCAGAAAGTCGGCCTGCGCCGGAATATCGTCGGCCGTCAGAACCGCCTTCACGCCCGGCATCGCCAGCGCATCCGAAGCATCGATGCTCTTGATCCGCCCATGCGGCGTAGGACTCAGCACCAGCCGGCAAAACAGCATTCCCTCGGCGCGAAAATCCTCCGCGTACTTCGATGTGCCCGTAACCTTGGCCATCAGGTCAGACGTGGTATAGTTCTTGCCTACCAGCTTGTGGCCTGCTCCATACGCGCGATCGCTCGGGTTGGCAGGCTGACTCGTCGTCTTTGCATTGGTAATCGCCATCGCTCAAGCCCTCCTCGCCAGTTCCGCAGACGCAGCCTTGCCTGCAGGAACCCCGCTTCTCATGTACTCGGCGCCGCGCATCATCGCGTCGAGAATCTTGTTGTAGTCCTGGCACCGGCACAGATTGCCCGAGATGCCGTGCGCCAGTTCCTTCCGCGTCGGATTGGGATTCGCCTTCAGGAACCCGACCGTCGCCATCAGGAACCCCGACATGCAGAATGCGCACTGGAACCCCTGCTCATCGATCACCGCCTGCTGCACCGGATGCAGCATGCCGTCGGCCGCCGCCAGCCCTTCGACCGTCGTCACCTTGCGCCCGCGCACCGTGTGCGTCAGCACCGAGCAGCTATAGTGCGGCACATCGTCGATCAGCACCGTGCACGCGCCGCACTCGGCGCGGTCACAGCCCAGCTTGGTGCCCGTCAGCCCCAGCTTGTAGCGCAGCGTCCACGCCAGCGTCTCCTGCTTCATCACCTCCACATGCCGCGGCTTGCCGTTCACATTGAGGGTGATCAGCCGCTCGCCGGTCGAGTAGGTTCTGCCGTGCGGAGTCAGAAACCGGTAGCTCGCCGCGCCCACCGCCGCGCCTCCGGCAATCACCCCCAGAATGAACCTGCGCCTCGTAATCGATTTCGATGGACTCTCGCCGTTCTTCAGCTCATCCGTATCCGACATGGCCGCTTCTCCGGTTTGAAAGAACTTGTAGGGGTTACGGCGTTTTCCGAAATACTGTGGTCTTTTGTCCTAGAGCGAGGTCACCGCTCCCTGTTGGTCGCGTTGACTTGATGTCAGCGGCTCCGGTCTACACCATTTCAGAAAACGCTATGGCGTCGCCGCGCAAGGACTGGAACTGCGCTGCGGAATCGTCAAGCGTGCTTTGCTGCGGTTATATTAGTCCCGGCTTCGTACCATTGTGAAGCCTCAACCTTGCGTCCTAAATCGATTTGAGCATTGCTGCGATTGGCGCAAGCGGCGGAGAAACCATGTTCTCCCGTTCCCTTCGACGGACCATGCCGGCATTTTGTTTCGCGCCCCATCGCGCTGCGCGGCATTGCCGGCCCGCGGAACCTAGCGCTGACCTCCCGCCCGGCTGGAGCGGCGGCGTCCATATCGCCGCTGCACTCCAATGTGCATGCAAGCGCGTCGCCATAAACCATCGCAAACTGCAACAACCGCAAGCATCGACCCGCATAAAATCGAATCGGATTGCGCGCTTATTCATACAAACTTCCTGCGTTGCACCTAGGCTGTATCGACATATTAGATCGTCGCTATGCTGATGGATCCACGCAAGCACTGCCATCTTGAGCGCAGTTGGGAACGTTCTTTGCTCCCAACGGAGTCGAAAGTCGAAGACCCGCCCCATGGCGGAACCCGCGGTTCGTCTCGTGCTGCACCAATCCTCTGCGAAACCCAGCAATTCTGCCCATCGGTCAACCGGCTAGATGTCGATAAAGCCTAATCATTTGTTGCAACAATTACCTTCCCTGCCTCATCCTTTTAGAGTGGCAGCAAGGTTGGCAACCGTTTGCCGTGGGAGACCGCCGATGACCAGCCTGAAACAGGAGATAGCCCAGCGGCAGCCCTTTTCCAGCATGGAAGAAGAAGCTCTTCTCAACCTCATGCGCACGGCCGACTCCATGCAGCGCGCCTTTCATCGCAAGGCCCGTCACTGGAACGTCACCTCCACGCAATACAACGTCCTGCGCATCCTGCGCGGCGCGCACCCCGAGGGCCTCGCCTGCGCTGCCATCGGCGCGCGCATGATCACTGCCGAGCCCGACATCACCCGCCTGCTCAGCCGTCTCAAGGCCCTCAAGCTCATCAAACAGCGCCGCGACCGCCACGACCGCCGCGTCGTTTGGACGCAGATCTCCGACGCCGGCCTCGAGCTGCTGGCCGCCATGGACCCCGAGATTCAGCAGTTGCCCATCGACCTGCTGGGCCACATGAGCCGCGCCGACCTGGCCGAGTTCATCCGCCTGCTCGAGCTCGCTCGCAAGGCAGATGCCGAGGCCGTCTCATGCGATGGAGATGAAAAAGCGCAGCAGCCAGTGGCCACTGCGCCGGAAAACTGAAATCCCGCTTAACTAGCTGCTCACAATCTTCTGCGCCACAATCTCTTCATCCATATCGCTCTGGATGATCTTGTTGTGCAGGCAATAGAGCGCCAGCTCCAGCCGGTCTGAGACGCCCAGCTTGTCGTAGATCTTGCGCAGGTAGTTCTTGATCACCTGCTCGGTCGTTCCAAGCTGGAAGGCAATCTCCTTGTTGCGCTTGCCCTGCGTGATGCAGGTAATGATCGACAACTCTTTGGGCGAGAGCCTTGGCTGGCTGCGCGGGCTCACCAGCGCCGCGGCCTGCGCGCGATACGCCTCGATCACCCAGTTCACGCTCTGGTTGTCGATCCACGTTTCGCCCGCGGCGATGCGGCGCACGCAGCGCACCAGCAGGTCCGGAGAGATGGAGCGGTTCACGATCCCGCGCACGCCGCGCCGGTACAGTTCCACCGTGTGGTTCTCGTCGGCAGCCACGGCCTGCACAATCAGCTTCACGTCCGGCGCCAGGCGCAGCAGTTCGGGAATCACATTGGTGGTACCGGCCAGCAGTCCGCCCTCGAGCAGCACCACGTCGGTCGGGTAGCGCTCGATGGCCGTGCGCAGGCTCTCCAGGGAGTCGGCCTGCGCCACCACGCGGAGATCGTCTTCAAGAGCAAACACCTTGCGAATGCCGACACGGTAAATGGCCTGTGAGTCCGCAAGAATTATGCGGATGGTCCCAGGCTTCGCCGAGGCGTCGACCGTTTCGCCCTCAGGTGCATCATCCAGTAAATCCATAAGTTCGCTGTCGCCATAAGCTCCCCCCTTACTGATCCGCAAATCGATATTCGTCAATGGTTGCGGCAGCAAGATGAAGAGTTTGGCTTAAGCAGCAGCGTACCACACGTCCCGTGCAATGAACTAGCACATCGTGGGGAGTGCCCAGTATCGGACCGGGCATGCGCAGGTCAAAACGGATGTCTGCGCCCACCGCCAGGTCTTGATCCAGCTCGAATAAAACTCCGTTTGCCGAGACATTTTTCGTGAGCGCGGCATATTCGCCCGAGTTGGTGGCCACCACCGCCGGCAGCGTCAGCGGAAAGCGCACCGCGCAGCGCACCTCCTGCCGCTCGTTTGCGGAGTCGGACTCCGCGTCCCGTGGCGAAAAGCCGGAGTTGGAAAACTTCATAAATCTCTGTACCTGTCCCATGTATCAGAGCTATCGCGATTCCCGAGTGGCTCTATCCCGGAGCCGATACCTCAAAGTCGCCGTGACCATCAGGGAGTCGGCGACCTGGTAAGAATCTCGGCGGGATACAATGACTCAGGAATCGCCGTAGGGGCCACTTTAACTGATTTCTCAGCTACCCTACACGGCACGAAAGTTTTAAGAATGGTAACCATGGACTGCTTCAGGTCCCTCATGCGCAGAGATTTCGCTCTGGGAAAAACGCCGCCGTCGCTCCCACCCACTGCTGGTCGCGGTTGTGGTTCACGCCCATCATCCGGCCGCGTCCCAGCCGCACCAGTGACAGCGCCGGGGTCAGCCCGCCGTCATCCGGCCACAGGTAGAGAATGCGCATCTCGGCCTGCGTGAGCCCATAAGGCGTCTCGATGGTGGGCTCGAAGCGCATGCGCTGCTGCAGCAGAAAACCAGCCTGTTCCGTAGCGGGAATCGCCTCCAGTTGTGCCTGCGTGGGCTCAAACAGGATGCCTTTGCCGGCAAAGGAAAAGAGCGGCTTGAGCAGCAGCTCGTCATAGACCGTCCCCGGCGCCGTGCCGGCTGGCAGCGGCACGCCCGCATCCTCCAGCACCGCGCGGCCGCCGCCGGCAAGAAAATCGTCCAGAAACACCGCGGGGGGAACGGCCGGGTGGCGCGCCCCCGGCCGCGAAAGCCACGGAATCGAGAATTTGCTGATCAGGAAATACCAGTTCGGATGCCCGGCCCACTCCACGTCCCACGCCCGCGTCAGGTCAAACGAGAGCACGACGCCGCGCTCCATCAGCTCGTCTGCAATGGCGCGGTTGTAGATGCGGCGAATCGGAACCAGGCGGCCCGCGCTGTCCCGGTAGTGCAGCCGGTTCCCCACCGGCTCCAGCCTCCGAATATCGGCCACCACGATCCCCAGCCGGCGCGCCGTCACCTCGAAGTCCGGCCGCGTCTTCTGGTGCAGCGGGTCCACCTCGGCCAGAACCACGTTCTCCGGATCATGGCCGCCTACGACTGTCTTTTTCAGCAGGTCCCAATATTTCTGCTCGTCCAGGCCGCTCAAAAACGTGCCCAGCCGGCCATCCAGCCCGAAGGCATCGCGGTATCCCGAGCAAAGCTCCGCCTGGTACCCATATACGGATGGAAATGCCTGGATCTCCACCAGTCTAGGAGCAAGTTCGCCCGCCTGGGTGCGGATCAGGGAGAAGTCCGCAGTCAGAAAGTTTGGGTGGGAAGTCTCGCCGGCTACCCGAAACCCCGGCGGAATGGCTGCTCGCGCCGCAGCCAGGTAATCGGCATCTCCCAGCAGAGACCGGGTCAGAGCCGCTCCCGCAGCCGCCATCTCCTCAAGTAGCGTGAGCGGCAGGAAGACCGGCGTTTCAGCCACGCGAAAACCGATTCCGGCACCACAGCGCTCTTCGAGAAGCGCCAGCAGGCGCAGATAGGCCTGCTCGTTGAACCGCCGGTTGAATTGCGTGCGTAGCTCGGGTATCACAGCGACGGTCCCCGGCGAAAGATAGGCGTCCACAGCGTGCCGCTTGTCCATGCAAACACACTGCAACTCGTCAGCCAGACGCTGACTCATCATAAGCCCCGAGAAGTCGTTCCCGGCATTCAATCAGGTTCTTTAAGAGAAAGAGAGGCGAAGGGAAGACAAAATTCCAGAGTTTTCTACAGGCGTTTTACCCATTAAGGGGGTCAAACCCGCAATTAACGGTAAAATTTGAACGTGCTATTACTTTTGTGGTACACAATATAACCAATTTGGGTTAGTCTGACGATGCAAGTTTCCAGAAGGAGCGTGTAGCAATGTTCTCCCGGCCCCAGTCTCTCAACCTGAGTCTTTGCGCAGCTTTGGCTATGTTTGCAGCCGTACCGGTCATGGCGATGACCGTGACTGCGCCTGCATATTCGAATAGTGCCGCGTCCGCCGCAACCGTTTCACCGGTCACCGTAGCAGTGACCGGGCCGACCTCGCCTCTGCCTCCCTATCCACCGGGAACAGGAAGCATCGCTGCGACCGGGCCGACCTCGCCTCTGCCTCCCTACCCGCCGGGAACAGGCAGCATCGCTGCGACCGGGCCGACCTCGCCTCTGCCTCCCTACCCGCCGGGAACGGGCAGCATCGCTGCGACCGGGCCGACCTCGCCTCTGCCTCCCTACCCGCCGGGAACAGGCAGCATCGCTGCGACCGGACCGACTTCGCCTCTGCCTCCCTACCCGCCGGGAACGGGCAGCATCGCTTAACTGTGGACGTGGGGCCTGTTGACTATTTTGTAGTAGTGTCATTCGGACAGGTTCACTGTTAGGCTCTAAACATCTCCGCCTCGTTGTGCGGAAGGGAGAGTACTAGTGAACCTGAACGACATACTCGAATATGCGGGTATGGTATTGGAAGCAGCCGTTATCGGGCTGCTCGTTTACAGGCGTGCATGGCGTACACTCCCGTTTTTCTGCATTTATAGCGTCTGGACCATTCTGAGTGACGGCGGAAATTACATCGTCAGCCATCACTTTCCTTCTGCCTATCTCAATATGTACTTTGGCGGCCAGATTATTGATTCGCTCCTCCAGTTCTGCGTATTGGTGGAAGTGAGCTGGTCGGTCTTCCGGCCATTTCGCGCCTCCCTTCCCCGTCCTACCATCTGGGTCCTTGGCGGTTTGCTTGTAGTCGCTGGCTTGATCATCTGGCCGTTCGCTGACTCTGCAGCCTACGCTCACTTTCCGCATCAATGGCATGAGTTGGCCCGTCTGCAGCAGACTGACTCGATCCTCCGGGTGCTGTTTTTCCTGATCCTGGCCGGGTGCAGCCAGTTGCTCTCCATCGGCTGGCGCGACCGCGAACTGCAAGTAGTCACCGGTCTCGGCTTTTATTCCTTTGTCTCCCTTACCATCACGGTGCTGCGTTCTCACCAGAATGCTGACCAGTACCGAACTCTCGACCAGTTTCTGATCGCCAGCTATCTCGTCTCCTTACTCTATTGGATTGTGAGCTTTGCACAGAAGGAAGCGGAACGGCGCGAGTTCAGCCCGCAGATGCAGGGCCTGCTGCTGGCCGTAGCCGGCTCTGCGCGGAGCACGCGTATCGCGCTTTCGAACTCCGGACACGGCAAAACGGGTAAAAGACGGCAGCCATGAACAACCAGAAGACAGGAACAGGTTGACGAAAAACCCGTCGCTTTTGAAAGCGGCACGACTGCAAAATGAGTAGGGTTTAACTTCGAAGAGACGATTTGCGAGGTTGGTCAGCAGTCTGGAACAGAAAGTTACTATTACGAGGTTACTTTTGTTCATTGTCCTCTTGAGTGCTCGGTCATCACACAAAAGATATGGAAAAATCAGAATTTTTGTAGTCAATCTGCCGATTTTCTGGGTATAGTAATACGTAACCGAAATGCAAGCCGGGGCCCGGAGACCGAGTTTTGGTCACCTGTGCACGGTAAAAAGGATCGCAAATGATTCTACCGTTGCTCGAACTTGCCGCAATCGCTGCAGTCGCCTTTTGCCTTGGTCGCTGGCGCATGAACGTGCGCCGTCGGAATTCCCAGACGTGGGAGACCCTGCTGGCTCGCCTGCGTCCGGATTGGAGTGCCCGCGAGCTCAGCGATCACTTCCTCTGGAAAGAAGGGTTGAGCGCAACTCCCGACGACGCCTGGAAGCGAATGGAAGGGCCGAAGGGGCTCTGGGTCATGTATCAGAACGCTCAGGTCCTTCTGGAGATGGCTAACTACGCCGTCACCCACTGTGAGGGTGTGGATCGCCTGCTGGTGGAAACGCTGCACAGTGACGCCATGCAGATTCGCGTATGCGTGCTGATGGCCCTGGCGCAATATGCCTTCACCCAGGCAAGCGAAGGCGTCCGCATCAATGCCTTCCGCGCTGCTTCGATGTACACCGGCATGGCTGCGCGCATGACCCAGCTCCTGCAGGATCACGCCGCCATGATGGTTCCCGACTTCGTCGCTGCCATGTAAACAGGTCTTCCTCTTCAGAAACAAACCCTGGCTTTAAGGCCAGGGTTTTTCATTTGCGCTCTGCCACGTTTCGAATCTCCTGAACTTCTACGAGCCAATCCCTCATCGTGTTCGGAAGGAGGCAAGAGGTTCACCCCCATAGAAAGAGCGCAAAATCCGCCAGGAAGAGCCGGGACCGATCCTCATCGGCACTGACCTCAAAGCCCAGCAGAATAATGAGCCACCGCGAAACTGTGAGCCCCGGAAGAATCCGCTTAGGCCGGGTTCGCCGCAAGAAACGCGTTGACCTTCGCAAACTCTTCTTCGCTTAGCCGGAACTCGAGCGCCGCGGCCGTCTCCTCAACTTGGCGTGCGCTGCGCCCGCCCACGATGGCGGCCGTAATCGCCGGATGGTGCAGCGTCCAGGCGATGGCTACAACGCCCGGAGTCACGCCGTGCCCGCTGCCAATCTCGCGCAGTAACTCCACCAGCCGCAGGTTGCGGCTCAACCTCGGCTCTTTGTACTCGATATTATTCCGGCGCCAATCGTCTGCTGGCATCGCTGCGATGCGCTCGGCCGTCATCTTGCCCGTAAGCATGCCGGACAGCATCGGCGAGTAGTTAATCACCCCGATCTTGTGCGCCTGCGCATAGGGCAAAATCTTCTCTTCGATCGCTCGCCGCAGCATCGAGTAGGGCGGCTGCAGGCTGGTGATTGGGGCAATCTTCCGCGCCCGCTCCATCTGCTCCACATTGAAGTTCGAGACGCCAATCCACCGGATCTTGCCCTGCTCCCTGAGCCGTGCCAATTCTTCCCATCCCTCTTCGACCTCTCCCTCGGGATTGGGCCAGTGCACTTGGTAAAGATCGATCGCCTCCACGTTGAGCCGGCGCAGAGAGGCTTCGAGTTCCTCGGCCACCGAGGCTGCTTGCAGCGAGTTGTAAATGGTCCGGTTCTCGCGCCAGCGCAGCGAGCACTTGGTAAACACATACGGCTTGCGGCTCGCGCCCTTCAGCGCCCTCGCCACCACTTCTTCCGAGTGGCCCAGCCCATAGATAGCCGCCGTATCGATCCAGTTGATGCCCAGGTCGAGCGCGCGATGGATAGCTGCAATCGACTCGCTGTCGTCCTGCGGACCCCAGGCATACGTCCAGTCGCCGCCGCCGATGGCCCACGCGCCAAAGCCGATGGGTGTAAGTTGCATGTCAGAGTTGCCAAGAGTGCGCAGTGCTTGTGCCGCAGAAGTTGTCATGACACCAGCTTAGATGAGAAATGCCCGGCAAGGCTTCAAAAACGTGTCGCGCGGGGCCGTGCTCATGCCGCAATCAGAAACCTGCCCTCGCGCATGATCTGCTCGCTGCCGGACTCGCTTTCCAGCCAGATGTTGAAGCCCAACCCCACCACGTCAATGTGCGTGCCCGAGCGCCACGGCGCGCCCGTATGCTCGCCATAGGGGTTGCCAAACGCAATGTGGATGCCGGGAAACTTTTCGTCCTGCAGAATATTGCCGATCACCCGCTCCACGCCCAGGTTGGTGCCAATCGCAAACTCGCCCACGCGGTCGGAGTTCTCGTCCGTATGCGTATACGCCCAGAAGTCCGCTTCAAGCTGCCCGTTCTCACTCGCGCAGCTAGCAACGCGGTTGCCCGCAATCTCGATCGTCAGCGGCGTGCCCTGCAGCAGCCCATAGCGCGCGCAGAGCCAGTCGCCCACCACGCCATCCACTACGAACCGGCCGTTCACCTCGCCCGGCGAAGTAAAACACTCGCCGCCCGGCAGGTTTCCCCACTTCTCCGGCGAGATGATCCCCGAAGTCTTGAACCACTTGTACGCGGGATTCATCTCCGCCGTAATGTCCGTGCCCGCCGCGGTCGTCGCGCGAATCCGCTTCGCCCGGCGCACGCGCTCCAGCACCTTCTGTGAGAGCCGGTCCACCAGGTTGAAGTCCGCGCGCATTCCCTGGCACATGATCTCCGGCGTAATGTTGACCATGTGCGCGTGCCGCATCCGCCGCCGGTTCACCACGTCCGTCATCTGCATCCGTGAGCGCAGCTCGTTGGCCTGCACCTGCACCGCAAAGATCGACACCTGCGATGTCTCCATGTCCGCCAGCACCGCCGCCGGCATATCGCCAAGCGGCCGCGGTGCCAGATCTTCCAGTAGAAACCCGTTCCAC
>JASHPJ010000057.1 GCA_030038195.1 Acidobacteriaceae bacterium
GGGATTATTGTCCAGCAGTTCGACAACCCTGCCAATCCGGCGATTCATCTGACCACCACCGGCCCTGAGATTTGGGAAGATACTGACGGCAAGGCTGACATCCTCATCTCGGGCGTGGGAACGGGCGGCACGATCACGGGCGTCGCCAACTACATCAAGCCGCGCAAGCCTTCATTCAAGGCCATCGCCGTTGAGCCGTCTGACAGCGCGGTGCTCTCCGGCGGCAAACCCGGTCCGCACAAAATTCAGGGCCTCGGCGCGGGATTCATTCCCAGCATCCTCGACACCAGGCTCATCGACGAGGTTATCCAGGTAACCAACGAAGAGTCGATCGCCATGGCGCGCCGGCTGCCGCTGGAAGAGGGGCTGTTTGTCGGCATCAGCTCCGGCGCGGCGGTTGCCGCGGCCCTCAAGGTAGCTGCGCGGCCTGAGAATGCAGGCAAGCTGATCGTCGCCGTTCTGCCCAGCTTCGGCGAGCGTTATCTTTCGAGCGTGCTCTTCGAGCCGCTGCGTCAGCAGGCTCTGGCGCTGGCCCCGGAGCCGGTCGCAGTCTAACGATGTCGCGCGCGCCGGCGGAATGCGCATCGTCTCGCCGGCGCCACGCATCCATTACGCACCGATGGCCCTGTTGGCAAACATCCGCGAAGATATCGCCTCCGTCATGGAGCGCGATCCCGCTGCCCGCTCGCGGCTGGAGGTGCTTTTGTGCTATCCCGGCTTGTGGGCGGTGTGGACGCATCGCGTTTCACACCTCTTCTGGCGGGCCAAGCTGCTGCTGCCCGCGCGCATGCTGTCGCAGATTGCGCGCTTTTACACCGGCGTCGATATTCATCCCGGCGCGCAGCTTGGCCGCAGGCTGTTCATCGACCACGCCACCGGCGTGGTGATCGGCGAGACGGCTATCGTCGGCAACGACGTGACCATGTACCAGGGCGTGACGCTGGGCGGCACGGGCAAGGGCCACGGCAAGCGCCATCCGACCATCTGCAACGGCGTCTTTATCGGCAACAACGCCAACGTGCTGGGCAACATTACCGTAGGCGAAAACTCGCGCGTGGGCGCGGGCTCAGTGGTGCTGGCCGACGTGCCGCCCAACTCGACGGTCGTCGGTGTTCCCGCGCACATCGTCTACCGCAACGGCCAGCGTGTGCTCATCACCGATCCACACGAGGTGAAAGACCCGCTCTCCGATGCGCTGATTGCGCTCTCGGCGCGCGTGGAAGAGCTGGAGCAGCGCTGCGGCGCGCCGGAGCATAGCGACAAGCGCTTCCAGGATGAAGAGGCGGAGCGGGCGGCGTATCGCATGGAGCTGGAGAAGCTGAGCACCTACGTGTCGATGGGGGAAGGCATCTGATGATGCTGGGAAGTAGGGAATGGGAAGTAGGGAATAGGGAATAGCGTTGGTCCTGGGTTTGGAGTTGTCCCTAAAATTGAGACAAACGGTTAAGGGATTCACAGCAACGAACGGCAATCTGTCCCCTTGGAGCCTGTCTAACAACTCATCCAAGCAAGGCAAAAGCTTTGCAAGGGGACGATTTCAAGTGTTCAAGCCTGCCCTTTCAAAACATCAGGTTTTCAGATAGATTCTCAGTGGATCGTCCTCGACTTGCCCTGCATGTAATCCATCAATAAATACTGGCCCAGCGTGTCGGGCGTGGTGAAGTACGCCTTGCCGCGGCACATCTGCGAAACCTTGTGCACGAACTGCACCAGGCCATGGTCGGACGCGAGCATGAACGTGTTGATCATCACGTTTGACCGCTTGCAGCGCGCCACTTCTTCCAGAGTTTCACTCACCACCAGCGGATCGAGGCCGTAAGGATTCTTGTAGATGCGGCCGTCGGGCAGGGTAAGTGCCGAAGGCTTGCCGTCGGTGATCATCACGATCTGCTTCATGTCCTTGCGCTGGCGGGCCAGCACGCGCTGGGCCACGCGCAGGCCCTCGCGCGTGTTGGTGTGCCAGGGGCCGACCTTCACGCGCGCCAGATGCGACACCGGCATCTCTTCGGCCGAATCGTGAAACAGCACCAGCGAGAGCGAGTCGCCGGGATACTGCGTGCGGATGAGGTGCGAGAGTGCCATGGCTACGCGCTTGGCCGGCGTGAAGCGGTCTTCGCCGTAGAGGATCATCGAGTGCGAGCAGTCGAGCATGACCACCGTGGCGCAGGAGCTCTGATACTCGCACTGATGCACGTGCAGGTCTTCGTACTCCATGTTGAGCGGCAGCCCGATGCCCTCGCGCGCGATTGCCGAGTTGAGCGTGGCCGTTGCGTCCAGATTCAGCACGTCGCCGAACTCGTAGCGCCGCGACGCGCCGCTGGTCTCGACGCCCGTGGCCCAGTGCCGCGTATCATGCCGGCCATAACTTGATTTGCCCAGCGAGCCGAGCAGGTCGCGCAGCGTCTTGAAGCCGAGAAAGTCGAGGCTCTTGTCCGTTACTTCGAAGCGCACTTCACCCTCGACATTGCCGATCTGGCCGTTTCCATCGGACGGCCGCGCTGGCCGCGGCGAGATATAGCTCTCTTGCTCCATCCGCGCGATGAGCTTGTCAATCAGCTCGTCCAGCTTGCCTTCCGCAGCCAGTTGATCGAGCTGCCTTCGCATCGACTCGTCAAAGAAATCGCCCTGCTCCAGCACGCGGCGCAGCGCTTCGCGCAGGTTTTCCATGGTATGATCGAGGTCCTGAAAACGCGAATAAGGATCGTAGAACCCGGAGTCGAGCAGATAATCCGAAAGCGCCTTCAGCAGGTCTTCGAGATCGATCCCGGAGGCCAGATCGCCGGTGAATTTGGTGTAGCGGACGCGCTTCATGCGGAATCATCCTCGATGGTTGAAGCCGATCGTTCTTCAGCGTCAGTTCAAGCCGCCTCTGCGGCCGCGGCGTGAACGCTGCCAGTCCTCGTACTCGTTTTCAAACTCCTGCCGCTCCTGGGAAATCTCTTCGCGCTCGTGCCGGCGCCGGCCCTCCTGCGCGGCAAATGCATGCTCCTGGCTGCGGCTCAGCTTGCGATGTGCCACCATGCCTTCCAGTAGAAACTCGGCTGCAGCCACTATTTTCGGCGCTGCGTCGGAAGGCTTCACGCCGAGCGGCGTGAGCTTTTCCAATAATCCCTGGATCTGCTTCAGCTCCTTGAGCGCTTCAGCCGAGGATTGATTGTCTTCCAGCTTGACCGTCCCGCCCAGGTTGAACCACTGCTCGATCTGCTCGGTGTCTACATCGGCAAAGTAGCGATGAAATATCTTGCCCACTGCGGCGCGGATCAGGTCCTGCACAACCGTGTCCGCGCCGCGCAGCTCGCCCTCGTATTCGAGCTCGAGCTTGCCGGTGATGCCCGGCATGGCGGCGTAGATGTCGCTCACCCGCGGAATGACCAGCGCGTCGCCGTTGACCAGCACGCGCCGCTCGGCGTTTGAGATCACCAGCTCCATGGTCGAGATAGGCAGCCGCTGGCTCACGCCGCTGCGCCTGTCCACTTTTTTGTCTTCGCGCGCCGAGAAGGCCACCTGCTCCACCACCTCGCGCACATACTGCGCGATCTCAGCCGGCGCACTGTCGCGCGCAGCCCATGCCTCCTGCGTGGTGATGGCGATGCCTTCTTCGAGCGACTCCGGATAATGGGTGCGAATCTCCGAGCCGATGCGGTCCTTGAGCGGCGTGATGATCTTGCCGCGCGCCGTGTAATCCTCAGGATTGGCGCTGAAGACCAGCGCAACATCGAGCATGAGGCGCACCGGATAGCCTTTGATCTGGACGTCGCCCTCCTGCATGATGTTGAACAGCGCCACCTGGATTTTTCCGGCCAGGTCGGGCAGCTCGTTGATGGCGAAGATGCCGCGGTTGGCGCGCGGCAGCAGGCCATAGTGCATGGTGAGCTCGCTCGAAAGGTCTGCGCCGCCGCGCGCCGCCTTGATGGGATCGAGATCGCCCACCAGATCGGCAACCGTTACGTCCGGCGTAGCCAGCTTTTCCACGTAGCGCTCGTTGCGCCCGATGTAGGCAAGCGGCGTGGCGTCGCCTTGGGCGGCGACCAGGTCGCGGCAGCGCCTGCACAGCGGCGCGTAAGGATTGTCGCGAATCTCGCAGCCGGCCACGTAAGGCATCTGCTCGTCGAGCAGCGCGGTGAGCGCGCGCAGAATGCGGCTCTTGGCCTGGCCGCGCAGCCCGAGCAGGATGAAGCTCTGCTTCGACAGGATGGCGTTGACAATCTGCGGCACTACCGTGTCTTCATAGCCCACGATGCCGGGAAAGATCGTCTCGCGTGTCTTGAGCCGCGCCATCAGGTTGGCGCGCATCTCGTCTTTCACGCTGCGGGTCTTGAGGCGCGCTTCAGGGAACAGAGCGCTTTTGCGCAGTTCCCCCAGTGTCTGGGGAAGCGGGTGAGCGGCAGGCATCGCAATAGCTCCTGTGCGGCCACGCAGGCCGGTCATGCTCTCAAAGATACGTAAAACGGGGAAATCGCTGCGCTCGACAACGCGGCGCGCGCCAACTGGCCATGCACGCAGTATGCGCCCATTTGCGCTCAATCGCAAAATCGGACTTAGGACAGGATACGAATCTCCGTGCCCCATCCTTTCCGCAGTTTTATCGCGGCAAGGATGGGAAACCGCTGAATCCCAGCGAATTTCAAGCAGTCACATTGAGCGAATTTCTCAAAGAGCCTCAGTGCACATCCACCGAGCGGTCGCCCTCGTAGGCCATGATATGGAAGTAACCCTCCCATCCGCTCCACGAGGCCGGTGCAGGCAGCCTGGCCATCGGATCCTTGAGATGGCTCAGATAGTCCTGTACCAGCTCGCGGGTGCGATAGACGCCCGTAAGCCAGTCGCCGCGGTACCAGTTCTTCCACTTGCCGTACTCGGCCAGCGCCATCGACTTCTGAATCGCGTCGAGCGCAGTCAGCGATGCAGCCGCCTCTGTCTCGGCCTTCGTCTTGTCCCCGGCGTCGGCGTCTTTCATCGCTTTGGCCAGATCGAGCAGCATCGCGTTGCTCTCGCGGTTGATGGTGATCATGGTGAGCACTTCGGCCTGGTAATACTGGCGGCGCTCGGGATCAACCAGGGCTTCAGCGGCCACGGCTTTCTTCCATACCGCATCCCAGCGCGGTGCTGCGTCTTCGCCGTCTTTGATGTCCTGATCGAGCGCATGCGCGCGCGTCTCCGCCGTGCCGGAAGGCAGAACGCGCGGCTGCGTCCACTTGGGTGACTGGCTGGGAATGGCGATGACCTGGTGCACGCTCAGGTCATCAAGAATGAGCCGGCGCGCCTCGGAGTGGTAGTGCTGGTCGCCGTCCCAGCGCGTAAAGCTGACGGCCGGCGGCGCAGGCGGCGCATTGCCGGCTGAGGTAAGTCTGGGTATGCCATAGAACGGATGGCGCAGCGATGGAGCCGCGAAATAGTCCTTGTATATCTCTTCGAGCGCGCTCGCCGACTTGGCGCCGAACTCCTCCGTGGCCCACTTGCGATAGTAAGCGCCGTCCGCGTCAGCCTGCTGCGGCACACCGCCCCATGCGGCTTCCATCAGCGCGCGCGCAGTCATGGCCACGGGCCGGATGTCACTGGTGTTGACCAGGATGTACGAAGTCGCGCCGGCCTTGATGTAACGGCCAATCTCCTCCTGAATGCGCTCGACCGGAACCATCTCAGAAAGCTGGTTGGCGTGGCCGTTCATCATGGCCACATGGAAGTACATGCCCTGGCCCGCAGCCACCCTGCCATCGTCCTGCATGTCGCCGTAGCCGGTGTCGGCCCACACCAGCGACACCTCCGGCGGAATCTTCAGGTAGCCTTCGCGCATGAGCCGCGCGCCCTCCTGCCAGAGGCTGGTGACAAACCGAGCGTTGGGACGCCTGGCGCGCACAATCTTCATCTGGTCGGCGATGGCCTCGCTGATCCGCTTGCCCAGCAGCGGATCATTGCCGCGCACGCTGGGATCGAGCGAGGCATAGCTCGCGTCCGACAGCCCGCGCAGACCCACTGACCAGAGAATCTCCTCGTCCGGCTTGTACTCGGCCACAGCGTTGGTCCAGGCGCGCTCCAGAATCTCAGGATGCGTGGAGAAGTTATAGGGCACGTCAGCCGGCCAGCGCGCTACGTTCACGCCCAGCGGAATGGCGTGATGCTGGTTGACGATCAGCCCGCGCTCGGTGGCCGCGTGCACCGGCGCGTCGTCGGGGAAGGTCCACGTGCCGGGCACGACCATGTTCCCCTTGAGCCGCAGGATGGTCTCGAAGACCTGGTCCCACACGCTGAGTGCGATGCCCGACTGCTCGCCCTTGGGCGGAATGACCCATCCGGTCAGCAAATCTTCGTCATTCGGGAAAAATCCGCGGTATTGGAAGACCGGGCTCGGATAAATTCTTGCAAAATTCTTCGGCAGCGAGATGGAAACGCGCTTCGCCGGCTGCTTGTCTGTCCATAGATACATGGGATCGACGCCGAGGACCGTCTGCGAGAACTGGTAGATGGCATAGATGGTCCCGCGCATGTCCGCGCCGGTGAGGCAGACCAGGCGCTTCGCGCCGCCGGAACTGGTGATGGAAAAGGCAAAGGCCTCAGTGTTCGCAGTTGTCGCGCAGTCTACGCCGGCGGGCAGATTCTGGCGCTGCGCGATCAGAATCGCGGTGGGACCGGCGTCTTTCAGGTCGTTGACGAGCCGGGGCGCGCGGCCAAAGACCCTGGTGAAGTCGCTCTCCAGGTCCCTGGTAGCGCGCTGCACCGGCCCGGACTCCTGCGCGCTCTCCACCAGGGTCACGGATGCGGTGATGACCGGCACGCCCTGCTGAGCCGGCGCGGCGGGAACGGCGAGAAACACGGGAACGACGATGGCGACGGCGGCGAAAGCGGCCGGTCGCAGGTAGCCCTGCAGCATGGGAGCCTCCCCTTGCGCGGAACGGAACCAGAGCGCGCCGGAACGTGCATCGACAGGCACCTCTTTTTCGAGCTGGAGAAGAACGAATCGCACGAATAGAATTTTCTTCGCGACACGAATTATACATAAGACGCTGGCGCCTGTTGCCAATGCGATCGAAAACAGCCACGGTCCACGCTGTCTTCGTCCTAGAATTAGGGAGGAGAACAGCACATGCCCTCGGCTTTTCAGGTCCATGCGTCTGACAACGTCGCCACGCTGCTGGGCGAAGCGGCGGAGGGCGCGTCTTTGACTGTCGTTGGCCCGGCAGGCACAAGCGAGATCGCAGCGCGCGAAGAGATCGCCATGGGCCACAAGGTGGCGCTGGCCGCCATTGCCGAAGGCGGCACGATCACCAAGTTTGGCGTGCTCATCGGCACTGCCATCCGCCGCATCGAGCCGGGCGCGTGGGTGCACCTGCACAACTGCCGCAGCCAGCTCGACGAGCGCTCCGGCAGCTTCGATCTGCACACCGGCGCGCCGGGAGACAACGCACATGGCTGACCGCACCTGGCAGGGTTACCTGCGTCCCGACGGCCGTAAAGGCATCCGCAATCACATCCTGGTGATCTACACCGTGGAGTGCGCCAGCTTCGTCGCCCAGGAGATCGGCAAGGATGAGCCGGACGTACACGTCATCGGCTTTCCCGGCTGCTATGACAACGACTACGCCATCCGCCTGATGCTGGCGCTTGGTACGCATCCCAACATCGGCGGCGCGTTGTGCGTGGGGCTGGGCTGCGAGTACACGCAGCCGCATCGCCTAGCCGGCGCAATCCTCCAGTCCGGCCGGCCGGCAGAGTCGTTTTTCATCCAGGAGCATGGCGGCACGCGCTCGAGCGTCGCCCATGGCAAAGAGCTGATCCAGTTGCTGCGCGCGCGGGCTGAGGCAGATGCTGTCCGCGTGTCCATGACCTTCGCCGACCTGACTATCGGCGCCGAGTGCGGCGGGTCGGACGGCACCTCGGGCCTGGCCGGCAATCCCGTGGTGGGCCGCGCCTTCGATCGGCTTGTGGATGCGGGTGGCACGGCGATCTTTGAAGAAGTGGTGGAGATGATCGGCCTGCGCGACGTAATGACCACGCGCGCCGCCTCGCCCGCTGCCGCCGGGCAGCTCGCGGCCACGTATAACAAGATGCTGGCTTACTGCAAGGCCGTGCGCCAGTACTCGGTGGCGCCGGGCAACTTTGCCGGCGGACTCACCACCATTGAAGAAAAGAGCATGGGGGCCTTTGCCAAGAGCGGCAGCCGGCCCATCCAGGGTGTCATCCGCGTAAGCGAGCGGCCGCCGCGCGCGGGCCTCTGGCTGCTGGACTCGGTGCCCGACGCGCACTTCATGCAGTTCGGCTACACCAACCCCAATGACACCGAAGGCATCATGGACCTGATCGCCGCCGGCGCGCAGATTGTCCTGTTCATCACCGGTCGCGGCAGCGTGATCGGCAGCGCCGTCTCGCCGCTCATCAAGATCACCGGCAACGAGCGTACCTACCAGCGCATGATCGACGACATGGACTTCAACGCCGGCCGCATCCTGAGTGGCGCGGTGACGCTCGACGAAGCCTCCCTGGAACTGATGGACCTGATTGCCGACGTTGCTTCAGGCAAGCCCAGCAAGCCCGAGCGGCTGGGTCACCGCGAGTTCTTCCTCATGTACAAGCACCAGGATGCGCCTTCGCTCGAAGCCGGCTGCCGGGTGTAACGGGTAAATTCGCCGGGGCTTGAATCGATCCGCTGCTTTGTACATCCGATAATTAGTCGTTTAAACGACTATGATCCGGCTTCGACACAATTTGCCTGAAAGTCCGGCCGGAGGGAACGGAGAATCAGCCATGTCCGCCACTGCCCCACGCCAGCCAGCGATCTTCCTGCCCCACGGCGGAGGACCCTGCTTCTTCATGGACTGGACCTGGGGCCCGGCGGATACATGGAAGCCGACGCAGAGCTTTCTCGAATCGCTGACCGGCACGCTGCCGGCCGAGCCGAAAGCGCTGCTGGTCATCAGCGGCCACTGGGAGGAGCCTGCCTTCACCGCCGGCTCCGGCGCGCAGCCCAAGCTCATCTTCGATTATTCCGGCTTTCCCGAACATACCTGCCGGCTCACCTGGCCCGCGCCGGGCAATCCCGGATTGGCCATGCGCACGGCCGCGCTGCTGAAAGACGCCGGTCTGCCCGCCGCAACCGATCCCAGCCGCGGCTACGACCACGGCGTCTTTGTGCCGCTCAAGGTGGCCTTTCCGCAGGCGCAGATCCCGGTGGTCACGCTGTCGCTCTCCACGCCGCTCGATGCTGCGTTGCACCTGGCAGCCGGCCGCGCGCTGGCGCCGCTGCGCGATGAGGGCGTGCTCATCGTGGCCAGCGGGATGAGCTTCCACAATCTCCGCGCCTACTTTCACCCGCAGACCGCCGAGCGCGCCCGCGCCTTCGACGCGTGGCTCACCAGCGCCGTGGAGTTACCCGCGTCCGAGCGCGACAATTTGCTGAAAAACTGGCGCAGCGCGCCGTTCGCGTCTTACGCACATCCGCGCGAGGAGCACCTGGCTCCGCTCTTCGTGGCCGCAGGTGCCGGCGGCGATGCGCCGGGCAAGCGCGTCTTTACCGATGAGCCGATGGGCGCAGCCATCAGCTCCTACCGCTTCGACGGCTGAGCGGCGCGCATCGCCAGCAAGAGCCGCGCGTAATTTCCCCCGCTCCGCTCGCAGCACCACGCCCGGACCGCGTCCCGCTGTGTATAGTGGGTTGTGCGCCGCGTCCTGCGGCGGAGGTCTCAATGAAGCGGCGCGACTTACTCAAATTTGCGGCGATGAGCGCCGTAGCACCGGCGATGCAACAGCTTGCAACAGGCCAGCCCGAATCCATCCCCATCATTGATGCACACGTTCATCTCTTCGATCCGCTACGGCCCGGCGGCGTTCCCTGGCCCGACAAGACCGATCCCATCTGCAAGCCCTCGCTGCCGGAGCGCTACATGGCCCTGGCCGCGCGCTTCGGCGTGGTGGGCGCCATCGCTATCGAGTGCAGCCCGCTCAAGAGCGACAACCAGTGGCTGCTCAACGTGG
>JASHPJ010000058.1 GCA_030038195.1 Acidobacteriaceae bacterium
CGGAACGGCAGAACGGCGTCAGACCGTACTCGATTGGCTCTCCGTCTTCTGCCCACTGGAATTACTGCCGGTTGTGCAGAGCCTCCCTAGGTGCCCCATCTTTGCCACGTTCTTCGTGGCTAAGGCGGGATACAAATATCTACAACCCTTTATAGCTTTTTATTCCCCACCAACGACCCGGCAGGTGGCCCACCCTCGGTTGTGGCGGAACGAACCGCTAAAAAATCAGGTGGGTCACTCGCCCCGTCTTCCCGTTCTTTCTCTGAATCGATCCCCGCTCCCGCCCATCTCATTTGTAGTACCCAAACAACCAGCACCCTGAGGAGCAAGACCCATGGGCCTCATTGAAAACGTCCTCTTTCCTGTCGATTTCTCCCCTTCTTCCATCGGCATGGCCGCCTATGTCAAACGCGCGGCTGCCATGTTCGGAGCCCAAGTCTCACTCGTCCACGTCGTCAATCCGATCAGCTACAACGGCCTCGAACTCTACGCCCGCTCGCTCTACGAAGTAGCCGACGAGCATCTCAGCATCGGCCGTGAGCGCCTCGACTCTTTCCTCACCGCGGAGTTTCCCGTAAGCGAGTGCCCGCGCATTGTCGCCGCTGGTGATGCTGCCACCGAGATCGCGCGTGTCGCGCGCGAGAGCAAATTCGACCTCATCGTCATGCCCACCCACGCCGGCTACTTCCGCCGGATGCTGCTGGGTTCCACCACCGCCAAGGTGCTCGACTCCGCTGCCTGCCCGGTGCTCACCAGCCGGCATGCCGAAACCATTGCCCCGCACCCCATCGAGCACCGCGAGTGGCTCTGCGCCATAGGCCTCAGCGCTGACTCGGCGCGCGTGCTGCGTTTCGCCAGGGAAGCAACCGCCATCGCCCACGCCAGGCTCACCATCCTCCACGCCGTGCAATCGGCCGACAAGAGCCTACCCGTGCAACTCGATCTCGAAGAGCAACTGCAGTCCACCGAGCGGCGCGCGGCTGCCGAGCGCATCGCCGAGCTTGAGCGCAAGATCGGCCTTGAAGCCCCGGTCCGCATCGCCGTCGGATCCATCAAGGACGCGCTGCTTCAGGCTGCGCGCCAGTCTGACGCCGACGTGCTCATGATCGGCCGCAATCCGCATCCCGGCGCAGCCGGCCGCCTGCGCGACCTCACCTACGCCGTGGTCCGCGACTCGCCGTTTCCCGTGCTCAGCATCTGATCGGGCCCGCCGCGGCGAGCACCCGCGTTGCGGCCGCGGTTCCCGATTACGGCCGCGGAATGGACCGCCCCAACCACAGATCCGCGGCCACAAAACCCAGGAAGACCATGGCGATCACGCCGTTCATTGTGAAGAACGCCGCATTCAGCCGGCGCAGGTTGCGCGGCGAAACCAGCGAGTGCTCGTAAGCCAGCAGCAGTCCCACCGCCGCCACGCCAAGCCAGCCGATTGCGCGAAAATGAAACAGCCCGCCGAACCACGCCAGCAGCCCGAGCATGGCCGCGTGCATCAGCCGTGCCGCCCAGAACGCTGCCGGAACCCCCGCCGCCTGCGGCAAGCTGTGCAGTCCCGCCGCGCGGTCGTAGTCGTAGTCCTGGCACGCGTAGAGCACGTCAAAGCCGCCCACCCACAGCGTCACCGCCGCCGTCAGCACCAGGATCCGCGGATCGAGCGAGCCGCGCACCGCAATCCACGCCGCTGACGGCGCAATGCCCAGCGCCAGCCCCAGCACCAGGTGCGACCACCGCGTCACGCGCTTCATGTAGCTGTAGCCGAACAGCACCGCCAGCGCCACCGGCGACAGGCAGAGCGTTGCGCGATTCAGCTCACCCGCCGCCAGCACAAACACCGCCGTCGCCGCCAGCGTGAAACCCAGCACAAACTGCCGCGTAAGCAGCCCCGCTGGAATCGCCCTCATCTTCGTCCGCGGATTCGCCGCATCCAGCTCCGCATCCGCCCAGCGGTTGAACGCCATCGCCGCCGACCGCGCCGCCACCATGGCCACCAGGATCCATCCCAGCGTGCGCCCCGTCGGCAGTCCATGCGCCGCCAGCAGCACCGCCGTAAGCGCAAACGGCAGCGCAAAGATCGAGTGCTCCCACTTGATCATCTCCAGCGTGGTGCGAGTTTTAACAAAGATTCCGGCCATCGCAGGCTGCCCCTCCCAGTTTAATGGCAGCGCCCCGCGCTCTCCCGCTCACACTCGCCTGTGACTCGCATCACAAGCTGCCGCAACCCGCCGGTGCTATCCATAAACAGCAGCGCCCAGGCTCGCGCAGCATACAGACTTCGTCCGACGACCAGGAGCCCAACCCATGCAACTCGACCCATCTTCCTTCGCTGCCAACCCCGATCTCATCCTGGCGCTTGACCGCCGCGCCACTCCCGTCGACTGCCGCATCGAGCGCACTCTCTTTCATCAAGGCGACTCGCCGGCCGGCCTCTACATCCTTAAATCCGGCACAGCCACGCTCATCATGAGCTCCCCCGCCGGCGCCCCCATTCTCTCCATCGACGCCAAGGCCGGCTCGCTGCTCGGCCTTCCCGGCGCGGTTGGCGGTGAGCCCTACACCCTCACCGCCATCGCCAGCGCCAGCGCGCACGTCAGCTTTCTGCCCCGCGGAGACTTCCTCGCGCTCATGAAGTCCAACCCGGCCATCTCTCTCAATATCCTTACCATTCTCGCTGCTGAAGTCCGCTCTGCGCGCCAGGCGATGAGCTAACGCGGCCCTCGCGCTTTCAGGTCGATGAAAACCCCACAGTATTTGATGAAAGGCCCACAGCCGCAACGGCTGCAAAATGAATGGGACTCTATTGATTCCTACAAAAATAATGCTCTGCCTGTCATCTTGGGCGAAGGCCGGCCGCTGCGGAGAGTCGAAGGTCGAAGACCCGCCGTGGCGGGCCGAGGATCCGCCGTGGTGGAATCTGCGGTTGCCTTTCTTCCGCCAGCAGGCTATTACGTTTGCAGCATTCAATGGTGATCCCCCAAGGCACGAAAATACTCACCTGATCCGCTTGCCCTTTCCTGAAGTCTCCTGCCCTTACCTGCTAAACTCTTTCGTTATGCCCCTTGCATACGTGCTGATTGCGGCTGCAGCATTCCTGCTGGGCTCCATCCCCACCGGCTACCTGCTGGTCCGCATCTTCCGCAAGCAGGACATCCGCTCCGTCGGCAGCGGCAACATTGGCGCCACCAACGTTCTCCGCACCGGCGGCAAGGGCCTGGGCGCGGTCACTTTCCTGCTCGATGTGCTCAAGGGCTGCGTCGCCGTCTGGCTGGGCATGGCGCTCGCCGCCGCGCTCATTCCTTCTCTGTCCCCGCGCAACGCCGAGGCGCTCGCCGCGCTCTTCGCCGTCCTTGGACACATGTTCACCCCCTGGCTCCGTTTCCGTGGCGGCAAAGGCGTGGCCACCGGATTCGGCGTCTTCCTGGTCGCCGCGCCGCTCGCCGCGCTGGCTGCCATTGCGCTCTTTGCCGTCATCCTCGCGCTCAGCCGCTACGTCTCTCTCGGATCGATTCTCGCCACTGCCGCATTTCCCGTCTTCGCCTTCTTTCTCGTTCATGGAAACCGGCCGGCGTTCTTCCTCTTTGTGCAGGCTGCCATCGCGCTGCTCATCCTTGTCAAACACCACCAGAACATCCGCCGCCTGCTCGCCGGCACAGAATCCCGCTTCGGAGCCGGAAAGTCTGCATGAGCCGCATCCTCGTACTTGGTTCCGGCGCCTGGGGAACCGCTATCGCCCTCGCCCTTCACCGCCGCTCGGGCCATCAAGTCACGCTTTGGGCGCACAGTCCTCAGGCCGCCCAGGAGATTCTCGACGCTGGCGAAAACAAGCT
>JASHPJ010000059.1 GCA_030038195.1 Acidobacteriaceae bacterium
GGTCGGCCTGCGCGGCGACAACCGGCGCCTGGTCGATGCGGACATCCAGCATGTCTGCGCTCCCCGCGTTCTCATCGGGTGAAAGCGGCGGAGCGCTCCACGCGGACTCCACAGTTGCCGGCTTCACTTCGAGCAGCGTGTTGCGCAAAGCTGCCAGAACCGCGTCTGAATCCGTGACAGCCTGGGCCAGGTAGAAGTCGGAGTCGGCTGGAGCAAGCGAGGCGATCGCGCTCACATCTCCTGAAACGCGAGACGAGAACCCCGGCTTGCGCAGCAGCACACGCTCTTCACGGTAGCTCTGCGGCGAGCGGTAGAGATCGCTGACCGCCGATGCGTACTGCTTCATCTCGGTGATGTTCTGCTGCACCCAGTAACTGCGGAAGTAAGGCGATGGCACGAGCTTGTCGAGATTGAGCGCCATCCGCAGGTCGCCCGGCGGACCGGCAGCCTGCTTGATGCTGTCGGCGTACCAGGCCTCGTCGGACAGGCTTCTTTCATCGCGCGACTGCAAACGGTCGAGCGCACCGGCGACCAGGTCCTCGCGGGTACCAAGGATCAGCCATCCGTCGAGCGCGGCAAAAGCCGCGATGCGATTGGACTGCGGATCCCGGTGAACGTAGAACTGCGCCGCGCCTTCCGCGCGCTGCTCGAACCTGGAGCGCAGCGGCCAGAGCGGCGTGTTCTCTGCGTCGTGCTGGCTCATGCGCGTGATGTAGAGGAAATCGAGGTTGCCGATGTCGTAAAGGGCAAGGCAGCTCTGCTCACCGGCTACTGAGCTGAGGAGCGCATTATCCGTGTGCATTCCAGCAGCTGCGGAAAACTCGTCCTGCGCCTGCGACAGGCGCTCAAACAGATGCGAGCGGCTGAATGCCTGGTAATCGTCGCCGGCGAGCCAGGCGCGCTTTTCGGCAGAGTTGCTCCAGTCATTGAGCAAAGCCGAGAAATCTTTCGCTTCGATGTAGAGCAGCGCGCCGGTGGGCATGAGCGAAGACAACTGCGGGGCCTGCGCCTGTTCAATCTGGGCCGCGCCCCAGAAGGCTGCAGCACAAAAGGCCAGGATCGCGACCACGCTCAAGAGGATACGCTTCACGGCTGCGCCTCCCTGGTGGAGAGTTGTAACGGGAGAAACGGCTCGTCAGGAATAAGCCGTGGACGCACCAGCCGGTCCTGCGCCAGTTCGCCATGAATGTTGGGCGCGCGCTGATCGTTCTCCGCCCGCCGCGACAGTTCGGCTGCGAGCCGTTTTTGTTCCTGTTCGAGCGGCAGTCGCAGCGCAGGATCGCGCACCACGTTAAGCGCGTACTGCGCCACGCTGGAGGCGCCATCGAGATCGCGGCGGCGCTCATGGGCGCGGATGGCAAGCAACGCGAACCGGACGGCGTCAGCAGGCTTGAGCGACGCAAGCGAAAGCGGCTGCTGGCTTGCATCCTGATCTAGCGAAGAGGACTCATCTGCGCTGTACGCCGCATAGAGCGGCTGGCCATAGCCGTTCCATGCCTGCAGCAGGGGCTGAGCGGCCACCAGTGCGCGCGCGTCCATGCCTGCGGCAAAGGCCGCCCACACGTATTCGAGGCGGAGTTTGCCGTTTTGCGGTGCGATGGCAAGGGCATCGCGGAGGAGGTGCTCACGCGTCTTTCTATCCGAAGTGCAGGTGGCCGCAGCTTCACGCGCGGCGACGAAGAAGGGCTTGGTTGCATCTTCTGCACTGGGACAACCGCTCTGCGTTATGAGCGTAAGCTCGGCGCTGCCGCTGGCCGGCATGGCGTGGCCCTTGAGCGCCTGCGCTGCGGCGAGCCGCTCGGCATACAAAGCCCTGGGATCGGCAGCCACGGTGCTCAACAAACCGGGAGCTTCCGCGTCTGCGGCGTTGACGGCAAGCAGTGCAGCACCCAGCCTGACTTTGTAGCCGGCGTTCCAGGGATAATCCTCGAGGAGCGAACGCAGGAAGGGAATGGCTTCAGCCGGCTTGTGCCGGTCTTCGAGCAGATGCGCGGCGGCATCGGTGTCCTGCTCCATATTGCTGCTGATCAGCGCCAGGCGCTTGAGCAGATCGACGGCTCCAGGCGTGTCGTCCTCATCAAGGCAGATGGCAGCCAGGCCGAGCAGGTTGGGAGCCGCAAGATCGCGCATCGCGATCGCGCGCTCATACACGAAGCGCATCACGCTGCGCCCGCCGGCCACGCTGAGCTGCGCTGCTGCACTGCGCAGATCGCTCTCAGCCGGCGCCGGACTGCCCGGCTTCTTCCATGCATCGATAAGCGAACCGAGTGTCCCGTCTGCGTCAGCCAACGCAAGAACGGAAGGCAGCCATGCGGAGCCGATGCGGCTTTGCGCGGGTACCTGCGCCAGCAGGACGCGCGCCTCAGGGAATTTCTTCTCTTCCACCAGCGCGGCAACCAGGCGCTGCGTGAGATAGTCGAGGTTTTCCGGGCCTTCGGCCGGGTTTTGCTGAAGCCGCTGTTCTTCCAGCTCGACTACGCGGGCGAGCAGCGTGCCGATCTGATCGCTGCGAATCCAGCCTGAGCCGGTGGATGCGGGCCAACTGCTTTCGACGAGCGATTGGAGAAGCTGCTGCTGATCGCTCGCGCTGCCGGTGATGGAGAGCAGCCAGTCAGCCGAGTCGCCGTTGGCATGGTATCCGGCCTCCACCAGCGATTGCGTGCGATAGTAGCCGTTGCGCCTGATGTAAGTGCGAAGCAGGCTGTCAACCTGCTGGCGGATGGAGTCGTACTGGCCGAGTTTGCTCGCGCTCGCGAGCACCTGGGAAAAGTCGCCCCAGAAGGTCTCGGGCACATGTTGCGCATCGATCTCGGCGGCCAGGCGCTTGACTGCCTCGTTCCAGGCGGCGAGAGCGTCAGCCTGGCGGCCCTTTTGCCAATCGATGCACGCGATGCGATCGAGTACGGCAGGCTGATCGGCCTTGAGCTCAAGTGAAAGCTGGTAGTCGCTGAGCGCGTCGTCGGCCCGGCCCATCTGCGCGGAGTAATCGGCCAGAAGCGCGTAGGCCGCGGAGTTTTCCGGAGTGTGTTCAAGTTCGGCAGGAAGGAAGTCGCCAGCATGCGCATCTTTGGCTCCGTCGAGCAGTTCGCCATAGCGCGAACCGTAGTAGAACCAGAGCTCGCCCGTTATCTGCTGGTTGCGATCTGCGGGATGCGCAATGCGCTCGCCGATGGTGGCGTCTGCGCCCAATGCGGCTGAGAAGGCCTGGGCGATCTCCGGCTGGAAGTCGCCCAGGTAAAGGCCGGCGAGGCCGGTGTAGGCGTTCTTCCACACTGGGGGCTGCGCGGCGGAACGCGCGGCAACGGCGGCGAGCGCCTGCGCGCGGTCACCGTGACGAACGAGGAACTGCGCCGCGCTGTCGTCCGCAGCGGCGAGACCGACAATCTGTTGCGGAGCGCGATCCAGAAGAAGCTGGTAAAGCCGCTGCCGCATTTCGCTGTCGAAGCTGGCGGTTGCGGCAAGCTGCTTCAGCACGCGCAACTCCGCGGCGGCATTCCCTGACTGGCGATAGAGGTCTTCAGCATGCTGCAGGACGGCAATCCTCCGCGCAGCGGCCAGGCTTGCAGCCAGTTTTTCCAGCATGGCGGCAGCCGCTTCGCTCTGGACGCGCTGCTGTTCGATTTGAATCCAGGCCAGCAATTGCTCATTGCTCCGGTCTGCCTGCGCCAGGCGCCAGCGCAGCTCCGCAGTGAGACCGGCCAAGCCGGCAGCCTCGGCAGCGGGAAGATAAATTGCAGCCACATCTTCATCGCTCGCTGAACTGGAATAGCCCTGCAGCCAGGCGGCGAACTGGGCCATTTCTTCCGGCGTGTAAAACTCGCCGGCCGCCTGCCCCATGGCGTGAAGGGCCTGCGCAAATCCCTGCGTGGCCGCGCGCCTGCGCTCGGCTTCGCGCTGCTGGCGCCACTCTTCGCTGGTGATTGCGGCCGGGCCCTGCTGCACCACCTGCTGCACAATCGCGGTGAGCGGCACATTCGCCGCCTGCTGGCGAGCGGCAGCCAGGCGAGCGAATGCGGCCGAAGCCTGCCGCTGCCGCGCGAGAATGCGCGCGTAGGTTGTGGCTCCGCTCTGGCCGGCAGCATCGACGAGCAGATCGGCGCCTTCCTGGTCGAGGCCGCGCTCTGCGTAGCTGCGCGCATCGTCGAGCAGCCCCCAGGTTTCAAGACGCGCGGCAACGCGGAAGAAGTTCGCGGCCTTGGGAGGGCTGCCGGCAACCCATGCCGTGTCGAGAGCCTTCACGGCATCGGCATTGTGGCCCTGGCGTGCGCGCAGCTCGGCCAGTTTTTCCATCCACTGCGGATCGTGGTAAGAGAGCGTGTACAGCTTCTGGTAATCGTTGGCTGCATCGTCCAAGCGATGCAGGCGCATTTCGAGATCGGCCTGCGCAATGTAGAGATCCTGCCGCTCCGGGCGAAGCGCGATCGTTTGGGCATAGGCGTCGATGGCCGTCGGCAGGTCCTCGGCCGCAGTTGCCAGGCGCGCCAGTACCAGGCTCCAGCGCGGGTCGCGCGGCGAGTCCGTGATCGTCTTCTGATAGAACCCGAAGAGGCGATCGCGCGCGCCATGAGCCGCCGCATACAGCGCCGCTTCCTGCGCCAGCGCTGCATCGTCCGGATACGCGTCGATCAGCTCGATGTACTGGTCCACGGCTTCGTTTGCATTGCCCAGGACAGTGGCCGCAGAGATCATACCACGCCGCAGTTGCGCAATGCGCTGCTGTTTTTCGTCGCGGCCAAGTTGCGACTGCCCGACAAGGGCGAGCCGCGCACGATAGAAAGCTTCAAGGCCGGCCTGCTCGTTGGCGCGCGCGTAATTGTCGGCTATGGCTGCTTCAAGGTCGGCATCGAGCGGCTTTTCGGCGAGCAGCGATGCGAGCAGCGTATGCGAGCGCTGGTATTGGCTCAGGTCAGTCAGTTTGCGCGCAGCCTCAAGCTGAAATGCGCTCTTCAGCTCCGGATATGCAGCCTGCGCGGATTCAAGCAGCACATCCACGGCCTGCGATTTGCGGTCGTGGTTCCAGTCGTAGTCCACCGTGGAGCGCACTACGCCGAGAATCTTGCCGTGCTCGTGATAGATGGCGTCAACCTCAGCCGCTGCAGACGTGGCGTTGTTGTGCGACTGATAGAAGTCCACGAGCTGATAGCGAAGCTGGAGATTGTGCACCGGATCGGTGGTGAGCGCGATCTGCCGGCGCAATGCGGCTTCCTGCGCATTGAGGAGAGCGCTGCTCTGCGCGGAAGCGGAGACCGCGTCGAGCACGTCGAAGGATGTGGCTCGGCCGATGAGCTGGAGAAATTCGTTGGCCAGATCGTCGCGGCGATGCTCGGCAATGAGCACGGCGGCGCGTAACTGGATCGCGGCTGCGGCGGGAGCAGTGCCGTTGAGCAGGCCTGCGGTTGCTTGCTCAATGGCTGCATGCAGCTCCGGCTTCCGCGCCAGCGCGAGCAGGCGATCGCGGCTCTCGTCAGACGGTGCATCGCCGGTTGCGCTGGCAACATATTCGCGGAGAGCCGCAGCTACGTCGCCGCGGCTTTCGGCGATGGCTCCCGCCTGGTAACCGAAGAGCGACGGTTTGCCCAGGCGCTCGCGCGCCTTGGCAAGCTGCGCCTGCGCGTCGGCAAAGTCGTAGTAATCCCAGAAGACGGTTGCCGACGCAA
The DNA here is from genome assembly GCA_030038195.1 of Acidobacteriaceae bacterium. Classification (GTDB taxonomy): domain Bacteria; phylum Acidobacteriota; class Terriglobia; order Terriglobales; family Acidobacteriaceae; genus Telmatobacter. The sequence continues at coordinate 5,658 of JASHPJ010000059.1, forward strand.
GATAGCCGTCGCTCTCGCCGGGATGCACGTCGGCCATGCGAACCCAGAACGGCGCGGCCTCGGCAAAGCGTCCGCGGTCGGCGTAGGTGTCGCCGATCTGCGCCATGAGATCGAGGTTTGCCGGCTCGGCCTGGAGCAGTTGCTTCTGGATCACTACCGACTTGTCGGTGTCTTCAGGATGAAAGTACGCGAGCGAACGGTAGAGCGACGAGGCGCGGCTGCTCAACTCCGCATCCGCAGGATAGGCCGCGGCCAGGGTGCCGGCTGCGCCCAGTCCCTGCTCGAAGTGCGACTGCCACAGGCAGGCTTCCATCCAGAAGCGCTCAGCGGCAGGATTGCGCGCCGCCAGGCCGGCCCAGTCTGCCTTGTCGATCTCAGGCGCTTGCCGGCTCAGGGTCGCGATGGCGGCGTCAAGGCGGCCGGTGCGGCTCAACAGCTCAAAAAGCTCGTCGCGCAGCGCAGGTGACTCTGACCAGTGCTCCCACAGGAGCTGTTCGACTTCGGCATCCTGATGCGTGCGCCGGTATTCGTCGAGCAGGTTGTCGACAAAACGGAGATCGTGCGGGAAGCGCTGATGCGCGTAGAGATTGACTTCAAGCGCAAGGGACCGATTCGGTGCGGGCGCTTGTTCGAGAAACTGCTCCAGCTCGGTTCCCGAAAAGATACCGGTCACCTTCCGCATCAGCGCGCGATAGTCGGCGTTGCGGCGCTGGCGCAGATAGAAGCGGGCCAGCTTGGCATACCATCCGGTGTCCTGGAATTGATCGATAGCGCGCTCGTAGACCTCTTCTTCGCGCGCGTTGAGCTGGTTCTGTTCGAGAAAGTCAGCGAGCCGCTGGTACAGGCCGGGGTCCAGCGGATTGCGATCGAGCTCGCCGCGCAGCACGGTCAACGCATCAGGCAAGCCCGCCGCGGTAGGCAAGGCCACCAGCCGGGCGAGATAACGGTCAAGCACTTCGGCATACTCTTGCGATCGCGACCCGGAATTGGCGCTGCCTGTTGCGGCTGCGCTGTCAGAGCCAAGCGGAACGCCGTCGGCGCGCGCGGCGAGTTCCTTGAGCAAATCCTGATACAGCGCGAACTCCTTCTCCGTTTGATTGGTACGCGCGTAGGCGTCGGCCATCTGCATGGCTACCTGCACGCGGCCGGAAAACTGCGGGAACGCGGCCAGGATCGACGCGCCCTCGCGAATCACGGCATCGTCTTCGCCGTAAGCCGCGTAAGCCCGCATCAGGTCGGCGTGGAGTTGCGCGCGCGAGGGATCGCCCGGAAACCGGCGGTCGATTTCGGCGAGCAGCTCCGCGGCCTGGGCGCGGTGAAAGTAGGGAACGGCGCGCTGGTCTTCGCCGGCGTACTGGTTTGCGAGGTCTTGATCGTTGAGCAAAAGCGAGAGAATGCCGTTGAGATAGCCGGGACCGCGGTCCATGGCGGCGATATCGCGATAGAGAGCAAGATTGCCTGCTCCTACGCGCAGCGGCTGCTCGGGAGCTGTGAGCAGAATACGCGTGAGTCCTGCCAGGCCTTGTTCCTCAGCGCCGGGCATGGTGCGGTCAGTTGCCAGTGCGTAGTCGTAGCGCGCGGTTTCGGGAACGTCCTGAACCAGCGCGAAGAGATACGCCATGGTTTCGAGCTCATCCGCCGTCCAGGCGGCTCCGGAAGAATCCTTCTTTTTGCGGTAGGTATTGAGCACGGCCTTTGCGGAATCGGTCTGCCCCTGCTGCTGGTAGAGATAGAAGAGCCGCGCCGCATCTTTCAAGCCTGCGGAATCGGCCGCGAGCCTGGCGCGCAACGCGTCGGCGAACTGGCGTTGCGTGCCGCTCTTGAGCACCAGCGCGTAGTAGCTTGCAATCAACTCCTGCGGCCATAGCGGATCGAAGCCGCGCTCATAGACAGCCAGCCCGTCCAGCGGAGAGCCGCGCCGCGTGGCCAGATCGGCTTCGGCCTGGACGGGAAAGACGCGATCGCCGGGAAATGCGGAGCGGTAATGCGCAATGAGGTCCGATGCAGCGGGAAAATCACGGCCATCGAGGAAAAAGGCGAGCTGGCACGTGTAGAGAGATTTCTGCTGCGGGTAGCGCTGCAAAAATCCAGCATAGATTTCCGCAACGGTTGCGCGCGGCAGGGCAAACTGGCCGGCAACCTTGAGCGCGCGCTCCCACGCCAGCCACGAGCGCTGCGCTTCGATTGCGGTCCATCGCTCCTGCGGACCGGCCGGCGCTTTGCCTGCGAACTCGAGAGCCGCAATTTCTTCCTGTGGCTTGAGACGCCGGTCGTAAAAGTCGGCGAGATCGAGATGTGCAGCTACCGGATCGCTGGACTGCTCGGCCCAGGTCTTCCAGTCGTGCTCCGCGGCGTCGAAGTCGAGTGCCTGTTCCTCTTCCAGAGCGCGCAGCGAGTAGAGCGCCGCAGATTTGCCGGTTTGCTCCAGGGCAGTAAGTGCGGGCACGGTTTCGCGCGGCGGCCTGCGAAAGAGAACTTCGCCGCCGGGGAGCTGCATGAGCCGGTACAGTGCCTTTTCCACGCCGGAGCCGGCCTCGACACTCTCAATCCAGCGCGCCAATCCCTGGCCCGGAGCAGGAAAAATGCCGGAGGGAAGATGGAGCAGGTGAGTCGCGCCCGCCACGGCCATGCCTGCAGCAAGCCCAGCTCCGCCGATGAGGGCCACCCAGCGGGCGCGCTCAGGGAACCACTTCAAGGTGCACCTCCGCGCTGCCCATGTTGTGGGCCACATCTTCAGCCGTAACGGTCAAAACGTAGTTGCCGGCGGGAAGGCCAGGCGGGAGCCACAACTGGCCGGTGCTTGCTTCAGCCGCAGGGTTCCAGCGCAGGCTTACCGGCGCAAGCCCATCGAGCCGCGCCGTAAGAGTGCGCGTATTCGCTGACGCGCTCACGATGAGCGGCACGGTCTCGCCGGCGCGGAAACGCGTCTGCGCGAGCCGCACCTTGACTGAAGGCGGCTTGGACAGGATGACGAAGCTCTTCGATTCGCGATAGACCTGGCCGTCTTTGTCGCGCAGCACCAGCCGCACCGGGTAGGTGCCGTCTGTCATCTCCGGCGGAGCCAGAAAGCGGGTCTGCCACACATCTTCATCGGCCAGGTAGCGCAGCGGTTTTTCCAGCCCGAAAGGAAACAGCGCAACCACCGAAACGATGGCCGGGTCCGTGTGGATGCGCAGAACGGGATCGCCGGGACGAATGACGCGCGGACGCAGCAGCGCGCGCGGCGCTGCCAAAAACGATGTGTAAGGCGTAACGAACTTGTACTTCTGCGCCAGGCGGATGATCTCGTCGATTGCGGCTTCGGTTTCTCCGTTGCGGTCGATCTGGTCGAGCAGGGCCTGCACGCGAGCCGCAGCCCACAGCCGCGGCAACTGGTCATGATCGAGCTCCTGCGCGGGCAGTTCGGCTTTGGCGTCCACGCGAATCGGCTGTCCCTGCTGCTGCGCGGTTACCTGGAACGAAGCTTTCTTCTCCGCCTTCAGGTACTGGCCCACCCAGCTTGCCTGGCCACCGTCAAAGACCGCATCGTCGAGCGGGTAAACCTTGTCTACGGACGACTGCGGCGAGATAGCGAGGCGCAGGTTGCTGATCGGGTTCTGGCCCATCTCGGAGAGAAAGCTGGCGAGCTTGAAGTCCACCGGCTCGCTCGACAGAACCTGCTCCATCACGCCGTCATTGCGGGCCAGCAGCCGCAGCAGAGGCAGGTTGGCGTCGTCGCCCACGGCAAAAACGTCCGTCTTCGGCCGGCGGTCCGCGGGAATCTGGTTCCACTGCGCCGCATACCAGTCAGCCAGCTTGCCGGTGGCCACAATGCCGCGGTCGGCGCCGCCGTCGGTAAGCAGAACCAGGATGGCATGGGGAACGGCAGCCTGGCTCAGGCCTGCGCTGAGTGCTTTTTCAAGATCGGTTCCTCCGCGCAACTGGCTCTTGCGCAGCCAGTCCATGGCGGCCATGATGCTAGCGGTCTCTGCCGCGACGGGCTGCGGCTGATAACTGGCCACGCCGGTGTTGAAGAGCAGCAGGTTGAACTGATCCTGCGGGCGCAGCGACTCCAGGATCTTCGCTGCAGCCGCGTAGCTGCGCTCCAGTTTCTCCCACTGCATCGAGAGCGACGTATCCAGCAGCACCACGACGGTACGCGGCGCGGACTGCTGCGCTCCGCCTTGCGCTGCCGAAGGCGCAGCGAGCTGGGCTGTTGCTTCAAAGTAGCCGGGCTCCTCGTTCTTGCGCGTCTTTTGCCGGTGAGGCTTGTGCGGCTTCGAGTCGTCCTGGGTGGCGCTCTCGCCCTCAGGCTGGCCCAGCGAAGGACCGGCGGAAGGCGCGGCCGGGTTGCGATAGGCAATCACCTCGAGGGCATTCCCGGTTACATCCACTCCCCAGGTGGCGGAGAAATCCTCGCTGAGATCGATGTCCGTCGCATCCAGCGAGCCGCGTACCGTATGCGCGTCCTGCTGGCCGATCTTGAAGGGCAGCGCCTTGCTCTGTATGGCAAAGTCCTTGATCGGCGCGGCCGAGTCCATTGCGAACTGGATGGAGAGATGCGCCATATGCTGCGCGGCATAAGCGTCGGGCTTGAGCGAAAGCAGAAAATTGCATCTGCGGCCGACGACACGAATCCGCTGGTGGTATTCGATCTCGAGGCGCTTGGTGCCCCAGGCCGGAATGGGGACAATATGCGCGCTGAAGACCGAGCTGCGCCGTGCCTCGTCCTCGTTGCGCTCGCCCTGTTCGAGGAGTCCGGGGTCGAGCGCCTGGCTCTTCAGCTCCTGGTAGATCGCCGCGGCGCGCTTGCGTTCCAGAATGACCGCCGGAATGCGCACCGGCCCGTCCCATACGGCAAAGTCGGAGACCTGGGTTCCGCTGGGCAGCGCAAAAACGTAGTTGCCTTCTTCGGGACGGCCGGTGTGATTGGTGAAGATCTGCTGAATCCAGACGCGGGCGTCGCCGTTGTCGATGTGAATCTCCACCTGCATCTCGGTGAGAGAAAGAATGGCGGGATCCGGAGCTTCCTTGTCGGCGGGAATGAGCACGCCGCTGTCGGCCCGTGCAGGCGGTATCGCAATCAGGCAGGCTGCGATAAGAATTGCTGTTACCAGGAACCCGTGGGCGCGTTGACCAGGCATTTTTGACTTTGCTCTCTACTTTAGCGGCTATGGCAAGAGTCGCGCAGGAAATTTCTACAGCCTGCCCTCATCGATCTTCACCAGGCCGTTGTCAGTGCCTACGTAAACCACGCCGTTTGCGATGGCGAGCGCCGTGACATTGAGCGAGGGCAGACCCGCCGTCACTGGTTTCCAGCGCGTGCCCGATGCGTCGCCCACCAGCAGGCCCTGGCTGAGGGTGCCGGCCAGGGTGATCCGGCCATCGCTCAGAATCGCTCCCGGATTCACGATGGTTCCGTTCCGCGTGGCGTCGGTGGCTGTCACGTTGCCGGCCGGGTCCAGGCGCATGATGCCGTTCCCATAGGTGCCTACCAGCCAGTCTGTTCCTGCGCGGGCCAAGCCGGTAATCCAGTTTGCCTTCAGGCCTGAGTTGGCCGTGGTCAGGTTGCGCAGCACCACGCCGTTCCTCAGCAGTGAGAGGCCGCCGAGCGTGCCGGCAATTAACTGGTTTTCGCCTGCGCCGAGCGCGTAGACGTGATTGTTGACCAGCCCTTCGAACGCGTAGATGCTGTGGGCGCCGCTGGCGTCAAGAAAGGTGATGCCCGCCGGCGTAGCGGCTGCCATGCCGTCGCCGTAGAGCGCCACATCCGTGACGTGGCTGGCGATCAGCCCGGAGTCGCGCGTAAGCACCTGCCTCTGCCGGCCGTCGGGAGAGAACAGCGCCAGGCCGTTGGCCGTGGCCACAGCCACTGCGCCCTTGCGGCGGTCTTCGACGATGCGGTTCACGCAGAAGACACGATCGTTTTCGACATGCTCGGGCGGACCACCGGTTGCCGGCAGGATATCGAGCCCGCGATCGAAGTATCCGATCCAGAGCCGGCCGTCGGAAGCCGGCAGAAGCGCGGAGATGTTGCGGTCGGTCAGCAGCGCGCTGGCGCCGCCCAGGACCTGGCTCCATGATCCATCGGCGGCGCGCCGCAGCATGCCCTTGCCGGTGACGGTGTACAGTTCATCGCCTGCGGCCATGAACTGCTCGACGGAGCTGCCGGGCGAAACAGACGCTCTGCCGCCCTCCGGCTCCTCGCCGTGCAAGGCGATGGCGCGGCGCAGAGGACTTCCGCCCGCAGGCCCCGTGAGCGAAACCGGCAGAATGCCGCCCTCGAATTCGCCCACCAGCAGCGTGTCCGGCTGCGCCAACAGCGCGTGTGCGTAGCGGCCGGGCGCAAGCACGCGCGCAACCCTGCCTCCGCGCAGCTCCGCGACGCCAACAGGGGTTCCCACGTAGACGCTTTCGCCAGAGAGGGCAATTGCCTCCACGCGCGCATCGGGCAGCCCCTGGCTTTCGGCGATCGCATCGGTTTCGCCGCCGTGCCAGTGCAGAACGCCGCGGTTGAGGGTGCCAATCCACAGGTCGGACTCGGTTCCTGCGAGGGCTGTGATGGATACGCCGCTCGTGGCGGGATGAAAAGCTTTGAGGGTTTTGCCGTCGTAAACCAGCAGGCCCTGTTTCGCCGTTCCCAGCAGCAGCCGGCCGGAAGCGAGCGGCAGCAGTGCTGTAATCTGCCGCAAGTCCGGACTGCCGGGACGAATCTGGCGGAAATTCACACCGTCGAAGGCCAGCACGCCTTCGCTGCGCGTGGCGATCAACAGCTCCGGCTGGTGCGCGTCCGCAAGCGTGCCCACCGCCATCTGCCCCAGTGGAGCGGCGGGCAGCTCCAGCCCGCATCGATAGATGTGATCGAGGGTTCCATCCTGGGAGTAGGCATAGAGCCCGGCGGGTCCTGAGAGATAGAGCCGTCCACCGAAGCTTGCGCCGGCTCTGAAGACGGCCGGAGCGGGCATGCTCACAAAACCGGGATTCGGCAACGGGCGGACGGCATGCACCACGACGGCGAAATCGCCGGCTGAGCCGAGGGCCTGCTCAGACCTGTTCAACGCCCGCTGCGCCTGCCAGAAAGCTACTCCGGCAACCGCGAGGCACAACAGCACCATTGCGATTGCAAGAACCGCCGCAGTCCGCCGTTGGACTTTCATGATTGTGGCCCCACCTGCCGGAAGTTATAGCATTTTTCGGAATTGCTGTAGACCGAAAGCACATACTCAAGTGGCTTTTTCTCAAGAAAAAGCCACCTTTCACACATCTCAAAAAGTCTACGTGTATTCCGAAAATGCGCTAGACACTAGCGTATCTGCCTGTAGATGGCAAGCCCTCAGAACCTGTCTAAAAACTTGATGTTTTGAAAGGGCACGGCTGAAGCCATGCCTGTTCAAGGCAGGTTGATGCAACCAGCTCCAGGTTTTGCCGTCTGCGCGTCTGCCGCCGGATGGGCCGCTACCAGCAGTCGAGGCTCAGAATATGCGGCGGCCCGGGCTTCCCGTCAATGAGGCCGGTTTCAAGCACTGCCTCGAAGCTTGTCTTGGCTGCGCAATGCGGATCGATTTTGAGACTACTCGCCAATGCGCCCGAGGTCAGCAGTTGACTGGCGGCCACGCTGCCAGCGCTTCCCAGGCCGGCTTCGATGAGGACCGGCACTCCCGAGGTAGTGTCATCCACCCTGGCCACAATGGCGTAGTCTTTCCGCCAGTCCGACAGCGGAGCCGCGAAGTCGACCATCCAGGGGCTGCTGCCGGGCTTATTCACATCGACGATCGACGCAACCGGCTGGCCGCCGGGCACGGAAGGAAAGACAACCGAGATCCGGTAACGCAGGCCTTGCGTCAGGCGTAGAGTCCACTTGTTGTCCAGCGCGCCGATGAGGATAACCGGCTGGCGTTGAAACTCAGTGAACGAAACCTGGTCAGCACCGGCCAGCCGGAAGGGAATGCCGCGTTTGCCCAGTTGATTCGCCAGGGCCGCGATGACGCTGGCGTCATCAACCGGAATCATCTGGCTGTGAATGTTGACGTCAGCAATGGTTGGTCCGGCGGCTGCAGACGACGCGTCCGCCTCCTGAATGTTGTGCTCGCCCAGGCAGATGAGAATGGGAAGGCTGGAGTGGGAAAACGCTTCCCATAATTTGGGCGCGGAAGCCCGCGCGCGGCTTCTCCATAGGCCGGTGGCCGCCAGAACCGAGGCTGCAAGGACGAAGGCTGCGGTGATCCGTATGGAGCGCCGGGAAAAGAACGGAACGGGCGGTGAAGCGACGGTCTGATGCGCATCGGGCTGGTTCTCCGGCTCGCCTGCAAATGCCGGGGCAGAGACCGGCGCGCTGCCAGGCAAAGGAGCTGAAGGGTCCGGCAGGGCATCGGCGATGTGGCCGCTTCCATCGGCCCGCTTCCGCTCGTCGGCCTTTCCGCCCCGTTTTTTGAGAGGAAGATGGAACTCCGGCACGTAGCTGCCGCGGGGAAGATCGATCTGAATCCGGTGAGCCGCCTGCGACTCCTGGTAATACTGGCTGATGCGCTTGCGCACGTCGTTGGCCGTGACCCGCACAATGGAATCATCCCCGGTGTCGTAGTCCAGGGCGCGGTCAAAGACATGCACGCCGATGGTCCGCTCTTTAAGCTGGCCGGCGCGGCCAGCCAGGGTTTCCCGCACAACGTAATTCAGAAAGCCCTTGCAGCGGTTGCTTTGCGCAAAGAGAGCGGAGCCGAGCATCATCTCGAGCTCGTCGCATACTGCCTCCTGCAGGGCGGGTGTGAGCCGGCTGCCTGCATTACGGACATCCTCCTGCTGCGTCTCCGCCGTTCCGAGATTGCGCCTGGGGTTCATAGACGAGCGACGCAGGAATAGTAGCAAAAAAATGCATCTGCGGTCCTCTGAAACCTTAACTGCTTGCGCGTATTTTGTTCATTTAAAAAAGTTGTCCTGGCCTTAACACCTGTTACAACGGTTCAGAACCTTGCACAGAGCATGTTTTTGCGCCTATGGTTATCGCCGTTTCATATCGGAACAAATTTCAATTACTGGAAAAGGGGTCAAGGCGAACACGGTCCGACATGGGAAATGGGGCCGCTACTTCCCCGGTTGTTCACGCTTTGTTGCCTGATAACCGGCTTGTTTCCAGCTTGTTAGTGGAAGTTTTGTTGACCTGAAAAGGATTTCAGCCGCAAGCAGAGACACGCGTCTCTCACGAGAGGAGTTGCATTTGAAGGCATCCGGCTGACGAAATATCGCGAGACCGCGCAATTTCAGGCACCGCCCTGGGTGTGGCTGCCCATCACCATCATGGGAGCTGCATCCACCACGCTACGCAGGCTAAACCAGAGCCCCGCAACACCATGACTTCACTTCAGGAGGACCAGGGAATGCGAATGCTTCGCTGCACATTCTGCTTGGCCGTTCTGTTGCTCGTTTCAGGCCCGCTCTTCGCCCAGGCCGGAGCAACAGGCACCATTCTCGGCACAGTGACGGACTCGACCGGCGCCATCGTGCCGGGAGCCAAAGTAACGGTAACCAACTCCGCGACCAACGTGGCCATACAAACCGTAACCAGCTCGGCTGGCGACTACAACGAGCCCTCGCTCAACCCAGGCGTCTACCGGGTAACCGTCGAAGCTCCGGGGTTTCAGAAATCAGTCACCAACGCGATCAACTTGTCGGTCGACCAGAAGATCCGTGTGGACATTTCCTTGAAGCCAGGCACGGTCAGCACAACCCTTCAGGTAACGGCGCAGGCTGTGGCGCTTGACACCGACACGGCAGCGCTCTCGCAGCTTGTGAGTCAGCAGCAGGTGGCAGAGCTGCCGCTCGACGGCCGCAACTTTGTGCAATTGCTGTTTATCGGCGCCGGAGCAGTCACCATCGGCGGCGAGCAGGGAACCATGCGCCAGGGCGAAGGCGACGCCATCAGCGTCAACGGCGGCCGGCCCGAGGGGAATAACTTCACTCTGGACGGCCTGGTCAACACCGACACGGCCATGGAAACACCGGCCGTGATCCTGTCCCAGGACGCCATCCAGGAGTTCAAAGTGGAGAGCGGTGTCTATCCGGCCGAGTACGGATTCTCCGCCAGCCAGATCAACATCGTCAGCAAGAGCGGCACCAACTCGCTGCACGGATCGATCTTCGAGTCCAATCGCAGTTATGAGTTCGACGCAAAGCCCTTCCCCACGGCGACCAGTTTCCAGGCCGCCACGCCCACCTCGAACCCGGTCCTGGAGTTGAACCAGTTCGGCTTCGTTGCCGACGGGCCGGTCTACATCCCGAAGATTTACAACGGTCACAACCGGTCCTTCTGGATGGCCAACTATGAGGGCTGGCGCATGAACAACGGCGCCCGCCTGACTGAGTCGGTCCCCAACCCGGACACCTTGCAGGGCAACTTCGCCAATGAAACCTATCCGGCGCTGCCCACGCAAACCGTGAATGGGAACTCTGTTACCTTGCCTGGCGGCACTTTGCCCGACTATGGAACCCCGCAATGCACGGCGCTGCTCGCCCTGGGGTACAACTGCATGCCGGTGGATCCGACAACCGGCCAGGACTTCCCGAATGACACGATCCCCTCGAGCCGGTTCACCGCCCGCATCGGGCAGGTTGCAGTCAATAACGGCTATTGGGGAACTCCGACGGTAGCCGGCCAGGCGGAGGGCGTCGCCAACTTCATCCAGAACATCCCCGGCCCTCTGCACCAGAACCAGTACACTTTCCGTGGAGACCAGAACCTGGGCAAATTCGGCTCGGTCTTCGGGCGCTACACCCATTCCAACTACGTGAACTCAACCAACTACAACTCCGGCTCGGCTGTGCTCGGGCTCGAGTCGTATTACGAGCAAGGGGTATCCTGGGAAGTCTCGCATACGATCAGCCTTGGCGCGAATAACGTAAACAACTTCCGCTTCGGCTATCTCTCGGCCAACGCGCCGGAAGGCTCCGCCGCCCCACCCTCTTCGGTCGTGTCGGCCCTCGGCGAGACCGGTGTGTTTACGACCTTCGGACCGCTGCAGCAGACCTGGCCCAATGTGGGCCTTACCCAGTACGCCAGCGGCGGCGGGCCGGTGAACTCCTACAGCGGTTCCTATAGTCCGCAATGGGAATTTGCCGATTCGTTCACTTCGATCCATGGGCGGCACACGCTTGGTTTCGGCATCGATTACCGCTACTGGACCATCACCCGCAACCTGGACGACGATTTCTACGGCGATTGGGGATTTAGCTCTTCGCTCATTCAGACCAACAGCGAAGCCATCTCCACGACCGACTCCGCGTCCAGTTGCCCCAATGCTCCGGTATCCGTCGGTGGCGCAGCCGCTGCAGCCTTGTGTGGAACCGGCAACGCTGTGGCCGACATGATGCTGGGGTACTACGACAATGTCGGCGGATTCGTGCCTGGGCCGCTCAGCCTGACCACCCAGGCCGGCAACCCGCAAGACCACGTCTACCACTATTTCGCGCCGTACGCCGAAGACGACTGGAAGATCACCCCCAAGCTGAGCATCAATTTCGGTCTTCGCTACGACTTCCGCGCCGCGACCTACGAGAAAAGCAACCACTTCTTCTGGCTCGACACCACCAATGCGCAAGGCGGCCTGTGCTACGCCGATCCGAAATTGACCACGGATGGCGTGGCTCCCGGAGTGGGCTATAACGGCGGTCCGATCCTGCGCTATTGCGGTTCGGTACCCCGTCCTGCTCCCAAGAATCCCTTTGCGCCAAGGTTCGGCGTTGACTATCGCCTGAACGACAGGACGGTTGTACGCACCGGCTATGGAATCTTCTACACCTCCTACGAGGGGCGCGAGATCGACGACTCGGCGGATATTTATCCCTACAGCATCCGCAACAGTCTCACCCCCTACACACAGAACACTTCCGACCAGCTCAAACTCAGCAATCAACTGTTCCCGGCCTACTCCACGCTGACTGCGTTCCCCGTAGCGACTCTTTCGTTTATCGCCGTGATCGAGTCGGAAAATCCGCTCAATCCATACGTCCAAACCTGGACGCTGTCGGTGGAGCGCCAACTGAAAAGCAACACCACCCTGGAAGTAAACTACGTCGGAAACAAAGGAACCCATCTGCTGGACCGCCGTGACATTGCCCAAACCGATCCAATTCCAGCGGCAAGCCTCTCGCTTTGCCAGGAGCAGGATGCGAATGGCGTCTACTACAACGTTGTGGGCGATGCCACTCACACCGCAATCGCGCCGTGCACCGTGGCGAGCCGCCTGCCGTATCCCAACTTCACCGGCTATTACATCGACAGCGACTTCCACGGCTACTCCAACTACAACGCGGCGAACGTCAAGTTCGAGCATCGCTCCGGTGACTTGGCCGTAACCTCGGTCTTTACCTGGGCCAAGAGCCTTGACGACAAGTCATCGACTGCCGGAGCAGGCGCCTCCGGTACGGGATACCAGGGCTTCATGAACAACCATGACCCGCAGTTGGATTACGGTCCTTCGGACTTCAACGTGCCTCTCCGGTTCGTGACCAGCTACGTCTATCAGCTCCCATTCGGGCGCGGCAAACAGTTCGCAAACCATATCAACCGGGCTGCTGATCTGGCTATCGGAAACTGGCAGCTCACCGGCATCGCAACCTTCCAGAAGGGATTTCCTTATGGCATTGCCGCCAGCGATATCGATGGCGCCAACGGCACAACCGCTCCACGCGCCAGCCTCGCTCCCGGCTGCAACCTTCACACCAATAACTATTCAGGCAGCCTGGCTCAGTTCTCCCGCCTCAACATCAACTGCTTCACACAACCGGCGCTCGGCGTGTATGGAAACACCGGCCGCAACATCCTGACCCAGCCAGGCATTAACAACTGGGACATGAGTATCGGCAAGGGGTTCTCGCTTGGCGAGCGCGCCAAGTTCGTGTTTAAGGCGGATGCATTCAACACCTTCAACCATCACCAATATGCCGGCGACGTGGGTGGCCTGCTTGTCGCGGGATCGGCCGGCAACGAGAACGTCTCGAACACCGTGGGCTCTTCCACAGGCGGCCTGATCACAGGTGCATCGTCATCCCGAATCCTTCAGTTGGGCGGGAAGATTACCTTCTGAACAACGAACGACCGGTGTAGCTCAACTCCGCCACGCCGCGCGGCGTGGCGGAGCTTTCTACGCCGGAGATACACTCTCGAAATGATCCGTTTCCGCTTCCAACTGGCGTGTGTGCTGGCGTTCTTCTTCGGACCGATGATGATTTTTGCGCAGTCAAGTACGGATGAGCAGGCCGCACAATATGCCGACGAAGGACAGCAGGCGCTCACACAGGGCCACTACGCAGCCGCGCAGGCCGACTTTGAGAAACTCGCAAAACTCGAGCCAGGTGTAGCTGAAGTGCACGCCACGCTGGCCGTCATCTGCTTCCATCAGCGCGAATATGACGAGGCAATCCGAGAAGTCCGCACCGCGCAGAAGCTCAAGCCCGGCCTTCCCAGGCTCGACAGCCTGCTGGCTCTTTCGCTGGCAGGGGCCGACCGGTACGAGGAGGCGCTGCCGGGACTCGAAAAGGGCTTCAAACAAACCGCGGACTCCGAGGTCCGCCGCATGTGCGGCCTGCAGCTTCTCCGCGTCTACACCGCCATGGGCCGCGACTCCGACGCCGTGGAGACGGCGCTCGAACTCAACAAGGTTTATCCCGACGATCCCGAGGTTCTTTACCACACCGGCCGCATCTACGGAAACTTCGCCTACATCATCATGGAAAAGCTCCACGATAACGCGCCCAACTCCATCTGGATGCTGCAGGCGCAGGGCGAAGCCAATGAGAGCGGAAAGAATTATGACGCGGCCATCGCCGCCTTCAACCATGTGCTCGAGCTCGATCCAAACCGGCCCGGTATTCACTATCGTCTCGGCCGCGTCTACCTGACGCGCTTCCTCGATCAGGAGAAAACCGGCGATCGCGACGCCGCCATCCGCGAATTTACTGCCGAGCTGGCGATCGACCCCGGCAATGGCAACGCCGCCTACGAGCTGGCGCATATCGAATCCGATCTCGGCAACCTCGATGCGGCCCGCAAGCAATACCGGCAGGTCATCGAGCGATTTCCTGATTTTGAAGAGGCGCTCGTGGGCCTGGCTGGCATCGATATCGCAACCGAGGCGCCGCAACAGGCCGTTCCGCTGCTGGAGCGTGCAACCCACCTGCGCCCTGACGATGAGGTCGCATGGTATCGCCTCGCCCTGGCTGACCGCGCCACCGGAGACCGGGAGGGCCAAGCCAAAGCGCTCGACGCCTTCCGCAAGCTTCACCGAGTAACCCCACCTACGCTTCGTCCGCCTGACGAAGACGCGGTAACGCCGCAAAAGCTGGATGCGGCCGCAGCGTCTGAATCGGAGCGGCCGTGAACGCGCAGTGCTTCACATTTTGCACTCTGCCGGCGCCCATGCAGCATCGGCCATTCCATGCACGGAGGAAACAGTCATGAAGGGGAGCAGAATCGCATTGGGCGCCGTGGCGCTATTTCTTGCCATGGCAATGGCCGGCATCGGCAGCGCGCAACAGCAGCAAACCGGGACAGCCACGTCCGGCGCCAGTCTCGAAGATGGTTTCCGCCAGCCTCCGCAGAGCGCCCGGCCGCGCGTCTGGTGGCACTGGATGAACGGCAACATCACCGAAGAAGGCATCAAGCTCGATCTCGAATGGATGCACCGCATCGGGCTGGCCGGCTTCCAGAACTTCGACGCCGCGCTGGACACGCCGCAGGTGGTCAAAAAACGCCTTGCCTACATGACGCCTGAGTGGCAGCAGGCCTTCAAATATGCCATCACGCTCGGCAACCAATTCGGCATGGAGATGGCCATTGCCGGCTCGCCGGGCTGGAGCGAGTCGGGCGGGCCATGGGTTCCTCCGTCAGAGGGAATGAAGAAGTACGTCTGGAGTGAGACGCTTGTGGAGGGGGGAAAACCCTTCACCGGCAAGCTGGCTGCGCTGCCGTCCAACACCGGGGCATTCCAGAACATCGGCATCCAGGACATGCTCGAGCCGCCGCCAGGCTCCAAGCCGGCCCCACACTTCTATGCGGACTCGGTGGTGGTGGCGTATCGGCGGCCGGCAAGCGATGTACCCCTCGATTCGCTGCACCCGAAGATGACAGCCAGCGGCGGTTCACCTGACTTTTCCATGCTCGATGACGGCGACCTGGAGAAGACAACCAATCTGCCCATCTCCGCGCCTGGCGAGGACTCGTGGATTCAATACGAATTCGATCAGCCGGAAACCATGCGCGCCATCACCTTCGTCATCAAGGAGCCGAACCGGATTGCTGCGATGCTTGCGGGCATGGGCTCGCCGGACAAGGAGCTCCAGGTCAGCGACGATGGCGTAAACTTCCGCCTGGTCGCCAAGCTCTCCGGCGGCAGCGCACCCGAGCACACCATCTCGTTTCCTGCCGTTACGGCCCGCTACTTCCGCGTCGTATTCAAGCGCACGCCTCCGCCGCCCATGCCGGCGTGGGCGCAGGGCGTGGATCCGGCATCCTTCGGCATCCGCTTTGGCCCGCCGCCTACGAACTACGAGATCGCCGAGCTGGCGCTTCACCCCGGCGCGCGCGTCAACCGCTTTGAAGAGAAGGCAGCTTTTACCACCGAGCCTGATCTCTACGGCTTCGCCACGCCTCCAGTCGATCCATCGGATGCGGTTGCCAAGTCAGATGTCATCGATCTCACGTCGAAGATGCGTCCTGACGGCACGCTCGATTGGACGCCGCCTCCCGGCGACTGGGTCGTGCTGCGCTTTGGCTACTCGCTGCTGGGCATCACCAATCACCCGGCCACGGCGGAAGCCACCGGGCTCGAGGTGGACAAGCTCGACCATCGCTACGTGAAGCAGTATATGGAAACCTATCTCGACAGCTACAAGAAGACCGTTGGCCCCGATCTGATCGGCGAGCACGGCATCCATTACGTCATCAACGACAGTTGGGAGGCCGGCTCGCAGAACTGGACCGACAACATGATCGCGCAGTTCCGCAAGCTGCGCGGCTACGATCCGGTGCCGTGGATGCCGGTGCTGACCGGCGAAGTGGTTGACAGCGCGCAGGCCAGCGACCGCTTCCTGTGGGATTTTCGCAAGACCATCGCCGACCTGATTGCCAACGAGCACTACGGCCAGCTTGAAGACACGCTGCACGAGTGGCACATGGGCCACTACGGAGAATCGCACGAGTCGGGCCGCGCGTTTGTTGCCGACGGCATGGAAGTGAAGAAGTTCAACGAAGTTCCCATGAGCGCCATGTGGACGCAGTCGCCGGGCGTCAACAACGAGCAGTATGGATACAATGCCGACGATCGCGAATCCGCGTCCGTGGCGCACATCTACGGCCAGAACATTGCCGCTGCCGAGTCGATGACCGCAGCCGCCGGCCCGTGGGCCTGGTCGCCGGCCACGCTCAAGCCCACCGCCGACCAGGAGCTGCTCAACGGCATCAACCGCTTCGTGATTCACGAGTCCGCGCATCAGCCACTGGTGGACAAAAAGCCCGGGCTCTCGCTTGGACCCTTCGGCCAGTGGTTCAATCGCAACGAAACCTGGGCTGAAGAGGCCGGGCCGTGGATCAACTACCTGGCGCGATGCAGCTATCTGCTCCAGCAGGGACACTTCGGCGCAGACATTGTCTACTTTTACGGCGAGGACTCGAATCTGACGGCGATCTTTGCCGACAAATCTCCTGACGTTCCCGCCGGCTACGGCTTCGACTACATCAATGCGGACGCGCTGATTCACGAGCTGACCGTCGTCGACGGCCGCATCCACACACCCGGCGGCACGAGCTACCGCATTCTTGGGCTCGATTCCTACAGCGAGCACATGTCGCTGCCGGTCCTCAAGGCCATTCACAGGCTGGTGATGGATGGCGCAGTGGTTGCCGGACCCAAGCCGACGGACGATCCGAGCCTGGCGGACGATCAGGCTGAGTTTGCCAGGCTGAGCGAGGAACTGTTCGGCGATGGAACCGGGGTGCACACGGTGGGCAAGGGCACGGTCTACGCTGGATCGAGCCTTGCCGATGCTTTGAGCGCGCTGAACATCGCGCCGGACTTCGACTACACCAAGCCCGAGTCCGACACGCGCCTGCTCTTCGTTCATCGCAAGCTCGCCGGCGGTGATCTCTACTTTGTCGATAACCGCAACCCGCGCAGCGAACAGGTGGATGCAACCTTCCGCATCACCGGCAAAGCGCCTGAGCTGTGGCATCCCGACACCGACAAGATCGAGCCTGCGTCTTTCACCATCGCCGATGGCCGCACCACTGTGCCGCTCTCGCTCGAGCCCTGGGGCACGGTCTTTGTAGTCTTCCGCAAACCCACCACGGCAACCTCGCGCACCCTGCCCGCCGTGACCACAACGCAGCTCGCAACCGTCAGCGGTCCCTGGCAGGTCACGTTCCCGCCCAACTGGGGCGCGCCATCGTCGATCACTCTGGACGAACTTGCATCGTGGAGCACGAACTCCGATCCGGGCGTGAAATATTTTTCGGGAACCGGCACGTACACCAGGACGATTGATGCGCCGGCCGACTGGTTCGTGAAAGGAGCGCACCTGTGGCTCGACCTGGGCGATGTGAAGAACCTAGCTGAGGTCGAGATCAACGGCAAGCCGCTGGGCATCGTGTGGCACGCGCCTTATCGCGTGGATGCGACCGGCGCGCTCAAGCCCGGCGCAAACGAGCTCACCATCAAGGTGACCGACGCGTGGGTCAACCGGCTGATCGGCGATCAGCAACCGGATGCAAAGGTCAAGTACACCTTCACCACCGTAAAGCCCTACAGAGCCAATTCAAAGCTGCAGGAGTCGGGACTGCTTGGCCCGGTTACGATCTCACAGACGCAGACAGCTTCTGAAGAAAGGTGAAGGAGACGCTGCATTCTTCAATCTGGCACGAATGGCGGGCCGTTGTACGGCCTGCCGTTCGTGCTTGCAGGAACGAGTGTTTTCTCACTGCATTGCATAGGCCGCGATCAGCGCGTCGAGCGCAGAGGTCTGGCGGGTTGCGTCGGCGCGGTCGAACGGACCCTGCCAGAGCGCGCCGAAGCGCGAGCCGGAGTCCTGGTCATGGGCAAGAATGCTGTCGGCGTTCTTATCCACGAAGGTCTTGTAGCGCGGATCGGGAGCCACCGCGTAAAGCGCCATCAGGTTCCGCAGAAAGATGCCTTTGAACTGCGGCGCATCATCTCCGGAGACGGCGTGGTCGACAAGGATGCCGTCTGTATTGGTGAGGTGAGCAATAGCGGCATTCGCAATGGCTTGCGCCTGCAACAGCAGTGATGGGTCACGGCCGGCTTTGGAAAGCTCGACCAGGCCGCCGAGAATCACGCCCTGGTTGTAGCTCCAGGTAGTGCGGCCGTTGTTGGCGCACGCGCCAGGATGGGTGGAGTCGAGGCCGTCATTAACCAGATTCTGCGCGTTGATCATGCCGGAGCTGCGGAACCACGCCCACTCGCGCTGTGCCCAGGTGAGATATCTCTGCTTTGCTTCTGCGCTGGCAGCGCGGTTGGCGAGTGAGGCAGCGAGTGAGAGAAAGAGCTCGTTGGCGATTGCGTTCTTGTAGCCGGTTTTCTTGCTCCACCACACGCCGCCGCCACAGGTCTTCGTGTCCCACTCGAAGGAGATGTCGGTAAAGATGGTTGCGGCCATCGCAAGATACTTCGGATTCGCGGTGAGATCGTAGGCGTCGATCCACGCGAGCGCCCACCAGCCCTGATCATCGTCGTAGTCGTTGAGAAAGTTTGCGGTGTGCTCCGCAGTGCTGGCGTTCTGAAAGGTGTTGTCGATTGCCGCGAGATAGCGCCGTGTCTTCAGCGCCCGCGATGCATTCGCCAGCACAGTGATGGAGTTGGCCGCGTTCCACCAGTTGGCGGGAGCTGCGTAGAGCCCGGTGCGCGGCAAGTACCACTGCTGGAGCGCGCGCGTGCCGTGCTGGATTGCCTTTGCGTAAGGATGCGCGGATGCCTCGCGTTGGCACAGGCAGGCTGGCGCCAGGACGCAAGACGCGACGAAGAGGAAAATAAGAGTGAGGCGTGGTTTCATATGCTGCTTGCGCGACCGGGCGGCGCAGCATGGCCCGGTCGCGCCCGGCAGATTCATCATAACGGCTCGATGCTCATCTATCCGGACTCGTCCATCCGGGCTCATGCACTACGATGGGTCCATGGGCGCTTTGCTCGAGATGCGCGAGCTGCAGATTCGCTTTGGCGCAACGCAGGCCGTGCGCGGCGTGAGCCTGCGCGTGGACGAAGGCGAGGTGCTGGGCCTGGTGGGCGAGTCAGGATCGGGCAAGAGCACCGTGGCGCTTGCCATTCCGGGACTGCTGGAACCCACGGCGCGCGTAGACGGGCAGATTCTCTGGCGCGGCGCCGGCGTGGAAATGGACCTGGTGCGGCAGCCGCAGGCCGTGCTGCGGCGGATTCGCGGGCGCGCGATCGCGATGATCTTTCAGGAGCCGATGACGGCGCTCAATCCGGTCATGTCGATTGGCCGGCAGGTGGCCGAGTGCGCGACGGCGCACGATGCTTCACTCACTGGACGCGAAGCGAAGCGCAAGGCCATTCAGGCGCTCGAAGAGGTTGCCATCCTGGATGCGGCGCGGCGCTACGGAGACTATCCGCACCAGTTCTCGGGTGGGCAGCGGCAGCGCATTCTCATCGCCATGGCGCTCATCAACCGGCCGCGCCTGCTGATCGCCGACGAGCCCACCACCGCGCTCGACGTAACCGTGCAGGCGCAGATTCTCACCCTGCTCAAAGAGTTGCAGTGTGAGCATGGGCTGGCGATGCTGTTCATCTCGCACGACTTGGCCGTGGTGGGCCAGGTGGCCGGCCGCGTGGTGGTGATGCGCGCTGGACAGCTTGTCGAGACGGGGCCTTGCGCGCAGATGCTCACGCATCCTGAGAATGAGTACACCAGGAGCCTGCTGGCCGCGGTGCCGACGCTCAAAACCGACCGCGGCCGGCCGCTGGCGACGCTTTCAGCTTGAGATCAGTCACGGTCGGCGGTGGGCGCGTGCCTCCGCCAGCAGCGCGCAGACCTCTTCCTCGCTGGTAGGTGCGAAGTCGCGATAGTACTGGCCGACTGCCTCGAACGACTCCGGCATGAAGACGCAGAGGATGCGATCCGCCTCGCTTTCAAGTGCGAGCAGCGTGCTCGCGGGAGCCACGGGAACGGCGATCACGACCTGGCTGGCTCGGGGGCGGACGGCGCGCGCGGCTGACCGCATGCTGGCGCCGGTAGCAAGGCCATCGTCGACGAGGATGACGGCACGTCCGTCGATGCGCAGCGGCGGTTCCTGGCCGCGGTACTTGCGCTCGCGGCGTTCGAGTTCCAGCATCTCGCGCCGGGCGAATGCCTGCAAAGCAGCGTCGGATATCTTCAGCGCGTGCAAGACCTCGGGATTGGTCACCATAAGACCGCCACTGGCGATTGCGCCCATGGCAAGCTCCGGCATGCCGGGAGCGCCCAGCTTGCGAACGGCCAGAATGTCGAGCGGAAGGTTGCAGGCGCGGGCGACTTCAAAAGCAACCGGGACGCCGCCGCGCGGCAACGCAAGCACGACGGGATCCTGCAGGTTCGGCAGCGCGGCGACCAGTGGCGCCAGCGCCCGCCCAGCGTCTCTGCGGTCCTGAAACAGCATCGCGCCCACGCTTTCAGGGAACGAATGATGGGAACCCGCGCGTCCAGATACAGCATACCCCCGGCTCCCGGTGAGCGGAAGACGGGGACATGCAGCGTTGCCGGGTTATTCGGCTGCGGCTTCTTCTTGGGCAGGCTCGGCTGCGGGCTCGGCGGCAACCGCTTCCGTCTCTTCGCCGGCCTCGGCCAGCACCTTCACGCGCACGCGCCCGGTCACTTCGCGGTGCAGACGGATGGGCACGGTGAACTCGCCCAGGCTCTTGAGCGGCTCGCCGAGCTGGATCTTGCGGCGATCCACTTCGAAGCCCTGTGTGCCCAGCTCGGCGGCGATGTCAGCCGAGGTGACCGAACCGAACAGATGGCCGTGCTCGCCCGCCTTGCGGGTAAAGCTGAGCACCACCGGATCGAGCTTGGCGACCCACTCCTCCGCCTGTGCCTTTTCCGTGGCGGAGCGGCGTGCGGCAGCGGCCTTCATCTGCTCGATGACGGCCTTGTTGCTGGCAGTGGCCTGCATGGCCAGCTTGCGCGGCAGCAGGTAGTTGCGCGCGTAGCCGTCGGCCACCTTCACCACTTCTCCGCGAAGGCCCAGGTTGGCTACGTCTTCCTTCAGAATCACTTCCATGGGAAATTCTCCAAATGCGCCGCTGGCGCTTCTCGTGCGCAGACGAGCATCGACGATGCGCGGCGGTAATCAATCCAGAAAAAGCAGGACGACAGCCCAGGGGCCGCGTCTGCGGTGAGCTTCTTAGTGCCGCGTGGCGAACGGAAGCAGGGCGATATTGCGGGCCTGCTTGATGGCGCGGGTCAGACGGCGCTGGTGCGTGGTGCAGACGCCGGTGAGACGCCGGGGCACGATCTTGCCGCGCTCGGCCACGAACTGCTGCAGCAGCCGCACGTCGCGGTAGGGAATGGCGTCGATCTTGTCGGTGCAGAACTTGCAAACCTTCTTGCGGCGGAAGAACTTGCCGCGTCCGCCCGGGCCGCCGGCCGGCCGGCCGGCTCCGCGCCCAGGGGCTGCTGCTGGCTGTCCTTGAGGCGCGTCGGCCGCGGCGGGCGCTTTTGCTTGTGTTTCTTCAGGCATAGTGTTTCCTCTTTACTGGTTCTCGTTGCGGTCCGCCATGCGCGGAACGGTTTTCCGGCCGCAGCCAGCCGCAATGGACCGGCAGCGGCAATCCTGGCGATGGTACTAGACGGCGGCCTGGGCGGGCTCGGCAGCTTCGGTAGTCGGAGCCGGCGCTTCGGCCGCTGGCTCGGCGCTCAGCTTGCGCCGCGTGCCGCGCAGGGCCTTCACCTTGGCCAGGCGCTTCTCTTCCTCGTCCATGCGCACGGTGATGAACTTGATCACCGGCTCGGTAACGCGCAGGCGGCGCTCCAGTTCCAGCACCACCGGGCCGCCGGCCTCAATGGTGAGCAGCACGTAGTTGCCGTCAGCGAACTTGCGCACCAGGTAGGCCAGCTTGCGGCGACCCATCTTCTCCACCGACTTGACCACGCCGCCGCCGTTGGTGACGGTGGTGGTAAAGCCGGCGATCAGCTTGTCCACATCCTCTTCGGCCATATCGGGCCGAACAATGAACATAACCTCGTATAAACGCGACATCTCGTTTCCTTTTCTGCCGGAGCGCGCCTGCTCTCCAGCTCTTGATCCCATGCAGGGCCCAGGGCCAGATATTCTCTATTCCCTGTTCCCTATTCCCTGTTCCCTGCTCCCTGCTCTTTCCGGTTGAACTCGTTCATCGCCACCCCCGGACCATCCTGGAGGATGCGCCGTGTGGCCGTAGCCACTTTATCCAGCACCTCGTCCAGGACTGCCAGGTCCGCTTTCCGCAAGGGCGACAGCAGGTAATCCTTGCCTGGACGCCTTCCGCCGGCGGCGATCGCTTCCGGTGGAAGGTTGAGTCCGACGCCGATGCGCAGGCGCAGCCACTCCTGCGTTCCCAGGGCGCCGGTCACGCTGCGGGCTCCGTTGTGCCCGGCCGGCGAACCGCGTTCCCTGATCTTGAAGGTGCCCAGCACCAGGTCGAGCTCGTCGTAGATCACGAGCAGATCCTCCGCCGGGTCAGCCTCAAACTCGCGAACCAGGGCGGCGACTGCAACTCCGCTCAGGTTCATATACGTCTCCGGCTTGGCCAGGATCACCGCGCGGCCTGCCATGCGGCAGGTTGCGGTGAGCGCCCTGGAACGCCGGTTCTGGACCACAACGCCTTCCTGCTGTGCGATGCGGTCAATGGCCATGAACCCTGCGTTGTGCGGGGTCCATTGGTACTCGAGGCCGGGATTGCCGAGCCCGACCACCAGAAACGGGCCACGCCGCATCCCGGCTCCGGGGCCCCCGGTGAGCGATTCTGGCTCGCTGGGGCGGTCGGATTCAATCGCCTCGGACAAAGCTTACTTCTTCGCCCCCGAGCCAGATTCTGCCTTCTTGGCTGCGGCGTCTGCCGGCTCGGTCTTGCCCTTCTTGGCCACTTCCGGCTCCGCCGGAGCAGCCGCAGCCTCTGCACCCTCGGCAGCCGGAGCCGCTTCTTCGCGGATGGAGACGACATGGGCGACGGTTGCGTCCTCGGCATTCAGGTACTTGACCTTGTCCGAGTGCGGCAGATCGCTGATGCGGAGCACGCCGTGCAATTCGAGCTCGCTCACATCCACATCGATGTGGCCGGGGATGTCGGCCGGCAAACACTCGACATCCACTTCGCGCATCACCTGGTCCAGGATGCCGCCGTGCGTCTTGACGCCGACGGGCGTGCCCAGCAGCTTGACGCGCACGCTGACGCGCAGCACCTTGTCGAGCGCGATGCGCTTCAGGTCGATGTGAATGAGCTGATCCTTGATCGGCTCAAGCTGCCAGTCCACGATCATGGCCTTGGCGGAGGGCTGGCCCTCGACCGCAAGGTCGAAGATGGTGTTGTGGCCAGTCTCGGAGTAAAGGATCTTCGAGATCTGCTTCGGTTCCACCTCAATGGCCACCGGATCGTATCCGGGACCGTAGAGCACAGCGGGAATCTTGCCCGCGGCGCGAACGCGGCGCGCCGCATTCTTGTTGAACTTGCCCGTGCGGGGCTTGGCTGCGACAACTTCAGGCATTTCGTCTTCTCGTTTCCTGGTTCGGGCACGGGGTTGAGCCCGCTCCCTTCGTTGGGCCGGGGATCAGGTTTCGGGGGGCAGGGATCAGAAAAACAACTTCCTGATCCCGGTTACCTTCTGCCGATCGCCGGCAATTCGTTATCAATCGGGTCACTGATCCCTGAAACCTGATCCCTGACCCCTGCCTTTACGAGAACAGTGTGCTTACGCTGGTCTCCATGTGAATGCTCTCGATGGCCGCGCCCAGCAGGCCGGCGATGGAGAGCACCTTGATCTTGGGCAATTTCTGTGCGGCCTCGCGCAGCGGAATGGTGTCGGTCACCACGAGCTGCTCGAGACGCGAGTTGGCGATGCGATCCACGGCCGGCCCCGAGAGCACGGCGTGGCTGGCGCAGGCATGAACGGCGGTTGCGCCGGCCTCGAGAAGAGCGTCCACGGTCTTCACCAGGGTCCCGGCGGTGTCGATAATATCGTCGATGATGAGGCAGGTCTTGCCCTTCACGTCGCCCACCACGTTCATGACTTCAGCCACGTTCATCTCGGTGCGGCGCTTGTCCACAATGGCCAGCGGCGCGCCCATCTTCTGGGCGAAGAACCGGGCCCGCTCCACGCCGCCGGGATCGGGCGAGACGACCATCAGATTGGGCAGGTTGAGCTCGCGGAAGTAGCTCACCAGCACCGGGCTGGCGTAGAGGTGATCGACGGGAATGTTGAAGAAGCCCTGAATCTGCGCTGCGTGCAGATCGACGAAGAGCGCGCGGTTGGCGCCCGCGGTGGTGAGCAGGTCGGCGATGAGCTTGGCGCTGATGGCCACGCGCGGGCGGTCCTTGCGATCCTGGCGCGCGTAGCCGTAGTACGGCACCACCACCGTGATCCTGGCCGCCGAGGCCCGCTTGAGCGCGTCAATCATCACCAGCAACTCCACCAGGTGCTGGTCCACCGGGTAGCAGGTGGGCTGCACCACGAACACGTCTACGCCGCGCACGTTCTCGAGCAATTGGAAGAAGACCTCGCCGTCCGCAAACCGCTGCAGCTTGGTTTCGCCCACGGGAACGCCGATGTGCTGGCCGATCTTGCGCGCCAGCTCGGGGTTGGCCGTGCCGGAGAAGAGCTTGAAGCGCTTGTCTTCACTCAGGCTGCGGGACCGCTTGCGCTCGGGGGCGGGTTTAGCCTCCTTCGCCTTGGCGGGCTCCGGACTGGGTGGGTTCTGCCCGCCATCGCGCGGCGCGGAACCGTTGTTCTTCGGCTTGTCTTCGTCCATTACCAGGGTTTCCACATCCATCTGAAAAGCACCTCCATGCTGGTTGGCTATGGCTGCTGATCGTCGTTTCCGTGCATCTAGAGCGATTCTCCAATTTCTGTGCAGTCTGAAGCAGGGCGGATGGCGTTTTCTTAAGGAAAACATCACTGAAGAATCATGACTCCGCTCTACACCAATTGGAGAATCGCTATACGAAACCTTGGCTGGGCGACCAGGATTCGAACCTGGACAAAGTGCTCCAAAGGCACTTGACCTACCATTAGTCGATCGCCCAGTCTCTAACCCCAATTCGAGCTTTCGACTCCGTGGACCCAGTCGTGGCCTGCTTTTGGCCGCGACTAGCGGAAAGGCACTTGACCTACCATGAGTCGATCACCCAACACGAGCAACCGCTGGCGAGTGTTACCCGCTGCGCGCTGCGCTGTCAACGTTCTTTTACGAAAGCATCTGGCGCCAGTAGGCGGCGCGGGGCAGGGTCCGGGTAAGCTGACATTGAACTCCGGCCGGCTGCAGACGTGCGCAGGCTGCTTCCGCATCTCCCTGGGTTCGATACAACCCGAAGAGAGCCGAACCGGACCCGGACAGCGAGGCATAGAGAGCTGCCTCCGGCGTGCCGTCCGCCACAAGAATGCGCTTGATTTCGCGAAGGGAGGGCTGCTGGGGGAAGACGACCCGTTCAAAGTCGTTCTGAATCCAGCTTGTAATCCCGGTGCGGACAAGCGCGGACTCTTGCGGTCCGGCCAGGTCATCTCCGCAAGATTCGTGCCTGGAGATGACACCGGAGGAGCCCGTCTCAAGCCCACCCCGCGGGATCGCTCCCGCAAAGGCGCTGGCGTAGGCGCGGCTCAACACTTTCAGTTTATCTTCACTGGCCTCCGGGGTCAAACCTTCGGCAGCGCAGAGCGCATCCCAGTCGCGGAAGGCCTGTGGGGTGGAAACCCCGGTCTCCGGCAGGGCGACGACGCACCAGGCAGGCTCAAGGTCGGGCAACGGATAGACATCCTGCCCGCGGTCCAGCCCCAGCACCGTGCCGCCGACCAGGAAGAGTGGCACATCCGACCCAACCTGTGCGGCAATCTCCAGCCGCCGGGAAGCCCACAACTGCCCCGTGCCCCATCCTTCGGGCGTCTTTTGTCCGAAGGGTGGGAAAGCGCGATCTCCACCGATCCCCAGCCCCACTTCCAGCCCGATCAGCGCGGCCACGGCGTTGGCCGAGCCTGCGCCCAGGCCACCCTGCACCGGCAGCCGCTTCTCTATATGGATATCGACTTCGGCCTTACAGCCAAGCTCCTGCAAAGCCAGGGAAACAACTTTCCAGGCCGTGTTGCGTGCGTCGGTGGGCACGCGGCTGTCGTTCGCGGCGAGCCGGATAGCTGTTTCCGCCGCGGGACAGGCCGTAACCGTGACTACATCGTGCAGCTCCAGGGTCTGGTAAACCGTTGTCAGCGCATGGAATCCGTCCGCGCGCGGCGCGCCGATGCTGAGGCCGAGATTGATCTTGGCGTGGGAACGGACTGCGATGGGCATACCCCTCGATTGTAATGGCGCGGGCTCTTCCGAAGTGTCCGCGCGGGCGGCATGGAACCGTAAACGCAGCCTTTGCGTAGAACTATCTGGAACGAAACGGGAGTTCGTATGCACTTCCTGATCTTCGGATTCGGCCTTTACTTCCTGCCCGCCATCATCGCCGCGGTGCGCCACACCCATAACTCCGGCGGCATCCTGCTGCTGAACCTCTTCTTCGGCTGGACGCTGATCGGCTGGTTCATTGCGCTGGTCATGGCAATGAGCTCGGCTCCGCGCTGCGTCTACTATCGCGGCTGGTAAGCGCGGCAGCCGTTACGCTTTCTTCTTTACCTTGCGCGAGCGGCACAGGTCCTCCCAGTCTTTCTCCGTCTGGTCGGCGTAAAGCGAGCCGAACTTGCCCAGGGACTCGGCAAATCCGTCGCCCGAGCCGAGATAGCCGGCGATGACCAGCGGGTCGCCGGAGCGCCCGTGGCCACGGGCAAGCAGCTCGCCGCAGACTTCGGCGTAGGCCGCGAGTCCGCCGCCGGCCAGGTCTTCCAATTCGATCGCGCCCTTGTGATCATTGAGCTGGCGCACCAGATAGGTACGCGAGCCGATATGTGTCCAGCCCAGGAACGGGTCGGTCTGCAACTGCATGGCGCGCTGGCCTTCTGCAACGCGCTGGCCGTTGTGGTGCGGCGGCTGCGCATCGGGCAGATAGAGCGCGTAGGCCGACGCGGTTTCTTCCTTGATCTGCAGAAACAGCGGATCGCCCGCGCCGTTGCCCTCAAAGTAGATGCAGTAGTCGCGCAGGCCCACCGAGCCGGTGCCCACCACTTTGAAGGCAACGTTCAGCGGGCGATAGAACGACAGCAGATGCTGCCGCTGCGGCTCGAGCATGGCGCGATAGGGCCCGAGCGAAGCCAGCACGGCGGCCGACTGCGCTGCGCTCACGCGGGTGAGCATGGGGCGCGACTCCTTGAAGTGGCGCGGCGCGGTTGGATCGGTGGAAACCGGCTCGGTGAGCTGCTCGAGCGTGTGCAGCGGCGTGGCGCGCTCGGCCTTCATCAGCGCCGCGTGCACCGGCCTGGCCGATCCGATGCGATGCACCTGAAAGCGGCTCACCTCGAGATGCGGCATGCGCGCGAACGCGCGCATCTGCGCGGCATAGCGCATCATGCAGGCTTCCACGGCGGCGCGCGCGGAGCTCTCCTTGTTGCCGGCGGCGCGGCCGGCCAGCACCAGCGAGGCGGCCATGCGCTTCAGGTCCCACTCGAAAGGACCACGGGTGGTCTCGTCGAAGTCGTTGATGTCGAAGACCAGGCGTCCGTCAGGCGCGGCATAGGCGCCCAGGTTGCGCACGTGCGCATCGCCGCAGAGCTGGCTCACGATGCCGGTGGAGGGCACCACGGCCAGGTCGGCGGCCATCACCGGAGCCGCGCCGCGAAAGTACGCAAAGGGCGACTCGGCCATCAACTGGTACTTGAGCTTGACGAGCGACGGTACGCGGCCGCGCATGGAACGTTCCAGCAGCTCCAGCGCCGAAGCCGGCCTCGTCTTGGGCTGCAGTTGATTGTGCTGCTGGCGGCCGATCTGCTTGCGCCGCGTCTGGCCAAACCTGCGCCGTTCTTCAGGAGATGTCCAGTTCATAGAGCGGACCATATACTCTTTTGCCTGCTTCACGCAAAGGAGAAATGCGTGATTTAAACTTTCCTGGAAGCGCCATTCCTTTCGCAAAAGCCTCTTTACGCCGGGCCAATCTCCACCCCCAGGAGGAACTTCGATTGAAGCATGCCGCCGCCTCTCTGTCTTTGACTCTTTTTTGTCTGGGCCTGGCGTGCGTCTGCTGCGCCGCACAGGCTCCTCCGCGGCCGTTGACGGTGGAGGCCATTTACGGGCAGAGGGCGCTGCTCGGCTACGCGCCCAGCCAGATCATGTGGTCGCCTGACGCCAGGCACGTCTCTTACCTGGACGGCGGCGAGCTGGTGGACCTGGATCCCGGTACAGGCAAACCGCATGTGCTGGTGAGCCGCGACAAGCTGGCGCCGCTGATGACGCACGGCGGCTCAGAACAGGCTCGCGACCATCGCACCCGCTACGACATGGCGGCATACCAGTGGTCGCCGGATTCGACGCATCTGCTCTTCGACTCGGACGGCCACCTGTGGCTCTACGACCTGCACAACGGCGTGGGCCTGCAGATGGGCTACTCCGGCGAGGCCGCGGGCGACGATCCCAAGTTCTCGCCGGACGGCAGCTCCATCTCCTTTATCCGCGATCACGGGCTGGCGGTGATCCACTTGCACGAGCCCGGCACGCCGACCGAGATGATTGCGCCAGCGCCCAATCCGGCCACGCTGTGCGGCGAGGTGGACTGGATCTATGAGGAAGAGTTGGACACGCGCAGCAACTACTTCTGGTCGCCGGACTCGAAGAGCATTGCCTTCCTGCAGACCAACGAGACGCAGGTGCCCGCGTATCCGCTGACCGACTGGATTCCCGTTCACGCGCAGCTCTCGATGCAGCACTACCCGCAGCCGGGCGACTCGAATCCGGATGTGCGCGTCGGGGTGGTGAGCGCCAAGGGTGGACGCGTGGCGTGGATCAAGCTGCCCATCGAGCCATGGCAGGATTACATTCCGCGCTTTGGCTGGGTCGACGACCGGACGGTATGGATCGAGACGCTGAGCCGCGACCAGAAGCGCCGCAGCATCTTTTTTGCCGACATCGGCAGCGAAGAGGCGCGCCTGATGCTGCAGATCATCGACGACAAGTTTCTGGACGAGAACTACGATGTCACGGTAGGCGGCGGCGGCATTGTGCTTACCAACTGGAGCGACGGCCACAATCATCTCTATCTCTATAGCTACGACAAGCACCGGCCGGCGGCGGAAGCCGCCAAGCTGGAGAAACAGCTCACCAGCGGCGACTTTGAAGTCGGCGATGTCTATCGGGTCGACTTCGAAGACAAGCTCGTCGATTACGCCTCAAACGAGGGCAACGTGCTGGAGCAGCAGTTGTGGCAGGTGGGTTTTAACGGCGATCGCCGGCAGTTGACCTCAGGCGAGGGGTTCCACGAGGGCCTTTTTGCCCCCAAGGGCAGCGGATTTGTCGAAACATGGTCTGATCGTCTGCATCCGACCACGCTGCGGCTGTGCGCCGCGGCGGGCAATTGCAGCCTGTTCTGGCAGACGCACGCGCTCGAGCCCTATGGCCTGCGCGCACCGGAGCAACTGGAAGTGAAGGCCCACGACGGTACAACGCTTTACGCCACGCTGTTGCTGCCGAAGGGCGCCAGCGATCCAGCCAGCGTACCCCTGATCGTGAATCCTTATGGCGGACCGGGACCGCAGGAGGTCGCCAATCGCTGGAAGGACGATCTGCTGTTTGACGAGCTGCTGGCCGAGCACGGATTCGCGGTGCTCCACGCCGACAATCGCGGCACGGGAATGCGCGGCCGGGCGTTTGCGCAGGCGGCGTATCACAACTTTGGGCCCGTGCAGCTCGAAGACCAGTTGACGGTAGTGGACGCCGTGCTGGCCAGGTATCCACAGCTTGACCCGAAACGGCTGGGCTGGTGGGGATGGAGCTGGGGTGGGACCTTCACGCTTTACGCCATGACCCACTCGGACCGTTTTCGCGCCGGCGTCTCGATCGCTCCGGTTACCGACTGGCGGGATTATGACTCGATCTATACCGAACGGTACCTGGGATTGCCCGCCGACAATGAAGATCTCTATAAGACGTTCTCGGTGGTGAGCTCTGCGGCGCAACTGAAGGGACATCTGCTGCTGGTGCACGGAACCGGCGACGACAATGTGCACCTTGAGAATACGGTGCAGTTTGTGCAGCAGTTGATTCAGGCGGGCCTTCCCTACGACCTGCAGATTTACCCGCGCAAGACGCACTCAATCTCCGGTGCCGACGTGCGGACATACCTGTTCACCCGCATTCTGGCGCAGTTTGAAACGTACCTGAAGCCGCCCGTGCAGTGAGGAGGGAGAACTTAATTAGAGCAGTTTTCCAGTTCACGTGGCCTAGCCATCAGCGTGTAAGGCGCCTTTTTCTTAAGGAAAAAGGCGCTGGAGAGCAGTGACCTCCCTTACAGCAACTGGAAAACTGCTGTAGTGTCCTGTCTCTGAAGTTCATGGCATAAATATTGCTGTCATCCTGAGCGAGTCGCCGCGGCGACGAGTCGAAGGTCGAAGACCCGCCGTGGCGGAACCTGCGGTTTGGGATGCCAACTTTATGATATGAACTTCTGGGACAACTAGACTCCGCGGCGTTTGAACAGATCATCCTTCTCGCGACAGCCGCATTTGGAGCATTCGAGGCAGCAGACAAGCAGGACGGCCACGCCGACTGTGATCAGTACGGCGAGGATATTTCCATTTACTCCAAACCAATGCATCAAGCCATGCATAGCAAGCAGCCAGATCCGGGAATCTTCTGTAGAAGCATAATACCCTGATTTCCCGGCGGAATCCCAGACTATTTGAGGATGGACGCTTGGGGCGAAAGATTGATTTTTGCTGGAACCGGCTGTTTTTTGCTTGCATGTGGGAGAATATAAGGCGAAAATAATTGCAAGTATGGGTGCTGTGCCCAATCCCGCGGCGATTACCGGCGCAGAAAGGCTGCCGGAGCCGCTCCGCACTCTCGCCGGGACCACCATGTACGCCCCGCCGGAGCCGCTGGCGGAGCCTTTCGTGAACTGGCTCTTCGTCGACCTGAACTCTTACTTTGCCTCTGTCGAGCAGGAGGTGCGGCCGGAGCTGCGCGGCAAGCCGGTGGCCGTGGTTCCGGTGGAGACGGACACCACCTGCTGCATCGCCGCCAGTTATGAAGCCAAGGCTTTTGGCGTCAAGACGGGAACCATTGTGGCCGACGCGAAGCGGATGTGCCCGGACCTCATCCTCGTCGAAGGCCGGCACGAGCTTTACACCGAGTATCACCACCGCATTGTGGAGGCCGTGTCGAGCTGCGTTCCGGTAACGGTCATTCTCTCGGTGGACGAGATGGCCTGCCGGCTGATGGGTCGCGAGCGGCCGCTGCTGGCCGCGCTGGAGCTGGGAATGCGCGTGAAGCAGTGCATCCGGGAGCGCGTGGGCCGGCACCTGCACAGCTCGGTGGGGCTAGCCACGAATCGCTACCTGGCCAAAGTGGCCAGCGATATGCAGAAGCCCGACGGGCTGGTGGCGCTCACGCTCGACATTCTGCCTGAGGCACTCAGGACGCTCACCCTGCGCGACCTGCCCGGCATCGGCTCACGCACCGAAAAGCGGCTCCATGAAAAAGGCATCCGCGGCATAGACGATCTGCTGGCGCTGGACTGCGAACAGGCCGGCCAGCTCTGGGGCTCGGTGTGGGGAGAGCGGCTGTGGCACTGGCTGCGCGGCCAGGACTTCGACCTCAAGGAGATCGAAGAGCAGAAATCGATCAGCCACCAGCATGTGCTTGCGCCGGAGATGCGCACGCCGGAAAAGGCCTGGGCCGTGGCCCACAAGCTGCTGCACAAGGGTGCCATGCGCCTGCGCGCCAAGGGACTGTGGGCCAGCGGCATCGGGCTGGCCGTCGGCTTCCACGTTCCGCGTGCGCGCAAGGGACCGGCCAGCTATGGAGGCGACGACTCCTCACTGGCGATGCCGGTGAGCAGCTTCGGCGTGCCCGCGCGCGGATGGCACGGCGAGCTGCGGCTGAGCGAGTGTCAGGACAACCCCACGCTCATCGCTGCGCTGCGCTGCCTGTGGGAGTCGCGGCCCACCGGAGCCGGGCCTGCAGGAGCCAACTTTGACCAGCCGTACTTCATCGGCGTGCACCTCACCGGCCTGGTCCCCGACCGGCTGCACTCGCTCAACCTCTTCGATGCGCTCGAAGACACGCAGAGCCGCACCCGCCTGCTGGCGGCCATGGATGGGCTGAACAACAAGTACGGCATGAGCACGCTGGCCCCGGCAACCATGCTGACAGCCTTCAAAGCCGCGCCCACGCGTATCGCCTTTAACAGCGTTCCGGACTTTGAGCTGGATCATGGAAAAGCCAGGCCGGTGGAGGTAACAAAGCGCGCCGAGCCCGAATTGGAAGACTCAGAACCTGTTTAAAAACTCTTCGGAACAAGACAAGAACGTTGAAACTGCCGCTGCACCTGAATGCTACCGAACGTAACAGACAGGAGTCCAACCAGGAGAATCAGCCTGCGCACACAGGAACAGTGCAGGGCATCGCCGATTCTTTCCCAGGTTTCCTTGCACGCGGTTTGCGCTTTCCCCACGTACAGAACTTTTTCTTTCCGGTTCTCGTAAATCTCTGCATCCCAAGCCGCGCTCTTCTGCGGATTAGAAGGTAGAAGCGATCCACGATGGCCCGCGACTGGCAGCCTGACTTCGCACAACTCGTCGACGAGCACCAGTCAATGGTCTTTTCGCTCGCGGTGCGCATGACCGGCGACCGCGGGCTGGCCGAAGAGATCGCACAGGATACTTTTCTGGCTTTGGACAAGAATCTGGGGAAGATCAAAAATCCGCTCCACGCGCAGTTCTGGCTGCGGCGCGTAACCATGAGCCGTGCGGCCGATGCCCTGCGCCGCAACAAGGTGCGCGGCATGGACCTGT
Organism: Acidobacteriaceae bacterium; assembly: GCA_030038195.1. Classification (GTDB taxonomy): domain Bacteria; phylum Acidobacteriota; class Terriglobia; order Terriglobales; family Acidobacteriaceae; genus Telmatobacter. The sequence continues at coordinate 38,748 of JASHPJ010000059.1, forward strand.
GGGTGGAGATGAACGACAATCACGCCGCGGCGGAAGAGGAGCACAACTCGCCGCTGGGCGCGCGGCTGGAGAGATTGTTGCTGACGCTGCCCGGCCCGCAGCGCGCAGCACTGCTGTTGCGCTACCAGGAAGGCCTTTCGCCGGACGAGATTGCCGCTGCGCTGGACGCGCCGCTGGCTACGGTGAAGAGTAACCTGCAGCGCGGGCTGAAGCTGCTGCGAGCCAAGGCTGCAACCCAGTTGAAGGAGTACATGCGTGGAACATGAGCCGATGCCCGAGCCCATGAATGACCTGGAACGCGAGTTGCGCACCGTGCTCGAGCGGCGTCCGGCACCGCCCAGCCTGAAGCGCAAAATCATGGAGCGACGTCGCCGGCAGAGTACCGAGC
>JASHPJ010000060.1 GCA_030038195.1 Acidobacteriaceae bacterium
GCCGCTCCATTTCACTGCCTCCACCGAGGCGATTCCCGCCGTCACCGTCAACGATATGCAGCAGTTCCAGTCCATCGAGGGCTTCGGCTTCGCCGTCACAGGCGGCAGCGCGCAACTGCTCATGCGCATGTCGCCGGAAAAGCGAACCGCGTTGCTCAAGCAGATCTTCTCGCCGCAAGGCGACGGCATCGGCGCCAGCTACATCCGCGTGAGCATTGGCTCGTCTGACATGAATGACCACGCCTACTCTTATGACGACATGCCCGCCGGCCAGGCGGATCCCGGGCTCAAAAACTTCAGCCTCGCGCCCGACCGCGCTGACGTCATTCCCGTGCTCAAAGAAATTCTTGCCATCGATCCGCAGATCAAAATCCTCGGCTCTCCGTGGTCCGCGCCCGCATGGATGAAGACCAACGACGGCGTGAGGGGTGGCGAGCTCAAGCCCGAGTCCTACGGCGCTTACGCGCAGTACCTCGTGAGATACGTCCAGGGCATGCAGGCCGAAGGCATCCCTATCACCGCCATCACGGTCGAGAACGAGCCGCTCAACCCCAAGAACACGCCCAGCATGGTGGTCTTCGCGCCGGAAGAAGATGCGTTCATCGGCAAGTATCTCGGCCCGGCCTTCGCTGCCGCCGGGATCAAGACTGAGATCCAGTTGTACGATCACAATCCCGATGTCCCTTCCTATCCGCTGTCCATCCTCGCTGACCCGGTAGCTGGCAAATACGCCATCGGCACCGCATTTCATCTCTATGGCGGCGACAGCAGCACGCTCACCGATGTGCACAACCAGTATCCGAACAAGAATCTCTATCTGACCGAACAGTCGATCACGGAGCGGCCGCACTCGTCCAGCATCGACATCGCCGAGCCGGTGAGCCGCGTGCTTATCGGCGCCACCCGCAACTGGAGCCGCAACGTGCTGCTCTGGAATCTTGCCGCCGATCCTCATGCCGGCCCACACACCAACAACGGCGGCTGCACCGGCTGCTTCGGCGCCATCACGCTCGACGGCGACAACGCAACGCTCAACGTGGCCTACTACACCTTGGCGCACTTCTCCAAATTCGTGCGTCCCGGCTCCATCCACATCGGCTCCAGCGAGCTCGAGCAGCTTTCGACCGCAGCCTTTCTCACGCCCGCGGGCAAGGTTGTCCTTGTCGTCGCCAACACCGGCAACTTCCCCAAAACTTTTGAGATCAAGTACCATGGCCAATCTGTCAAAACCACCATGCCCTCAGAGTCAGTGGGAACGTACGTCTGGTAGCAGCAAGTCAATGCTGGCGCAGATCGCGCGCGCTCACAACATCAGCCAATCACCAGGCATCGTATGCAAGAGCGCATCTCCAACTCGCCACTTACTCCCGCGCGGCAAGCTCTCTCTGGCATTCTATTGAGCCTCGGCTTCAGCCTCACCGGCGCCGGCACCGTCATGCTCGGCGTGCTTCTGCCCGTGCTCTCGCAGCGCTGGTCACTCAAAGACGAGACGGCAGGCCTGCTTCTTTTTCTCCAGTTCCTCGGATCGGCGCTCGGCGCGGTCTTCACCGGCCTCAACCGCGTGCGCTCTCTCGTCGCCGGCTATGGCCTGCTGGTCCTGTCCATGGCGGCAATTGCCGTTTCAGCATCGCGCGCGCCGTTCGCTGCATTCTTTTTCTACGGTCTCGGCCTGGGCATGGCCATGACCGCAACCAGCCTGCTCATCACCGACCGCAGCGGCAGCGAAAGCGCCGCCAGGCTCGAAGGGCTGAACTTCATCTGGTCAGTAGGCGCTACGGCCGGGCCCGTGCTCTTTCTTCCCTTTCTCCACGGCCATGACGTCCACATTCTCTTCCTCATCCTGCTGGCTCTTTTTCTGCTGCTTCTTGTCTGGGTCGCATTGGCGGAACGTCCCCAGCCCCGCTGCGCGCAAAACCCTGCGCCGCAAAGCACCGCATCCGCCGCTGTCCGGGCCTTGTTGTTCCTGGTGATCCTGGCCATGTGCTCGGTGGGGATTGAAGCGGCGCTGAGCGGCTGGCTCACAACCTACTCACATCGCGCCGGTCTGCGCAGCCTAGCCGGCGCCGCGCTGGCCACATCGCTCTTCTGGTTTGGAGAAATGCTCAGCCGGCTTGCGTTTTCCACCCGCCTGCTCCGCGCCATCGGCCGCCGCGCAACGCTTCACGCCACCATTTGCGGAATTCTCGTCTCCGTGGCCGCGCTTATCGCCGCACCTCACCCCTCGGCCATTCTCGCCGTCGCCGTGCTCGCTGGCATCTGCATCGGCCCGCTTTATCCTTTGCTGCTCGCGTTCATGCTCGAGCACTCCGCGCGTGGGTGGATCTTCGCCGTGGGCGGCGTGGGAGCGGCCGTCTTTCCCTGGCTCACCGGGCTGCTCTCTTCACGCTTCCACTCGCTGCGCTTCGGCCTGCTTGCGCCCTGTGCAGCGGCCCTGGCCATGGCTCTTCTGCAGTTCGTCGCCGTGCGGCGCACAAACACGTCCGCGCTCTCCGCTCCTGCTCAACCCTGATCTGCAGTTTCCTTAGGGTCCGTTAACCCTAGCTCTTCACCGGCCCGGTCGACTCGCGCACAATCAGCTCCGGTTCCACGGTGATCTCCTCCTGTGGCGGCACCGTGTTGTGAATGCGGTTCAGCAGGCTCTGCGTGGCGATGCGCCCGATCTCTTCGAGCGGCTGGTTGATCGTCGTCAGCCGCGGCAGCGTGAATGCTGCCGCCTTGATGTCGTCAAAGCCGATCACCGATACATCTTCCGGCACGCGCAGGTTCATATCCCGCAGCGCGCGGATCGCGCCAATCGCCGAGATGTCGTTGAAGGCGACGATCGCTGTAAACGGTTCTTTTGCCGCCAGCAGTTGTTGCACTACCGGATAGCCAAGCTCCGGCGAAGTCGAATCCCGTTCCAGGCTCACCACCAGCTCCGGCCTGATCTCGATGCCCAGCCGCTCCGCAGCAGCCATCAGGCTCTTCCAGCGCTCGTCCGAGTCGGAGCTGAAAGGCTGGCCGCGCATGAAAGCGATCTTCCTGTGTCCAAGCGAATGCAGATGGTTGAGCGTAAGCTCGGCCGCGCGCGCGTGATCGAGCAGCACATTGGTTACGCCCTCAATGTGCCGGTGCCCGGCCACAGCCACCACCGGAATGCCAATCGGGTGCTCCAGCAGCGTGTCAATCGCGATGATGCCCTGTGCCCCGCGCCCGATCAGCAGGCGCGTGTACTCTTCCACCAGGTTGCGCTTGTGCCGGTGATGCGCTGTGAAATAGAAATAACCCGCCTTGATGAGCTGATCGCCGATGCCGCTCATCACCTGCGTGTGATACCCTTCGCCCAGCTCCGGCACCAGGATCCCGATGGTCAGCGTCCGCCGGCTACGCAGGGACCGCGCCAGCAGGTTGGGCTGGTAGTTGAGCGCCTTGGCTGCGGCCTTGATGCGGTCCCGCGTGGCCTGCGGAATCGACCGCCCCGGCACGTCGTTCAGCACCACGGAAACCGTGGCGGGGTTCAAGCCAAGATGCGCTGCCAGTTGTTTCAGGCTGGTGGTCTGATGCGCTGGCCTGGTGCTTTCCTTGTGTTTCTTCTCGCCTTCGGAATCCTTCATGGCTGTTCAGAGTCTCGGCAATCTGGGAGCAGTGAAATGCGTGGAATGATCTACGCAAACGATTTTACATGGATATCCTGCAGATCCATGCAGGGATGCAGCGAGAATGCGCGTATTTGCAGCGAAGCTGGCTTTTCTGCTCGTGCGCGTGTCTTGCCTGCCGGCTCGTCTGAAAAACAAAGCCGCGTTTTTTCCTGCAAGTTTGTCTGAGCCGCCCGTTCTACCTGCAGAACGAGGACAATCGCAGCGTCCACGCGCGATTACCTGACAGGAGTGCGTATGAAACCCGGTTCGTCCCGCCTTTCCTTTGCCGTCTTTGCCGCGCTGGCCGTTTTCCTGCTGCCTGCTTGCAGTTGGGCTCGCTCGCCGCAGCGAGCCCGCGCGGAATCCATCTCCGCCATCTATGCGCGCAGCCGGCTTTCGCTCACCATCCCATATCATGCCGTTCACGCCGGACCGGGAAAGCTGACCGTCGAGCTGCTCAATCCTGAAGACAAGGTCCTGGGCCGCGCCGAGCGCGATGTCCAGGCCGCAGCCGGTGGCGGCGCATGGAATGTTGACCTCACGCCCGCTGAGCCCGTTCCCTTCGACGATCTCGTCTGGGAGCGCATCCTCTATCGATACTTCTATGCAGGCGAGCAGATTCCCGCCATCCAGCAGATTCGTTCCGTCTCCGAGATCCTTCGCCGCCCCGTCATTCACATCCTTGGACAGAGCGCTTATCTTGCCGGCAGCCAGGCAGCCGTTCGCCTGCTGGTCAGCGACTCGGAGAACCACGTCCTCGCCGGCGAAAACTCCATCCGCATTGAACTGCTTGCACATGGCGAACCCACACGCACCCTCTTTGCCGGCCGCGTCAACCGCCGCGGTGCCGTCGACGCGCAATTCCGCTTTCCCGCCGGGCTTGCAGGCAATTATCAGCTCCATTTCATTGCAGTGACAACCATCGGCTCAGCCGAGTTCGAGCAGACCATCCGCCTCGAAGGCAAAGTCTCCATCCTGCTCACCACTGAAAAGCCCATCTACCAGCCGGGCCAGACCATCCACATCCGCGCGCTCGTGCTCGACCGCGCCAGCCATCACGCTGCTCCCGGCCCGCTCACCTTCGAAATCGAAGACTCGCGCGGCAACAAGGTCTTCAAGAAAATCACGGCTGCCGATAACTTCGGCATCGCTTCCGCCGAGTTCACCCTCGCCGACGAAGTGAACCTGGGCGCGTATCATCTGCGCGCGCTCATAAGCAAACCCAGCGAGCCTTCCAACTCCGCCGAGATCGCCCTCAACGTCGACCGCTACGTGCTTCCCAAATTCAAGGTCAGCATCGACTTTGCGGAGCAGAACGGCAAGCCCCGCCGCGACTATCGCCCCGGCGACCACGTCACCGGCGTCATCCACGCCAACTACTTCTTTGGCGAGCCCGTCGCCAACGCGCAGGTCGAGATCAAAGTCTCCAGCATGGACGTTGAGCAGATCGAATCCATCCCTACGCACGGCGCAACCGGCAAAGACGGCGCCTATCGCTTCGACCTCAAGCTGCCCGCCTACTTCGCCGGCCGCCCGCTCCACAACGGCACAGCCCCGGTGCTCATCGAGGCCACCGTCAAAGACGCCTCCGGTCACGCTGAAACCCGCGGCGAGCCCATCACCGTCAGCCAGTCTTCCATGCTGGTCACCGCAATCCCTGAAAGCGGCACGCTCATCCCCGGCCTCGAAAACCAGGTCTATCTTCTCGCTTCGTATCCTGACGGCTCGCCCGCCGAGGCTAATCTCACCGTGCGCATTCCCGGCGCGCGCGACCAGAAGATCGCCACCGACGCAAGCGGCGTCGGCGTCATCCGCTTCACACCGCGCGCCGAAGCCGTAGACCTGGGCATCGACGCCGAAGACGGGCACGGCAACCGCGCCACAGCCACCGTGCCGCTCCAGCCGCGCGATGGTTCTGACCAGGTCCTGCTGCGCACCGACCGCGCCGTCTACAAAGCGGGCGACCGCATGCATCTCGATCTTCTCTCCACCGCGCCTGGCGGCTCCGCGTACATTGACGTCGTCGGCAATGGCCAGACCATCCTTACCCGCGATGTCGATGTCCACAACGGCCAGGCGTCCCTCGACTTCGACATCACGCCGGAGATGGCCGGCACCCTCGAAATCGACGCCTACCGCTTCGGCCGTGACGCGCAGGCCATCGCCGACCGCCGCCTCGTCTTCGTCCAGCCCGCCGGCGAGCTGCATATCGACGCCACCGCCGACGCGTCCGTTTACAAACCCGGCGCCGAGGCCCGCATCCGCTTCCGCGTCACCGGCGCAAACGGCGAAGTTGTCCACGCCGCCATCGGCCTGCAGGTTGTGGACGAAGCTGTCTTCGCGCTCGCTGAAAAGCAGCCGGGCTTCGCCAAGGTCTTCTTCTATCTCGAGCAGGAACTCATGAAGCCACGCTATGAGATTCACTCGCTCTCCATGAATGACGTCATCCAGCCCGTCGAAGAAAGTGCGCGGATTCACGACGTCGACGCCCACGCGCTCTTCGCCAGCATGGAGATGGCCAACCCCAACAAGCTCGACACCGAGTTCGGCCGCACCCTGCCGCAGGCCAAAGCACAGGAGTTCCGCGAGCGCTATCAAAAAGCCTTTCGCGAGCAGATCAACCAGCTCGCAGCAGCGTTAAGCACTGCCTATGAAACATCCGCGCACCACGAAGACCTGCCGTGTATCTTCGCCGAGCTAGCCAAAGCGCAGCCGGCGCAGTTTCAGGACGCGTGGGGAACTGCCCTGCAGCTCGAATCCATCGGTTGGTATCGCGGTCCTGAGAAGTATTACCGCATCCGCAGCGCCGGAGCCGACCGCCAGTTCGGCACAGGTGACGATCTCTCCGCAACGATCCAGGCCCGCGCCCAGATTCGCGTGAACAATTCCTACGAAACCATCACCGGCGTCACCATCGAGCACAATCGTGGCCCGCTCAACGGCCTTGCCGCCATTGCCGGCGCTGTTACCGATCGAACCGGCGCCGTCATTCCCGGCGCAACCGTCACCGTGCGCACAGCCGAGCCAAACCCGCGCACCACTAAGGCCGATGCCGCCGGCAACTTTTCCTTCGCCGGCCTTTCCGTGGGCCACTATGAAGTCCGCATCGAATCGCCCGGCTTCCAGATAACAACATGCGCCTTCGATCTCAGGCCACGCGACCGCGCCGTCATCCACGCAGTGCTCGATGTGGGCGCTGTTACTCAAACCGTCAACGTAGTCGCTGCGCAGCTGGCCGTGTTCGCAACAGAAATGACAAATATGCCAATGGCCGCTCCCATTGCTGGCGTGGGCATAGGGATTGCCGGCCGCGACCGATTCGTCGAGCAAAAGGCCCTGCGCCAGGAACTGAAAAGCCCCTCTGCGGCGAACGGCGCACTCGACTCCGTTGCAGCCGAGCCGCACGTCCGCTCGTACTTCCCTGAAGCACTCTACGTCAATCCCGAGATCATCACCGACCGCAACGGCGAAGCCAGCATCGAGATTCCCATCGCCGACTCCATCACCACCTGGCGCATGGCCATGCTCGCCTCCACCGTCAACGGCGCGCTCGGCTCGGCCACATCCTCGCTCAAAGTCTTCCAGGACTTCTTCGCCGACCTCGATCTCCCCGTCACGCTCACCCAGGGCGACCGCGTCACCATCCCCGTCGCCGTCTACAACTACACCGGCGCAAACGGCAGCGTGGAGCTAAAACTCCAACCCGAAGACTGGTACTCGCTCGAAGACGACGCTACCAAAAATCTCACCGTCGATGCCGGCCAGGTGGGCGGCGCGCACTTCACGCTCGAAGCCAAACGCATCGGCAAATTCAAGCTCACGCTCTCCGCGCACATGAACGGTACTACTGAGCGCCGCGACATCGTCGTCCGCGAAATCGAAGTCGTCCCCAACGGCCGCGAGCAGGACACGGTCTTTAACGGCCATCTCGATGGAGCGAGCGTTGGCGCCCCAGACAATCAATCCGCCGAGCACGCCATCGCCTTCCCCGCCGAATCCATCCCCGAGGCCAGCAAGATTCTCGTTCGCATCTACCCCGGCCCGTTGAGCCAGGTCGTCGAAGGCATGGACAGCTTGCTCCGCATGCCCTTCGGCTGCTTCGAGCAGACCTCTTCCAGCACCTACCCCGACGTTCTCGCACTCGACTACATGAAGCGTACCAACAAGCTCACACCTGAAATCCACGCCAAGGCCGAGGGCTATATCGCCACCGGCTATCAGCGCCTGCTCACCTTCGAGGTTCCCGGTGGCGGCTTCTCCTGGTTCGGCAACCCGCCCGCCAACAAGATTCTCACCGCCTACGGCCTCATGGAGTTCAGCGACATGGCGAAGGTCTACGAGATAGACCCGCGCTTGATCGAGCGCACCCGCGCGTGGCTCATCGCGCAGCAGCAGCCTGACGGGAGCTGGAAGCCCGACACCTCGTTCATCAATGAAGGCGCAACCAACCGCTACAACTCCGATCTGGTGCGCATCACCGCTTACATCGCCTGGGCCCTTGAAGACACCGGCTACCGCGGTCCCGTGCTCGAAAAAGCTGCGCAGTTTCTCGCCGCGCGCGCCGATGCGATGCAGGGCAGCGGCAAGCCCGACGCCTACACCCTCGCCGTGCTCGCCAACTTCGCCGTCGAGCACGACAAAGACGATGCCTTTACTCACCAGGTCATGCAAATGCTCCTCGATGCGCGCCAGGAAAAAGACGACCTGATCTGGTGGACCGCGCCTGAAACCGGCGTTTACTCCACCGGCGAGAGCGCAGCCATCGAAACCACCGGCCTTGCCGTGCAGGCTCTGCTCAAGGCCCATCAGTCGCCCGAGATCGCCCGCAAAGCTCTCGCCTACATCGTCTCGAAAAAAGAAGCCTCCGGCACATGGGGAACCACGCAGACCACCATCCTGGCCTTGCGCGCACTGCTCATGGCCTCCGCGGAAGGCTCAGCCGATGTCCGCGGCGCCGTCGTGATCGCCCTCAATAGCAACACCGCAGAAAAGCTGGAACTCACTCCCGACAACAACGATCTCTTCCACCAGTTCGTGCTGAGCGGCGTCGATCCCGGCAAGCCGAACAGCATTCAAATCCACTTCACCGGAATCGGCTCGCTCGCCTACCAGGTCGTTGGCCGTTACTTCCTGCCCTGGGAATCGAAGCCATCCGTCGAGCCGCTTTCGATCGATGTAGCCTATGACCGTACCAGGCTCGCGCAGAACGACATCGTCACCGCCACGGCCACCATCCGCAACAACCTCAAGGACACAGCCAATATGGTCATGGTCGACCTCGGCATCCCTCCCGGCTTCGACCTGTTGAGCGAGGATCTGCAAGACTACGTCGCCAGAACTGCCGGCGCGCAGACCGGCCGCCTGGAAAAGTTCAGCCTCACCGCCACGCAGGCCATCCTCTACTTCAACGTGCTGGCACCCGGCAGCCAGACCGAAATCCACTTCCGCCTGCGCGCCAAATACCCCATCCGCGCAAAGACATTCGCGTCGAAGGTCTACGAGTACTACGATCCGGCCGTCAGCTCCGTCGCCCCACCCACCGAATTGGAGGTCACTGCGCGCTACCAGATATCCGGAAGATAGGACGTCTGCGTTTGCTCAAGAGGCTGCTGCCGCTCGACTTCGGCGCTTGCGGCCTCAGTCCCCAATTCACTCGCGCTCTTCGCATTACGCTCAACCGGGGCAATCCGCGCAACTGGAATGCCGTTCTTGTGCAAAATAAAGGTAGTTCCCTGATACCGTGTCCGGTTGATGCAATCGGCAAAGTTCCGCGATGCATCTGTCACACTAATGGAAATGCTTCGCACGCAGATCAGATTATCAGATTTTTAAAATCAGATTCTCTGATTCTTTTTTCTCACAACCTGTTCAAAAATCTATCTGGGCAAGGTAAGAGCTTGGAAAGGGCAGATTCCTCAAAGGAGCAAGCCATGCATCACTTGCCGGCGATTTGCTCCATCAGCGTATCAAAGTCTTCCAGCCGCGCATACTCGATAATCACCCGCCCGCGTCCGTTGCTGTCCTCGATCGTCACCCGCAGCCCCAGCGCACGCTGCAGCCGGTCCTGCGCCTCCTTCACATTCGGATCGATCGGCAGCTCCGGCTTGGGCTCCTTCTTCTCCTTGCGCTCCGGATGCAGCAGCCCTTGCACATAGCTCTCCAGTTGGCGAACAGAAAGCGAAAGGTGGATTGCCCGCTGCGCCACTTTTTCCATCTCCTCGGCGTGTTCAAAGGCCAGCAGCGCCCGTGCGTGCCCAAAGCTCAGCTCCCCCGACTCCACCCGTCCCTGCACCCCGCTGGGCAGCTTCAGCAGCCGCAGAAAGTTGGCCACCGTCGCACGGTCTTTGCCCGTCCGCTGAGCCATCTGCTCCTGCGTCATGTGGAACTCGCGCGACAGCCTCTCGAAGGCCCGCGCCTGCTCCATCGGGTTCAGGTCTGCCCGCTGCAGGTTCTCGACGATGGTTATCTCCATCGCCTGTTCGTCCGAAACCTGGCGCAGAATCGCAGGAATCGTCTTCTTGTCCGCCAGTTGCGACGCCCGCCAGCGCCGCTCGCCGGCAATCAACTGGAACCGCCCGTTCGCCAGCGGCCGCACCAGGACTGGCTGTACCACCCCATTCGCCTTGATCGACTCTGCCAACTCGGCCAACTGCTCCTCGCCAATCTGCGTCCGGGTCTGAAAGGGGTTGCGATCGATCTGCTCCAGCGGAATCTCTCGCGGCTTTCCGCCCTCCTGTTCAACGGCAGGTGCGGCAGGCGTCGGCACGCGCGCCCCCAGCAGAGAGTCCAGTCCCTTGCCCAGCGCGCGCCGTTTTGTGTCAGTTGCAGCGATACTCATGGCTCCATCCTCGATCCAGGCCAAGGCAGTTCTACAGCTCAAAGGAAATTCAAAGTGCGCGCTCTTCATGTGCGCAAGATCCGCATCACGAATAAGGCCAGAAGCGGACCCGCGCCGGCGACTGTTTTGCCGCCGCCAGTGCAGCCCTGCGCTCCGCCCCGCGCGGGCTCTCCATCTGATTCCGCGCCAGGAACTCCCCGGCCAGCTCGAAGTACGCCTCCGTCCCGCGCGAACGCGAATCATAAAGCGCCACCGGCTTGCCGTGGCTCGGTGCCTCCGCCAGTCGTACATTGCGCGGAATCACTGTCTTGTACAGCCGCTCCTTGAAATACTCGCGCAGTGTCTCGGTCACCTGCTGCGCCAGGTTCGTCCGGTCGTCGTACATCGTCAGCAGCACACCCTCAATCGTCAGCACCGGATTGAACGAAGACCGCACCCGCTCCAGCGTCGAGATCAGCTCCGAGATTCCCTCCAGGGCAAAATACTCGGCCTGCAAGGGAACAATCAGTATCTGCGCGGCCGTCAGAACGTTCAGCGTCAGCAGGTCCAGCGCCGGAGGGCAATCCAGAACCACCAGATCGTACCCCCCTTTCACCGGCTCCAGCGCCTGCCGCAGTCTCATCGCGCGATCTTCCGCCGCGGCCAACTCAATATTGGCTCCCGTCAGATTCTTCGAGCCCGGCAGAACCTTCAGCGTTTCGATCTCGGTGGGCAGAATCACCTGTTCGGCTGCCGAGTTGCCCACCAGCACGTCATAAATGGAGTGACGGTTATCGTCCCGCTGGAACCCCAACCCGGAAGAAGCATTCGCCTGTGGATCACAGTCCACCAGCAGGATTTTGAGCCCCTCCAGCGCCAGGCACGCCGCCAGGTTGATCGCCGTGGTTGTCTTGCCCACCCCGCCCTTCTGATTGACCACGCCGAGTATCTTGCCCATGGCATTCCAGACTAAAGGGAAGTGGCGCTTCTGAGGTAGCCGGATCGACTGTGGAGAACTCGCCCAACCTGTGGAAAGCCTCTTTTGCGACCTTCCTGCCTCACCATGTAAATCGTTGAAGAGACGAGTGTTGAAGGAAATCTCCCCGAAGGTGCTTTTGATCCTTGAAAATACCGCCGCAGTGGAAAACTCGCTCGATTGGGCCGGCATGTTCCACGTGGGACATGCCGGCCTTCACGCTTGTTCCATTGCGGATTGTTCCACGTGGAACACTGTGCGGCTACTCCTCTCAAAAACCTCATTTCCAGCCACCCGCCGCGTCTCACCAGGCCGGAGCAATACAAGGATCAGCAATAATCGCGACGAAAAAACGCCTGGGCTTCCCGCTCTCTTCCTTTCCCTCTTTTCGCCCTTGCCAGCTACGGAAAGCCCGCTTACAGCAACTCTCATCTCAGCGCCGGCAGCCTCAACGCCGCCTACGCCTTCAAAAACTCGTCCAGCGAACTCAACCCGATCGTCAACAACAAGGACCTCATCCAACCTCGATCTCGGCATCCAACTCCACCAGCTCACCACCAGCGTCAGCAGTCCTGATCTCACTGCCACCGGCGGCATGCGCCCTCTCTGAGCGCCGTCCTGGTCCAGATCTCTTGATGAATAGAGGAAGGTGCTTTAACCCGTTCGCCGCCCCAGGGCCGTCAGTCGCTTTTCGCCGCCCGGTAGCACTGCCGGAATCTCCCAGGCAAACCCGGTGCCCGCAGCGGCCTTCAGCCTGTCCAACTCGCCGTCCGTAGTCATCAGCGCCAGCCACCCGCCGGGCCTCACCAGGCTCGTAGCAACCGTTACGGCCTCCGCCATCTGGTCCACGGCGCGCATCGCCACGCAACCGAACCGTTCAGTCAGCGTCTCCGCCCGTCCGCCATGCACCCTAATTGAAAGCCCCAGCACCCGCATCGCCTCGCGCAGAAACGCAGCCTTCTTACCTTGCGACTCCGCCAGAGTCACCGCAATCTCCGGCCGGCATAGCGCAATCGGAATCCCCGGCAGTCCCGCACCTGACCCAAAATCCAGCAAGGTACCGATCTGAATCGGAAGTAACCGGGCAAGCGCAATCGATTCAACAATATGTTTGGACAATATGCCGTCTTCGCCGCGGATTGCGGTCAAATTCGTACGCGCATTCCAGCGAAGAATAAGCGAAATATAATCCGTAAACTGCCCGACCGTCCCAGCATCTACCGCTGTCAGTCCGGCCTCGGCCAGCAGCTCGTTCAGCCGTGTACCCGTCTCGCTCATTCCTGCGCGACCGACGCTTCAATCCGCGGCGGATGCCACGCCTCGGCAGCCTCTGTAAATGCCCCGAAGATCGCCCGCGAAAACGCGCTCACCGCGTAGGTTCGCTCCGGATGCCACTGCACCGCCATCACAAAGTGCTCCGGCGCGTCCAGCTCCACCGCCTCAATCACGCCGTCGCCCGGAGAAACCGCGCTCACCCGCAAATTATCCCCCGGCACGCGCACCGCCTGGTGATGGCTCGAGTTCACCTGCGCCTCCGGCTCGCCTGCCGTCTCGCTGCTCGCAACCAGCAGGCCGGCCAGCCGCGACCCCTGCGCGATCCGCACCGGATGCGCCTGCATCACCTCGCGCCCCGGCCGGTGATTCACATCGGTCTTCAAATCCTGAATCAACGTTCCGTTCCGCCACACGTTGAGCGACTGTATGCCCTGGCAGATAGCAAGAATCGGCTTCTTCAGATTAAACGCGTCCTGCAGCAGCAGTTCGTCCACCGCCGCGCGCGCCGCATCCGCCGGCCCACAGGCGGGAATCGCCTCCTCGCCATACCGCTGCGGGTCCACGTCGAACCGGCTCCCTGGCAGCAGCACTCCCTTCACACCCTCCAGCATCCTGGCCACGCGCGCTTGCGGCTCGCTCAACGGAATCACCCTTGCCCTCGCGCCGGCCGCCTCCAGCGCCTGCACATACTGCGGCAGCGCACGGCCGTTGTACTCCGCATCCGCGCTCGTAGGTTCGGGAATCGCAATCAGGACAGGCATAGCACCAGTGTAAGCCGCGCGTCACGCGTCGGCATGCAGCGGCGTCTCCTGGCTGGACGCAAAACTGTTCGCGCTCTCCGGCTCCAGCATCTCCGCAATCGCCGCGCGCAGCCGCGCCGTCAGCTCTTCGGTCTGCCGTACGGTCATGCCCTTGGTCTCGATCGGCTCGCCTACGCTCAGCGTCAACTCGCTGGGATAGAAGTGGTGGGTATGAATCGGCAGCAGATCGTAGACGCCCTCCAGTGCAATGGGCACCAGCGGCACCTGCGCACGAATGGCAAGATACGCCGCGCCGGAAAGAAACGGCTGCAGCTCGCCGGTCAGCGTCCGCCCGCCTTCAGGGAAGACAAACAGCGGCATCCCCACGCGCAGCGCCTTCACGCCAAAGCTCAGGCTCGACAGGCTCGCGTGCGGATTGGCTACGTCGATCGGAATCTGCCCCGACCGGTTCAGATACCAGCCGATGAACGCAATCGGCCACAGCTCCTTCTTGGCCAGGATGCGAAACTGAAACGGCAGCGACGAAAACACCACCGGCGTATCCATGTACGACGTATGATTCGCCGCATACACAGCCACCGGATGCATCCGCAGCCTTTCGGCGCCGCGCACCGTCACATGCGACCCCGAGATCCACACACAGGCGCGCGCCCACGACTGCGCAATCCGGTGTTGCATCCGCCCACTTTTATCGAAGATCGATACAAGCAGCGCCAACGACCCGTAGATGCCGGTCACCACGCTCAGCACCGGCGTCTGAATCAGGTTGGTCCGCCAGCGGTAAAACCGTGGAACCGGATTGGGTCGCTTCCGTCTCATTTTTCGTTCCTCACCAGCAGCCCGCGCATCTCGCCCACCAGGTACACCGATCCCGAAACCACCACCGTCCCGCCCGCAGCGCGCTCCGCGGCAATCTGCAGCGCCTCACGCACGCTCTCCGTCGCAATCGCCGGTGTTCCCGTCTTCCGCGCCGCAGCCAGCAGCTCGTCCATCCCTGTCGCGCGTGCCGTATGGATCGGCGCCAGAATTACCTGCTCGAATAGCGGAAACAGAATCTGCGCCATCTCTGCCGCCGGCTTGTCCTTCAGGCAACTGAACACCAGCATCCGTGGCCGCTCGTCCTCCAGAATCGTGCGCAGTCCCGCCCGCAGTGCCCACGCGCCGGCCGGGTTGTGCGCTACATCCAGAACCCACTCCACGCCATCGCGGCGCAGCCGCTCCAGCCGCCCCGGCCAGCGCGTCTGCCTTATCCCTTCGGCAATCGCCACCGGCGTTACCGGAAATCCATGCTTTTCGGCCAGTTCCACCGCCGCGGCCATTGCCAGTGCCAGGTTGCGATGCTGATGCGCTCCCTTGAGCGGCGAATCCACCAGCACATCGGCTCCCAGCGCCTTCACGATATACACCGCATCGCCCGCGCCAGCGTCCACATTGACCGCCGGCATATACGGCACCGCGCTCACGCCGCGCACATCGAGCTCGGTGGCCACTTCACCCAGCGCCTGGTTCGCCTCTGGATGCTGCGGCAGCGTCACCATTGTCCCATTCGGCCGCAGAATCCCGGCCTTCTCGCGTGCAATCGCCCCAATCGTGTTGCCCAGCCACTCCATGTGGTCGAGCGAGATGTCGGTAATCACCGAGAGCAGCGGCTCGACGATATTCGTCGCGTCCAGCCGTCCGCCCATGCCCACTTCGAGCACCGCAATCTCCACGCCCGCTTCCGCGAAATACGAGAAGGCCAGCGCCGTCAGAATCTCGAAGTAACTCGGCATCTGCGGCAGCCGCTCGTCGAGCACAAGCTGCTGCGCCGCGTCGTGCGTGCGAAAGTACATCCGCGCAAAGTCGTCGTCTGAAATCTCCGCTCCATTCAGCCGGACCCGCTCGTTGGCCCGCTCCAGGTGCGGAGACGTATAGAGCCCGGTGCGCAGCCCTGCCGCCTGCAAAATCGACGCCAGCGTCGCCGCCGTCGATCCCTTGCCGTTGGTGCCCGCAATCAGCACTGCGCGGAACCGCTTCTGCGGATCACCCAGCGCCCCAAGCAACACCCGGATCTCGTTGAGTGAAAACTTCCGCCTTGGCTGCCCCGGCCTGGCAAAAAGCTCCGGTGCCATGGCATTCAGTTGTTCAATAGCCGCCGTGTAGGACATGGAATCTACAGTATAAAAGCCGCGCGGATTGTGCGTCAGTTCGCCGAAGGCCTCTCTGCGCGGTCCACCACCAGCGCCTCAATCGGCCCGCGCGTCGCCTCCAGTTTCAGCCCAAGCTGCTGCTCAATCGCCGTAAAGAACGGCGGGCTCTGCGCGTCGACCGGGGCCACCGGAACCTCGCCGCCAAACTGCGTCTCATCCGGCGCCCACGTGAGATCGAAGTCATAGCGTCCCTTGAGCCCCGTCCTGTCCACTACCGGCCGATCCAGCACCGCCCGCTGCAGCAGCGAAACAAAATCCGCCATTGTCGCGTTCCGCGCCGGCAGCACCAGCTTTTGCGGATACACCGTGCTGATCAGTTGCGGCGGATCGCTGGCCGGCGCCGTGCTCTCTTTGAGCCCCGATCCCAATTTAGGACCGCCCCTGGCAACCTCCAGCGCGTAGATCGAAAACTCCTTCGGCTTGCGGTGAAAGGCCAGTTGAAACCGGTCAGCTAGCAGAGTGCGCAGCATGGCCATCTGCTGCTCGTGGCTCGGCCGCGTGTCGCCCGGCGTGAGTGCCAGAATGTCGTAGTGGTCCGAGTCCATCCACGACGGGCCGCCGGAGATCGCCTTCGGATTCAGATCGTAGGCTGCGCTAATCAGCAGCTTCAGCGTGTAGTCCTTCTCGACGAACCGGTGCGGGCCATGCATCACGATGTACCGGCCTGCTTTTGCATCGTGCTCCACCGGCTTGATCGTCGCCACTTCAAACGCCGGCCCTGCTGCCGGCGCACCAGCCGACTGCACCCGCGCGTGGAGCAATGCTGGGAACGAAACCATCAAAGCTGGAACTGCGGCCGCAATCGTGAATCGACCAACCATCCTGGGAACCATCCCTGCGCCACCATCCTGAGGCGTGCCGCTGCATGGCCATCTTCTCACAGGCCCGCATCAATGCCTGCATTCACGCCGCCACGATACGAGCTTAAAACCCGTATTCCCGCACCGGAATCCACACCCCACAGCCAGCCCGTGCACGCCGTGCGTAGCGCGCCTATTGTGGATGAACCGCCCGCTCCAACCCCTTGTCCCGCTTGCGCCAGTTCCGGCTATCCACACAATCCATCTGCGATCCACACCCGTTTTTTGCCCGCCTGTGAGAACCGTGGAAGACCTGTGCCGATTTACCCTGCTTTCCGTCCTGTTTTACAAATCTCCTGAATTCCACAGCCGCGTTTTAGAAAACCAGCACATACCGCAAACCCGCTCCAGACGCCTGTTTTAGCCAGATTCCCACTTTTCCTTCCTTACTACGGGTACGACTAGCTTTTCTATTCTTGAAGACAGAGCAAAACCCTCATCCTCGCACCGCACGGCGCAATGCCATACTGGTGGCAGAACCCAAAATCCGGTCCCGCGGACACAACCTGTTCGAAAACCCAAAGAATCCAGAAAACCGCCCTTGTTTTCCACGCCCGCGTAAACAAAGAGATGAATACAATCAAGAGGAACAAAAGACAGCCGTTTTCGCGCGCCTGCAAAGTGGTATAGAGTGAGGCCAGAGCAGAAAACAGGCTTCCGGAGCGAGGGTGGGCATATGCCGATTATCGAGACCGAGGTAGAAAAGCCGGCTGCTCAGGGGGCAGCGATGGAGATAACCGTAAGCCGCCAGGATCTGCTGAAAGAGCTCACCGCCACGCAGAGCGTTGTCGAGCGCAAAACCACCATCCCCATCCTCTCCAACTTCCTGCTTGAGGCAGAAGGCGAAAACCTCGCCATCACTGCCACCGATCTTGACCAGGCCATCCGCACCAGCGCTGCCGTCAAGGTCAAGAAGCCTGGCTCCTGCACCATTCCCGCGCGCAAGCTCTACGACTACATCAAGCTGCTGCCCGACGGCGAAATCTCCATCAAGCTGCTTGAGAACCACTGGGTGCAGATTCGCAGCGGCCGTTCCAACACCAAGATCGTGGGTATGGCCCGCGCTAACTACCCACAGATCCCTGAATTTCCATCCATCGCCGTTACCAGTGTCGCCGTGCCTGCACTCCGCACACTCATCACGCGCACTATCTTTGCCATCTCCAACGAAGAGTCGCGCTACACCCTCAACGGCGCATTGCTTATCCTCAAGGCCGAATCGCTGGCCATGGTTGCCACCGATGGCCATCGTCTTTCGTTCGTTGAGAAGCCCGGCGAAGCCCTTGACGGCATCAGCGGCGAGAAACGTGTCCTCATTCCGCGCAAGGCCCTGCAGGAGCTGCAGCAGTTGCTCTCCAACACCGACGCGGAAAAGTTCGAGTTTGCCGACGACGAGCACACGCTCTTCTTCCGCGTCGGCCATCGCACACTCAGCTCGCGCAAGCTCTCCGGCCAGTTCCCCAACTTCGAGGCGGTCATGCCGCGCGACAACAACAAGTCCGCCGTGGTCCGCTCCAGCGAGCTTTCCAGCGCCATTCAGCGCGTCGCCCAGTTTGCCGACGAGCGCTCCGGCGCCATCCGCCTGCGCCTCGAAGCCAACGAGCTGCGCATCAGCGCCAACTCCACCGAGTCCGGCGAGAGCGAAGACACCATCGACACGCCGTATTCCTCTGACCCCATCGTCGTCGGCTTTAACTCGTCGTACATCATCGATTTCCTGAAGGCGCTCAACAACGAAGGCGAAGTCCGCCTCGAGTTCAAGGACTCGCAGTCCGCCGGCCAGATGCGCCCCGAAGACCCCGACGCCGAGTACAAGTACCGCTATGTCCTGATGCCGATGCGCATCTGAAGCAGCTTCTCTCAACCGTCCGCAAAAACGAATCCCGGTCACCGTACCGGGATTCGTCGTCTGCGCACGTTGCACGGATAGCAACTACCGGTATTTTGTTCATCCCCATGGCGCAATGTCTTTTTCTGGCAATCCGACCCGGAAAGCGTACCATTTGTGCAACTTTCGGGTCATTTCATTACAAATTTCTCCTTTACACTAAGGCAAAGAAAATTCCATACTCGTTCCTACACCGGATTTTTGGACATCGCGCCTGCGTCAGTCAGTGTTTCGGGTAGAATCCGGTGAAAGATCCAATTCACTGCTCTTTGAGTCGCTGACTCGCTGCGTTACGGGCCCCGCTTTTTACGAGGGGCCCTGCAGTTCTATTCCACTCGGAGGCATTCAATGCGAAATCTGATACAGCGAAGCGCGATCCGCAGACTCTCTCTCATCGCTCTCCTTGCGCTTTTCGCTACGATCTCAAAAGCGCAGGATACAGCGTCTCTCACCGGAGTAGTCTCTGATTCGTCAGGCGCCGTGATTCCTGGCGTCGCAGTCACACTGTCCAATCCGTCCACGGGCGCGACCTTCATCCAGAAGACGGACAACTCCGGCACGTACCACTTCACCAATATTCCCGCCAGCCCCGGATACAAAGAGACATTCACGCGCGACGGATTCTCTACCGTTGAGATCTCGGGCATCACGCTGGACGTGGGAATCGCGCGTACGCAGAACGCAAAGATGACTCCGGGAGCCAACATTGAGACGGTTCAGGTTTCGGCAGGCAACGAAGCGGTAACACTGAATACAACCGATGCCTCGATCGGAAACAACATGGACATTCAGCAGTTGAACCAGTTGCCTGTGTATGACCGCTCCACAGGCATTGGCACACTGTTCGTCCAGCAGCCGGGCGTCGACTCCTACCAGGGCGCAGTCGCTGGCGCGCGCATCGACCAGTCAGAAGTGACCGTCGATGGTCTCGATGTGAACGACGTCGCCGCCGGCACCACGTTCTACATCGTTGCCACGGCTCCAGTCGATTCCGTGCAGCAGTTCACCGGTGATGTAGCCGGACTTACTCCAGGATTCGGAACCGGCAGCGGCGCTCAGTTTGAGCTTGTCACCAAGAGCGGCACCAACGGCTTCCATGGCAACGTGAACGAGTATCACCGAGACACAACTACGGTCGCCAACACCTGGTTCAACAATCTCAACGGCATTCCACGCACACCGCTCATCCGCAACCAGTTTGGCGGCGACATCGGCGGTCCCATCAAGAGAGACAAGCTGTTCTTCTACTTTGACTGGGCGGCTTCGCGCATCGTGCAGTCCTCCACCGGCGAGCCCATCGTGCCGCTTCCTGCATTCCGCGCCGGCACACTCAACTACATCAACAGCGATCCCGGATGCGGCGACAGCAGCCGTATCAACACCCAGCCAAGCTGCATTAGCACATTGACTGGAGCCAATGTTGCAACCCTTGATCCGGGACATATCGGATTTGACGCAGACGAGATGTCCTTTATCAATTCCCGCTACCCGAACGGTCCGTTCGACTACTCGCAGGGCGACGGCGTAAACACCGCCGGCTACCGCTTCACCGTGCCCACACCTGACAACCGCACTACTTATGTGGGCAAGATCGACTATACCCTCACGCAGACACAAAAGCTGTCTGGCCGTTTCACCATCACGCGCCGCAACGCGATCGAGTCGCTCCAGGAGTTCCCCACCGATCCGGTCACGCACCCCTTCATCGATCGCAGCTACGCGTATGTCGTCAACCATACCTGGGACATTGGCTCCAACAAGGTGAACCAGATCTACTACGGCGACACGATCTCCAAGTTCAATTTCCCCGATGACTACAATCCCACCGGGGCAAACCAGTACAGCTTCTCCGGCCTAAGCGGTCCGTACACGGATTACGACGGCCAGAAGCGCCGCGTTCCTATTCCGCTGGTGCGTGACGACTTCACGTGGGTGCACGGTTCTCACAACTTTACGATGGGTGGCACCTTCAAGTTCATCAAGACCAATAGCAACCTGATCAGTGACTTCAATTATGTGGATGCCGGCCTGCAAGGTGCTTCACTGGGAGGTGGCCTTGATGCAACTGTGCGTCCTGCGGACATCAATCAGGGCCCGAACAACGTGGCGATCAACGATTATGACAATCTCTTTGCCACAGCCCTCGGCGTGATCGGCGCCATTTCCACTAACTTCAGCTACACCAACAAGGGTGCTGCGCTGCCTGCCGGCGCCGGCACGCCGCGTGCCTACCGCTTCTACGAGACCGAGGCTTACTTCGGTGACACGTGGAAGATCAGCAGAAATCTCACCCTTGATTACGGTGTTCGCTACCAGCTCTACTCGGTGCCATGGGAGGTGCACGGTGATGAGTCCGTGCCGACGCAGATTCCGCTGAACACCTACATTGCTGACCGCATCGCCTACGACAAGGCCGGCGACTCAACCAACAGCAACACGGGTCTGCCGTTCTACAGCTATGAGCTTGGCGGCAAAGCAAACCACGGCCCCAATCTCTACAACCCCTCTTACAAGGACTTTGCTCCTCGTCTAGGGTTTGCTTACACGCCGTACACCGATGGCAAGACGGTCATCATGGGCAGCGCAGGCATCATCTATGACCGCACCGTCATCAACGCCATCAACTTCCTCCAGGATCAGATCTCGTATCTGTTCTTCAACACCAACACCAATAACTTCGGATCATCGAGCATCGATGAGTCCCTGGCGACGGATACACGGTTGGGATCGAACCTTTCTTATCCCAACTCCCTCAATCCGAGTCCCCTGCCGGTTGCCAGCCCATACACTCCCTACGTGGATGCTTCGGGAACTCCCTATGGCTTGGCAGACGGCGAAACCAGCTTCGTGATTCCCAGCAGTCTCAAGGATCCATACTCGATTGCGCTTACTCTCGGCGTGCAGCAGGAGCTGCCTGGCCACACGATCCTGAAGCTTAACTACGTGGGCCGTCTCGGCCGCCGTCTCCTTGCGGACGCAGACGCTTCGCAGGTGATCGACGTGCCCGATTACACTGGTGAATCGACACAAAGCATGGCCGGCGCCTTTGCTGGTCTCACCAAGGATCTGCGGGCCAACAAGGCAAACCTCACTCCCGAACCCTGGTTTGAAGACGTTATGCCGGCTTACGGCAGTGAGATTGGTTTTGGTGACAACACCAATCTGGTAGCTGCCATGATCGGCCAACTCGGAAATAGGGGAGACATCGCCGACTCACTCTACTATCTCGCGTACTACTCCTATTTTCAGGGTTTCACGGGATTCCTTCCCAACAACATCGGTATTCCATCGCAGTTCGGAACCAATGCCTATCTGACCAACATGGGCAATTCCAACTACCATGGCTTGCTTCTAACCGTTGACAAGAACATGTCGCAGGGCCTGCGCGCTGAGTTCAACTACACCTGGTCGCACTCCATCGACAATACTTCGGTGTCGGCCAATAACAACGCGTTGTTTACCAACAGCAACTTCATCTGCGACATTCTCCAGCCACGCGCCTGCCGCGGCGACTCGGACTTCGACGTTCGTCAGGAGCTCACCGCGAACTTCGAATATGAGCTGCCTTTCGGCCGTGGCAAGGCTCTGGCCGCAAATGACTCCCATGTGCTCGACGAATTCATCGGCGGGTGGAACCTGTCGGGCCTCACTTCCTACCGCACCGGTCTGGCCATGAGCGCAGCGTCCGATGCTTATTTGGCCTCGTTTGACAACCTTGACCCTGCCATCTTCATCGGCGCAAGTCGCGGCGAACTGAAGACCAAGGTCAACGTCGATCACACCAGCAACACCGTCTATGGCTTCGCGGGTGGCGCTGCGGGCGCGGAAAAGATCCTGGCAGACTTCCGTGGCCCAATCGGAATCGAATACGGGCAACGCAACCTGATGCGTGGTCCCGGCGCTTTCTATCTTGATGCCGGCTTGGGCAAGACCTTTCCTATCATCGAAGACAAGCTGAATCTGTTCTTCCGGGCGGATGCATTCAACCTGTTCAACCACCCGAACTTCAGCCCCTTGAATCTCAACATTGTTACCAATGCTTCGAACTTCGGCCAGATCTCGAGCACCGTTGCCTCACCTAGCTCGTTCGCCGTCGCTGCCGATGGTGCACGCGTCGCGCAGTTCTCGCTGCGACTGGAATTCTGATCTCCAGCACAACAAAAACGAAAATGGCCCGGTATCAATGCCGGGCCATTTCGTTTGCTTTACCAATCGCGAACTCAGCTGGCATTTGTTCGTGTTTACGCCGCCGCTGGCGCTTTCATGAACTGCAGCGCGCGAATCAGGTAGCTCTTCAGGTCCTTCCGGTGCACGACAGCATCGAGGAATCCTTTTTCGAGCAGAAACTCCGAGCGCTGGAAGCCTTCGGGCAGCTTCTGCCGGATGGTCTGCTCGATCACGCGCGGCCCGGCAAAGCCGATCAGCGCGCCCGGCTCGGCGATGTTCAGGTCGCCCAGCATGGCGAAGCTCGCCGTCACGCCACCGGTCGTCGGATCGGTGAGCACGCAGATGTACGGCACCTTGGCCTCGTCCAGTTGCGCCAGCGCGGTTGATATCTTGGCCATCTGCATCAGGCTCACGATGCCCTCCTGCATACGCGCGCCGCCGGACACGGCAACGATGATCAGCGGCTTGCGATTCTCCCGTGCGCGGTCCACGGCTCGGGCAATCGTCTCGCCCACCACCGCGCCCATCGAACCGCCTGCAAACGCGTACTCCATGGCGCACAGCACCACGCCGTGCGGGCCCATCGCGCCCGCCGCGCTCAGGATCGCGTCATTCAGCCCGGTCTGCTCCTGTGCCTTGCGCAGCCGCTGTTTATAGGACTTCACGTCCACAAAGTTCAGCGGATCGGTCGAGCGCAGCCCGCCATCGATCAGCGCGTAGCCCGGCTCCAGCAGCATCTCCAGCCGCTGCCGCGCGCTCAGCTTGAAGTGGTGCTGGCACTTGGGACACACATGCAGATTGGCTTCGAGATCGGCCTTCCAGATCGTCGCGCGGCAGCCGGGACACTTCGTCCACAACCCCTCCGTGCGCACCCTTTTCTCGCCGTCGCCGCCGTTCTCAGGCTCCGGCTCGAACTCCCCGTTTTCGCGCTTGAACCACGACATATCGAACCCCATTGTAAATGTAGTCCGCGCCTACGACCGCAGGTACGCATCGTTCCCGTCGATCCAGTCCTGCCGCGGCGGGTTGAAGATGTCCAGCGCCACCGAATCCTCGAGCGCGATCACCTCGTGCGGCGCATGGGGAGGAATGCACAGAATCTCGCCGGTCCGCACCGTCACCCGTCCTTCTTCCAGCACAAAATCCAGCGCTCCGGCCACCACGTGGCTCACCTGTTCGTTCGCGTGATGGTGCAGCGGCACATGCGCGCCTTTCTTCAGCACCAGCCGCGCCAGCATGATACCCGTCCCGGTCACGTACTGGCGCGTCATGAGCGGATTCATCGGCTCCGACTCAATCTCCGCCCAGCGAAAATGCCTGCTTGACGCCACAATTTCCTCCCTCCCCCAAAACCGGTCTTCCCCAAGACTCGAACCTTAGGTGCCCCATCCTTGCCGCGTTCCTGGCGGCAAGGATGGGAAAGCAAGAATCTCAATCGGCCTTGCTCAATACTCGATCCCGCGCTGCGCCAGAATCCCCTTCTGATACGCGTGCTTCACCTCGCGCATCTCCGTCACCGTGTCAGCCAGCTCCACCAGCAGCGGATGCGCATTGCGTCCGGTCAGAATCACGTGCACCATCTCCGGCTTGTTACGCAGCGCCTCGGCCACCACCGCCGGGTCGAGCATCTTGTAGCCGATTGCATAGTTGATCTCGTCCAGCACCACCATATCCCATTCGCCGGAGTCGATCGCCTCGCGCGCCTCGGCCCACGCCTCTTCCACCATCCGGATATCTTCCGGATCGGTCTCCGCGCCGCCCACCTTCACAAACCCGCGCCCCATCTGCTTGAGCACAAAGTTCTGCCCAAAGGCCTGCGCCGCGTCCAGCTCGCCATAGTGCCACGAGCCCTTCAGGAACTGCAGCACCAGCACGCGCATCCCGTTGCCCACCGCGCGCAGCGCCGTCCCCAGCGCCGCCGTCGTCTTGCCCTTGCCGGGCCCCGTATTGATCAGGATCAGTCCACGCCGCGCGTCAGTCATAAAGTCAGTTGTCAGGGATCAATTGTCAGGGATCAGTAAGCCGCTGTCGGCATCCTGCCTTGCAACCGGTCTTTGTCAGTGCAATGCCTCGTTGCCACCGCGAAAAACCGACCCCTGGTCCCTGACAACTGATCCCTGTCTCTCCTCAATGTCCACCATGATAAGGATGCCCGCCCAGGATCGCGAATGCGCGATATATCTGCTCGGCCATCACCAGCCGCGCCAGCGAGTGGGCCAGCGTCAGCGGCCCCAGGGAAAGCGTCAGCCCTGCCTGCCTTCCCGCCGCGCCGCTCCAGCCGTCCGACGGCCCAACTGCAAACACCACCTGCTGCGACCCCTCGTCCCGCCGCGTCCCGATCCACGCAGCCAGCGCCTCTGAAGTCATCTGCCGTCCGCGGCTGTCCAGCAACACTACGATGGCTGGCGTTCGTCCGCGCTGCCGCCCCAGCCACTCCAGCAATGCCGCTTCAGTCTTGAAAGCGCGCATCTCGCACTGCGCAAAGCCTGCACACCGCTCCAGGTAGCCCTGGATCAGCGCCTCATACCCATCCCTAGCCGCAGACCCGACATGCGCCAGCGTTACCCGCATGAAAAGGAGAATATCGCACCCGCTTTCGGTGCCATGCAACAACTCCAGATGTTCCCCTGGCACCATTTCGGGCATTCAGCCCAGGCTCCAAGCGCCGCAGGAGCGAAATTTGATCGAAACTATCAAACTTGGAACAAAATTATTCTAAATTTTGTTGAAATGTATGTTAATATACAGAATTTCATAGATAGAAGAGGTTCCACATCAAGGTATATCTCAAAAAGACATTTATTTTCAATGCGATACATGCGCACGCAGATTGGCACGTCTCGTGCAACTATCGGGGGAGAATCATAACGCTTTTCTGCTATCCGCACGACATACTTGAGGTTTTTGCAAGCAAAAGGCTGCGTATCCGCCGTGTCCCAGCACGGGCAGCAGCTTTTCTTTCCGCACCGTTTGGAGGATGTAAATGCGACTTTTCCCGAAGCACATTTCAGCACTGGCTCTCTCGCTTGCGCTTGTGTGTGGTTTCACGATGATTGCCGTGCCGCCGGCCGCCGTTCTCGCCCAGGAGACCACCGGAGGTCTGCAGGGCACGGTGAAAGATGCCTCAGGGGCAATTGTCTCGGGCGCCAAGGTCGTTCTTACCGGGACCACCCTGATCGGCGAAAAGGAACTCGTCACAGATGCCAGCGGATACTATCGCTTCGCCAATCTTCCTCCCGGCACCTACGCCATCGCGGTCACCGCGCAGGGCTTCAAGACCTTCAAGCGTGAGGGCCTGGTGATCGAAGTCGGCCACCTGCCCACCGTCGACGCCGTTCTCCAGGTCGGCGCAGAAGCCACCACCGTCGAAGTCACCGGCGAAGCCCCGGCCATTGATACCACCACTACCGAAACCATGACTAACGTCACCAGCCAGATGCTGCAGAATGCGCCCACTGGCATCTCCTATCAGTCGGTCATCCAGTACGCTCCCATGGCGCGCAACGAACCTCTTCAGGGCGAGTCTGTGAACGGCGAGGGAATGGGCGGCAACGGTGGCTCGATGCCGGGCAGCGAAGGCAACGGCCTCGGCTTCGGTTACTCCATCGGTGGTGCAGCCGACTCCGAGAGCAGCTATCTTATCGAAGGCCAGGACACCGAAAACATCTCCGCCGGCTATTCAAGCGCCGACGTTCCTATGGATTTCATTCAGGAAGTCGAGATCAAGACCTCAGGCATCTCGGCCGAGTACGGCGGCGCTCTTGGCGGCGTGGTCAATGTCATCCTGAAGAAGGGCAGCAACGCCTTCCACGGCGAGATTTTCTCATCCTATGAGTCCTCTGGCACAGATGCCAACCCGGTGAATGCCTACCTGCGTTACAACCCATTGGATTCTGGCACTGCCCCTGGCACCAGTACCACTGCTCCCTATGGCATTGATCCTGGGACCCAAAGCTATCAGGCTCTGAAAGACCACTTCCGCGCTATTCAGCCTGGCGTCGTGGTCGGTGGCCCGATTGTGAAGGACCGTCTCTGGTTCGACGCCGGTTTCAACCCCCTGTATAACTCCCGCGGCAGGACGGTGAACTTCGGGGCAAATGACGGGAACGCAGGAGAACAGTACTTTACCTCGGACAAGCAGACCTCCTATGGTTATCTGCGTCTTGACGCCGCACTCTCGCAGAAGATTCGCGTATACGGTTCCTGGCTGTATCAGTACGCACGTGAGACGGGAGACAACCTGCCAATCGGCGATCCCGAAGCTTCGGAATCGAGCTATCTCAACACCTCAATCAATAGCCCACTTAGCTCTTTCTCCCACGGTCTTGGCTTTGCGTCTCCCAACGCAGTCTTCAATACCGGAGCTGACCTTACGCTGACTCAGCATCTGGTTGCCACTACCCGCTATGGCTACTTCTTTACCAACTATCATGACTTCGGCTGGCCGACTTCGGCTCCGGATCTTGTGTGGGCCACCGCCTCGGCCGGCGCCACGGATAATTTGGGTAATCCCCTGCCGGCAAATCTTGCGCAGGATGCCGGCACGACGACAACGCCCTACAATCAGAGCTACACTCTCTTCAACGCAAGCAAGCACTATCAACTCAATCAGGACTTCGCGTTTTACAAAGGCGGCTGGTGGGGCACGCACAACTTCAAGTTTGGTTATCAGCTCAACCATCTGGAGAACATCATCGACCAGAATGGCAACGTGCCCTTTGCGTACATATACGCGGGCGCTGGGCTGAACCACTCTGCAGTCACTGCAACTGGCGTAGCCAACTGTAAGCTTCTCACTGCGGAATGGGGTGGCTGCACCGGCCAGTACGGCTATATCACGGTGGTTGACTTCGCGACCATCCTGGAAAATACGAGTGGCCAACCCACGCCTGCTTCCGACTGGAACCACGCGCTCTACGCGCAGGATTCCTGGACCATCGGCAAAGGCCTAACTCTCGACCTCGGCCTCCGCATCGAGCATGAGACCCTTCCAGCGCCTGGCGGCGTAAAGGTCAACGCCATCAACTTCCCATGGAGCAACAAGATTGAGCCTCGTCTTGGAGCTGCGTGGGATCCGACAAACCGTGGCAAAATGAAGATCTTCGGCAGCTATGGCGTGGTCAACGATGTCATGAAGCTGCTTCTCGCCCAGACTTCTTTCGGCGCCCAGGCTTACGAAGAGTGCACTTATCCGCTTGGTCCAGACGGAAGCACCTCTACCGGAGGTTACGCGAACTCCGACCTCGACCTCGTCTATAAGGGAGGCCGCGCATGCCCGGATGGTCCAGCGAATACGCAGGCTAACTTCGCCAACGGTCAGGTCCCGGCATCTCTTACAGACGCGGGAACCGGCGTTACCATCATTGAAAACGCGAATGAGCGTCCATGGGAGCCGGTTGCACCTGGCGCCAAGCCGTATCGCCAGCACGAGTATGTGGTCGGGTGGGACTACCAGATCTCTCCAACTTTCGCATTTGAAGCTCGCTACGATCGCCGCCGTCTCGACCATATTCTCGAGGATGCATCCTTGTCCGATCCGGACTGGGGCGAGACCTATACTGTCGTCAATCCTGGCGAGGGCGTCGACTCGACCCTCGATGGATATGCCAGCTTCTTGGCCTCTCTTGGGCAATCTTTTGGCGTTGCCGGCTGGGCCTTCAACGCCGACCCAAACAACCCGTTCGGCACTTGCCCCTCTTGTCCGGCAATGCCCAAGGCAATCCGCAATTACGACGGTCTGGAACTCCGCTTGATGATGGTGCCAAAGCACGGCCTCTCGGGCATGTTCAGCTACACCTATAGCAGCCAGTGGGGTAACTACACAGGCCTGACCACCTCCGACCAGACCGACGGCGGCACCACGGGACGCAATTCACCCGATACCACCCGTTCCTTCGACGAGCCTTTCTACTACTTCGGCGCCAATGGCAAATCGAACGCGGGTCCGTTGCCGACCGATCGTCCCAACACGATCAAAGGCTATGTGTATTACACGATTCCGTGGTGGAAGCATCAGATCACTACTATTGGACTCTTTCAGACCGCTTATCAGGGTAGCCCGGTCAGCTCGTTCATTGACCTGCTAGCCACTTACCCTGGTTATCCCGAGGGCGAGCCTTACGAGTCCACCTACATCTTTGGCCGTGGAAAGTGGGTCAATATGACTACGGACTCGACGGGTGCAATTACCCTTGGCACTCCCTACAATCGTCGTACGCCGTGGTATACCCAGAGTGACGTCAACTTCAAGCACGAAATCAAGATCGGGGATGAGCGGACGATCGCCTTTGAAGCAACCCCACTCAACGTGTTTAATCAGCGCGCTGTCACCGCATACTGGGCGGGAATGAATTCCCTGTACTTCGACAATCCGCTTTATCCGGGTGTTGACAGCACAGGCAATCCCATCACTCTTGCCTCCGGTGCTGCAACTTACCAGGAGCTCGAATCCGGATACAACGTGCAGCAGTGGATCAACGGAAACAACGGGGCTGTTTCCAACGTCACAAAGAACTCGCAGTACGGCCAGCCATATCTCTACCAGGCCGCACGCAGCATCCGCC
>JASHPJ010000061.1 GCA_030038195.1 Acidobacteriaceae bacterium
GTGCTGGCTGCAATGGTGTTTGCCGTTTCGCGGCTCAAGCCGGCCGCGCCCACGGTGGATCGCTCGACCATCTGGACCGACACGGTGAAACGCGGACCGCTCATCCGCCAGGTGCGCTCGTCCACGGGCAGCCTGGTGCCGCGCGAGGACTCGATCGAGCTGATCCCGGCCGAGACCGACGCGACCGTGGTGCGCATTCGAGTATTGCCCGGTGCGCAGGTGACGCCGGACACGGTAATCATGGACCTGGCCGATCCGCAGCTCGAGCAGGAGCTGCTCAACGCGCAGCTTGCGCTCAAAGCCGCGCAGGCCGACTACAAGAGCCTGCAAGCCACGCTCGAAAGCACGCTGATGGACAAGAAGACTGCGGCGGCGCAGGTGAACGCCGACTACACCCAGGATCAACTACAGGCGCAGACCGACAAGGCGCTCTACGACTTGGGCGTGATCTCGGGACTGGCCTACCAGAAGTCGAAGAGCACAGCCGACCAGTTGACCACGCAGCACCAGCTCAGCCAGCAGCAGCTCGACGTGAACCAGAAGGCGATCGAGGTGCAGCTCGCCTCGCAGAAGACCAAGATCGACCAGGCGCAGGCGCTGCTCGATCTCTATCAGAAACAGGCGCATGCGCTTCAGGTGCACTCCACGATCTCAGGAACGCTGGCGCCGCTGGCTACGCCGGTGCAGGTGGGCGAGCACGTGACGGTGGGCACGTCGGTGGCCGAGGTGATCCAGCGCGACAAGCTGAAGGCCGCGCTGCAGATTGCCGAAACGCAGGCGCGCGATATCCAGATCGGGCAGCCGGCTTCGATCGACACGCACAACGGCATCATTCCCGGCCACGTCATCCGCATTGATCCCGCGGTAGTGAACGGAACGCGCACGGTTGACGTAATGCTGGATGGGCCGCTGCCTCCGGGCGCGGTTCCGCAACTGAGCGTGGACGGCACCATCGACCTGGAGCGCATGACGAACGTGCTTTACGTGGGCCGGCCGGCGCTGGGCAACGAGGATTCCACGCTGAGCCTGTTCAAAGTGGACCCCGACGGCAAGGGAGCCACGCGCGTTCCGGTGAAGGTGGGCCGCGCCTCGGTGAACGATATCGAGGTGCTCGCCGGATTGAACGAGGGCGACACGGTGATTCTTTCCGACATGTCGCGCTGGGATGGAGTGGATCGCATCCGGCTGGAGTAGGTAAAACAGCTTCCAGCTTGAGTCAGATCGCTCACGCAGGAACTGTATGAGCTGAAAGCTAGTACCGTGACCATGTGGATTTGCGCTTTCCCAGGCACCCAAAGTCTTGTGGATTGGATTACGAAACCACGAAGACACGGTACTAGAGGCTAGAAGCTAGAAGCTCACCAATAAAGGGGGAAGGCATGGCATCGAGCGGCACATTGATTGAGATCGAGGATCTGACCAAGGTCTTCTACACCGACGAAGTGGAGACGCATGCGCTCTCCGGCATTCACCTCACCATCTCGCGCGGCGAGTATGTGGCCATGTCCGGTCCGTCGGGCTGCGGTAAGTCGACGCTGCTCTCGATCCTAGGGCTGCTTGATACGCCGACGGCGGGCCGCTACATGCTCAACGGCAACCCGGTGGAGAACCTGAGCTTCGGCGAGCGGTCGCGCATCCGCAACCATGAGATCGGCTTCATCTTTCAGAGCTTTAATTTGATTGGCGACCTCACCGTGGAAGAAAACGTCGAGCTGCCACTCACCTATCGCGCGGGCATGCCTTCGGCCGAGCGCAAGCGGCGCGTGAAGGAGGCGCTGGAGCGCGTGAACATGGCCCATCGCATGCGGCATTATCCGGCGCAGCTCTCGGGCGGCCAGCAGCAGCGCGTAGCCGTGGCGCGCGCGCTGGCCGGTTCGCCATCGATCCTGCTGGCCGACGAGCCCACCGGCAATCTCGATTCGAAGAACGGCGAGGCGGTCATGCATCTGCTCGCCGACCTGCATCGTGAGGGCTCGACCATCTGCATGGTTACGCACGATCCGCGTTTTGCGCGCCATGCGCAGCGCGAGGTGCACTTATTCGACGGAAAGGTGGTCAGCGAGCAGGAACAGAAGAAGCTCGAAGAAGAAGCGGAGGCGTGAGTCATGTTTTTCCAGGACGTGCGTTACACGTGGCGGCAGTTTCGCCGGGCACCGGGCTTTGCACTCACCGTAGTGCTTACGCTGGCCCTGAGCGTGGGCGTAGCCACGGCCGTTTTCTGCGTCATCGATGCAGTGATCCTGCACCCGCTGCCTTATGCGCACGCCAAGCGCATTGTCGATGTTGAGACGCACAGCCGCAGCGGCTACACGCAGCCCGCCTCGTGGCCCAGCTTTACCGACGAACGCGCGCAGGCCAGGGATTTCGCGGCGCTGGCCGGCTTCATGGACTACAGCAAAATCACCGTGGACACGCCGTCGAGCGGCCCGGTGCTGCTCTCCAGCGTTCGCTCCACGGACAACTTCTTCCAGGTCTTTGGCGTGCATCCGATGCTCGGGCGCACGTACCTGCCCGGCGAAGAGCAGGACGGCAAAAACGACGTTGCCGTGCTGAGTTACGATCTCTGGCAAAACTACTTTGGCGGCGATCGCGGCGTCCTGGACAAGCCCGTCAAGCTGGATGGCCGCGCTTATATCATCATCGGCGTCATGCCCGCCGGCTTCCGCTTTCCGCTCGGCATGCGCAATGCCGTCTACACGCCGCTTCATCTTGACAAGTGGTGGATGACCGGCCGCGGGGCCCACTGGCTGCGGACGGTGGCGCTCCTCAAAGAAGGCGTGACCATGAGGCAGGCGCAGGCTGACCTGGCGCATGTTCTGGACAACCTGGGCAGAGCGTATCCCCAAACCGACGCCGGAAGAACGGTCTCCGTCGAGCCGCTGGCGCAGTTTGTCACGGACAAAACCAGAGGCCCCTTGTGGACGTTGTTGGGGGCGGTTTTTGCCGTGCTGGCCATCGGCTGCGTGAATATCGCGGGCCTGTTGCTGGTGCGCGGCGTCAGGCGCGAGCGTGAGATGGCCATGCGCGTGGCTATCGGCGCGGGCCGCAGCCGCCTGCTCGGCCAGGTGCTCACCGAGGGCCTGCTGCTGGCTGTGCTGGGAGCGGCCGGCGGCGTGCTGATGGCCTGGCTCACGCTCTCTCTCATGCGCACCTTCCTTATCCACGCTCTGGCCCGCGGTGCAGACATTCATCTCAACTGGGCGATGCTGGCCGCCGCTCTCGGCGTCGCCGTCCTCGCCAGCCTGGGAGCTTCGCTCTATCCGGCGCTGCGACTCTCCAGCGTCGATCCGAATCGCGCTCTCAAAGCCGGAGGAAGCGCCGGCGAGGCCCACGGGCAACATCGCCTGCGCGCCGGCTTTGTGGTGGCCCAAGTGGCCCTCACGCTGGTTCTGCTGGTGGTGGCAGGCATGCTCATCCGCATGGTGACGCACTATCGTCATGCCGACCTGGGCTTCGATCCGGCCCACATCCTGGCCGTTCAGTTCGACCTGTCGCGAGACAGGTACCAGGGCCGCGACATGCAGGCCGATTTTTACCGGCCGCTTGAAGAGCGGGTAAGCCATCTGCCGGGAGTGCAGGCTGCCGGTTTTATCAACCTCCTGCCCATCGAGATGTATGGGAGCAACTCAGACATTCACATTGCCGGCCAGCCGCCTTACCCACCCAATAAGATCATGCTCGCCGAGAACCGTATCGTGAGCACCGGTTACTTCGATGTTATGGGTATTCCGCTGCATGTCGGGCGCAGTCTTTCTCCAAGTTTGGACACCCCGGCAAACGCAGCTCCGACTGTGGTCGTGAACGACGCTTTTGTGCACCAGTTCATTCCCATGGGCCTCGATCCAACTGCGCAGCGCATCGATGACGCGGACAGACAAGAGAACTGGACGCGGATCGTCGGCGTCACCGGCAACGTGCGGCAGGACATCTACGAACCGCCCCTGGCGGAGCGCGATTTCCTGATGGATGAAATCGATCCGAAAGTGCGCACGAGTGCGTTATCCAATATGTTCCTGCTCGTTCGGACCGCGGGTGATCCGGCTCAGATAATCCCGTCTCTGCATTCGATTGTCCACGGCCTCGATCCCACGGTTCCTTTTGATGAGCCCGAAACTATGACCGAAGTGGTATCGGAAGCGCTGGTCTTCCAGCGCATGGAAAGCTGGCTCTTCAGCATCTTTGCCGGCCTGGCGCTGGTGCTTGCTCTTGTGGGTCTCTACGGTCTCGTCAGTCACGAAGTGGAGCAAGGTACGCGCGACATCGGCGTGCGCATGGCGCTGGGCGCCTCTCGCCCCGGAATTCTTGTCATGGTTCTGCGTCGCGTGGGGTGGATGCTGGGCACAGGCGCAGCTGGCGGCCTCATCCTTGCTGTGGCAGTGCGTAAGCTCATCGACGTTGTCATCTATTTCGATGTGCAGAAGGAGTCAGGCAGCCTGCTGCTGATTGCGCTGCTGCTCGTAAGCGGGGGGCTGCTTGCCGCGCTCATCCCAGCCGCCCGCGCGGCTTCCATCGAGCCTGTCGAGGCGCTCCGCAGCGAGTAAACCGCAGGCAAACGGCAAACGAGGTTTCACGATGAACAACCTGTGGCTCGATATCCGCTACGCGCTGCGCCAGTTGCGCAAGTCGCCCGGCTTCACACTCACGGCCATCGTTACGCTGGCGCTGGGCGTCGGCGCCAACACCGCGATCTTTACGCTGGTGCACGCGATCCTGCTGCGCTCGCTGCCGGTTGCCGATCCGTCGCAGCTTTATCGCATTGGCGACAACGACGACTGCTGCATTGAAGGCGGCTTTCCCGGCGGCGCGGGCGATACCGGCGACTTCACCATCTTTTCCTACGATCTCTACCAGTATCTGCGCAGCCAGACACCGGAGTACGCGCATATGGCTGCAGCCCAGGCCGGTCAATGGACATGGAGCGTGCGCCGCGGCGAGGCTCCGGCCAAACCGGTGCACGGCGAATTTGTTTCCGGTAATTACTTTGAAGCGCTGGGACTGAAGCCTTTTGCGGGCCGCCTGTTCTCCGACGCGGACGATACGCCAGCCGCCGCGCCGACGGTCGTGCTGAGCTATCAGGCTTGGCAGGGTGAGTACGCGTCCGATCCATTGGTTGTGGGCTCGACGATCTACGTGCAGGCGCGGCCCTTCACCATCATCGGCGTTGCGCCGCCGGGCTTCTTCGGCGACCGCGAAACCGACTCGCCGCCGGAGCTGTGGATGCCGCTGAACACCGAGCCGTATGTGCGCGGCCCAAGCTCCATTCTGCATCATGCCGAGTCGCACTGGCTCTATCTGCTCGGCCCGGTGCGGCCGGGAGTCCATATCCCTACGTTGCAGGCGAAGATCTCCGAATCATTGCGGCAGTGGATCAGGACGCGCCCTGTACTCACCGCGAATGGCGGCGCATCGATCACTCCCAGGCAGCACGTGATCCTGACGCCGGCCGGAGGCGGCATTCAGAATCTGCAGCAGGAAACAGGCAAGGGCCTGCAGATGCTGATGATTCTCTCCACCGTGGTGCTGCTCATTGCCTGCGCCAACATCGCCAACCTGCTGCTGGCGCGGGCCACCGCGCGGCGGGCTGAC
The DNA here is from genome assembly GCA_030038195.1 of Acidobacteriaceae bacterium. GTDB lineage: Bacteria > Acidobacteriota > Terriglobia > Terriglobales > Acidobacteriaceae > Telmatobacter. Next base: position 5,587 of record JASHPJ010000061.1, read on the forward strand.
ATTGCGCTGCGCACTGCGCTGGGCGCAGGACGGCGGCGGATCCTGCGCCAGATTCTGACCGAGAGCGTTCTGCTGGCTTGCATTGGAGGATTCGCGGGCCTGGGCGTAGCTTATGCCGGCTGCCACATGATTCTCGCGCTCGCATTCCCTGGCGCAAAGTATCTGCCCATCGGCGCCAGCCCGTCGCTGCCGGTGCTTGGCTTCGCATTCCTGGTCTCGCTGACTACCGGAGTTTTGTTTGGCGCTGCGCCAGCGTGGCTCTCGTTTCATGCGCAGCCCGCTGAAGCACTGCGCGGCATCAACCGCACCACGCGCGACCGCTCGTCGCTGCCGCAGCAGGCGCTGGTCGTCTTTCAGGCTGCGCTTTCCGTGGTGTTGCTGGCCGGTGCAATCCTCATGACCAAATCGCTGGCACGTCTCGAGCACCAGAGCTTTGGCGTGGCTACGCGCAATCGCTACGTGCTGCACTTCGATCCGGCCGGCGCGGGCTACACCGTGGATCGGCTACCGGGACTGTATCGCCAGATCGAGGACCGCTTCTCAGCGCTGCCCGGCGTGGCCAGCGTGAGCATGGCGCTCTACAGCCCGCTCGAAGGCGACAACTGGGGCGAGTGCGTGATTCAGCAGGGCCATCCGGCTCCGGGGCCGAACAGCCACTGCGGATCGACGTGGGACCGCGTGAGCGCGCACTTTCTCGACTCCATCGGCGTGCCCATGGTGCGCGGCCGTGGATTCACCGACCAGGACACGGCCACATCGCCGCAGGTCGTGCTGGTGAACGAAGCCTTCGTAAAGAAGTTCTTTCCCAGCCAGGATCCGATCGGCCAGCACTTCGGCATTGACTTCGTTCCTTACTCGAGCAGCTTTGAGATCGTAGGCGTCTTCCGCGATTTCAAGATCAACAATCCGCGCGACAAGGTGCGGCCCGTCTATCTGCGGCCGATCACGCAGCAGTACGCCGGATATAAAGAGCCCTCGATGATCACCGGCGAAGTGCAATCCATGTTCATGGATTCCATCATTCTCGATTTCAACTCGCCGCCCACCGATGTAGAATCGCTGGCGCGCCACACGCTGGCCGGCATCGACCCCAACCTGCCGGTGATGGACCTGCGCACCTTCGACGCGCAGGTGGCTGGCAACTTCGACCAGGAGCGGCTGGTGGCGCGGCTCACCAGCCTCTTCGGCCTGCTCGCGCTGGCGCTGGCCTCCGTTGGCCTTTACGGCGTGATGTCGTACTTCGTCGCGCGGCGCACCGGCGAAATCGGCATTCGCATGGCGCTCGGCGCTTCGCGGTCGAGCGTGATCGGCATGGTGCTGCGCGGCGCGCTGTGGCAGGTTCTTGCCGGCCTCGCGCTTGGCGTTCCGGCTGCGCTGGCAGCCGGCCACCTGATGGCCAGCCAGCTTTACCAGGTTGCCAGCTACGATCCGTATGCACTGGCGGGCGCAATCGGCGTGCTTGCGCTGTGCGCAACGGTCGCCGGGTTCATCCCCGCTCACCGCGCCGCCGCAGTTGAGCCCATGCAGGCGCTCAGAAACGAGTAACGCAACTATGATTGAACTCAAAAATGTCGAACGCAGTTACAAGGCCGGCCACACGGAGACGTGGGTGCTGCGCCGCATTGGACTCACCATTCAAGAGGGCGAGTTCCTGACCGTGATGGGCCCGTCGGGCGCGGGCAAATCGTCGCTGCTCAACGTGCTTGCGCTGCTCGACGACGGATGGGCCGGCGAATACTGGTTCGGCGCGACGGCGGTGCACGCGCTCAACCGCAAGCAGCGCGCTGAGGTAGCGCGCAGCCGTATCGGCATGGTCTTCCAGAGCTATCACCTGCTGGACGATCTTACCGTGGCCGAGAACATCGACCTGCCGCTCTCGTACAAGAACCTGCCCGCCAAGGAGCGCGCGGGGATGGTGGCCGATATCCTCGACCGCTTCCGCATCGTGGCCAAAAAGGATCTCTATCCCAGCCAGCTTTCCGGCGGTCAGCAGCAGCTTGTGGGCATTGCGCGCGCCGTGGTGCACGCGCCGGCGCTGCTGCTGGCCGACGAGCCGACAGGAAACCTGCACTCCACGCAGGCACGCGAGATCATGCAGCTCTTTCGCGAGCTGAATCGCCAGGGCACAACGATTGTGCAGGTGACTCACTCCGACGAGAACGCGCGCTATGGCTCGCGCATTGTTGAGCTGCACGACGGCTGGCTCACGCGCGATGAAAAGCTCGAGCCGAAATCAACGGAGGTTGGCGCCCAGTGAACGATCCCCGGAAGGATTCCATGAAGAAAAAGACCGCGACCTTTCGTGTACGCATCACCTCCGCTGCCGCCATCCTGCTGATGCAGGTCAATCTGGCGCTTGCCATGGAGCCGGCGTCTTCACCGTCCGCGCCCGCAAATTCCCCGGCATCTCAGCCGATGGTGGAAGCTCCAATGCCGGCGGACCACCTCGCGCCGCCTCTTTCCCTGGCGCAAGCGATGCAGCAGGCGCAGCAGCCGATCGGCACCCAGCAGCCGTTTCACGTAGATCTGCCGCGCTCGCATAAGCCGTTTGCGCAGTATCGACCCAGCGATGCCCCTCCGCTGGATCTCAACAACTCGCCACGCCTGGAAAACCTCATTCGCGATGGCAAGCTGTATATCTCGCTGCGCGATGCAATCGATCTGGCCATCGAGAACAATCTTGATCTTGCCTACTTCCGCTATAACTTCCCCATCGCGCAAACCGACCTGGCGCGCACCAAGGCAGGCGGCAGCGTGAACGGAGTCAATACCGGAATCGTGCAGTCGTCCACAGAAGGAGGCTTCGGCTCGCAGAATACCGGCTCCGCGGCCACCGCCTCTGGATCCGCCGCTGCCGGCGCGGGCGGCATCGTCACCTCGACGCTCGGCGCCGGAACCGCGGTCAGCTCTTTCGATCCCTATCTCACGTTCAAGGGGTTCGTGGATCATACCGTCACCCAGGAAGGAAATGCCTTCCAGAATGGCGTTCTCACCTTTAAGCAAAACCGGATCCAGGGCCAGGGGAACTACTCGCAATCGTTTCCTTTAGGGACAAATGTGAACGTCAACTACTTCGGCCAGCGCTTTGCGAATAACAGTCCCTACGAAGCCATCAATCCCACGCTTTATTCGAGTCTGACGGTAGCCGTCACACAGAACTTCCTCGCCGGCTTCGGCATCTCAACCAACGAGCGCTACATGCACATCGCCAAGAAGAACCTCCAGATCACCGATCTGGCCTTTCGCGCGCAGGTGATTGCGACTATCACGCAGGTTGAAAACATCTATTGGGACCTGGTCAACGCCTACGAGGACGAGCAGGTGAAGGAACGCTCGCTTGCCTTCGTGCAGCAGAACCTCCAGACCGACGAGAAGCAGCTTCAGCTCAATGCCATTCCGGCGATGCAGGTCATCAAGGACCAGTCGGACGAAGCCACCAGCGAAGGCGACCTCACCGTCTCGCGCGCCAACCTCCGCCTGAACGAGCTGCTGATGAAAAACGCCATCACCAAGATGGACGATCCGGTCATTGATGAAATGCCGGTGATTCCTCTCGATCGCGTCGGCCCGGTCGATCCCAACGCCACCAAATCGATTGACGATCTGATCACCGAAGCCGAAAAGAACCGCCCGGACGTCAAGCAGGACGAGATCGCCATGCAGGTGGCGCAGATGAGCCTCAAATCCATCAAGAGCGAGCTGTTGCCTACTCTGAATGCCTACGGCTTTTATTCCGGAAACGGCATTGCCGGGCCGTCCAACCCGAACTGCAATCTTTCACCCGCAGCGGAATGCATCTCCGATCTCCCCACGGGCTTCAGCGGCATGCTGGGGAACACCTTCAATTACTCCTCGCCGGAATACCAGGTGGGCATGACCCTGTCGATCAACCTTCGCAATCGTGTCGCCAAGGCGGACCAGTTTCGCGCCGCGCTCGAATACCGGCAGCGCCAGATCACCTTCGAGGAGCAGAAAAAGAGCATCCGTTTTGACGTGCGCAACTCGCAGTTCGCGCTGCAGCAGGCGGAGGCCCGCGTCAATGCCGCCCAGAAAGCTCGCGACCTGGCGCAGCATACGTTTGACGTCACCGCGCAGGAACAGAAGCTCGGCGCAAAATCCAGCTACGACACGCTGGTCGCGCAACATGACCTGGCCACCGCCGAATCCACTCTGGTGGCCGCGCAGACAGCATATGAAAAAGCCAAGGTGGACATCGACCGCGCCACCGGAGACACGCTGGAACGGATGGGCGTCTCGATCGACGATGCGAAATCAGGCGTGGTAACGCATGCGCCATAGGCTTGCCGGGATCGTCGATGGCGTTGCATTACGGCTCATTGCAAACGCTCCCGTTACACGGGAGCGCGCGGCGCGGAGGGCATTGGATATCATGCAAAGAGAACAGCAACCAGGCAGGACCTCAATAGGCTGCGGGCAGGCCCCAACCCGAATGCGCCTCGTAGTCCGGCAGTCTATCACCGGCTCCAAGACTGGTGTATTGGAGGACAATCATTCCCAATAAGCAAGAGCGAATCCGGGTTCTGGCCGCGGACGATCAGCCTTCCATTCTCGAAGCCGTGGAGCTTCTGCTTGCGCCGCAGGGCATCGCGGTGGATTGCGTGCGCGCGCCGCAGTTGCTGATGGAAGCGCTGGGGCAAAGCGACTACGACGTGCTACTCATCGACCTCAACTACACGCGCGACACCACGTCGGGCCAGGAGGGCCTCGATCTGCTGGCGCGGATTCGCGAATATGACCCACGGCTGCCGGTGATCGTGATGACGGCGTGGGGCAACATCGATCTGGCCGTCGAAAGCATCAAGCGCGGCGCGCGCGACTTTGTGCAGAAGCCGTGGGAAAACGAGCGGCTGCTGTCCATCATCCGCGTGCACGCGGAGCTGCACCAGGCGCTGCGGCGCGCCCGGCAACTGGAGCTCGAAAATCGGCTGCTGCGCGCCGAAGGCATGCCGGAGTTCGTGGCCAGCGCGCCCGCGATGCAGCCGGTGCTGGAGCTGATTGCCCAGGTGGGACCATCGGACGCGAATGTGCTGATCACCGGCGAGCACGGCACAGGCAAGGAGATCGTGGCGCGACTGCTGCACGCCGCTTCGCCGCGCGCGCGCATGGCGCTGGTGGCCGTGAACGCCGGCGGACTGCCGGAAGGAACGTTCGAGAGCGAGATCTTCGGACATGTCAAGGGCGCATTTACCGATGCGCGCACCGATCGCGTGGGACGCTTCGAGCTGGCCAACGGCGGCACGCTGTTTCTGGACGAGATTGCCAACGTGCCGCTGCGCCAGCAGGCTAAGCTGCTGCGCGTGCTGGAGACGGGCGAGCTCGAGCGCGTGGGCTCGTCGCAGACGCGGCGCGTGGATGTGCGCATTCTCTCGGCCACCAACGCGCAGCTTCACGAGGAGGCGGCCGCGGGCAGCTTCCGCGAAGATCTGCTCTTCCGCATCAACACAGTGGAGATTCATCTGCCTGCGCTGCGCGACCGGCGCGAAGATATTCCACTGCTGGCGCAGCATTTTCTGGCCCGCAACCGCTCGCGCTATCGCAAGCCGGTGAACGACTTTTCTCCGGCGGCAATGCAGCAGATGATGCAATACCCCTGGCCGGGCAACGTGCGCGAGCTGGAGCACACGGTGGAGCGCGCGGTGCTGCTCTGCCGCGGCGACGAGATCGAGTCGGCCAACCTGGCCATTGCGTCGGCGCGCTCGTCGGCGCCATCGTTTGAGAACATGAGTATCGACGAGGTAGAAGCGCTGCTCATCCGCAAGGTGCTGCGCCGCTGCGACGGCAACATCTCGCAGGCGGCCGAGGCGCTGGGGCTGAGCCGCGCCGCGCTCTATCGGCGCATCGAAAAATATGGCCTATGAGAACCAGGTGCGAAGGCGCAGGCGCTCGGCGATACGCCGCGTGTGGCTCTATTCCCTGCTGCTCTCGCTGCCGGCGCTGGCCTTTACCGCAGTCTTCCTCTTGCAGCATCGCACCAGCCTGGCGGCAGCGCTGCTCATTGCCGGCGTGCTGCTGATTTACCTGGCGCTGGTAGCTTCCGCGCTCGTCGACACGCTGGTGCGGCCACTGCAGACGCTGTTCAACGTCGTGTCGTCGCTGCGCGAGGGCGACTACTCCTTTCGCGCGCGCGGGGCGGGCGCGCCGGATGCGCTGGGCGAGCTGGCCGCGGAGATCAACGCGTTGGCTGACCTGATGCAGAAACAGCGCGTGCGCTCGCTCGAAGCCACGGCGCTGCTGGCGCGCATCCTTGAAGTCATGCACGCGCCGCTGTTCGCCTTTGACCGCGAAAATCTGCTGCAACTGGTCAACAATGCAGGACTCAAGCTGCTCGGTCTTCCCTATGCGCGCGCCTTTGGCCGCTCGGCGCGCGAGCTGGGCATCGAAGACCTGCTGGGCATGCCTGACCAGACCGTGTACACATTCGCAGGCAAGCCCGCGCGCTGGCTGCTGCGCAAGACGGCCTTCCGGCAGGATGGCGCGCCACACACGCTGCTGCTGCTGGCCGATGTAAGCCAGCCACTGCAGGAAGAGGAGCAGATCGCGTGGAAGCGGCTGATTCGCGTGTTGGGCCACGAGCTGTCGAACTCGCTGGCACCGATCAAATCCATTGCCGGCAGCCTGCTGGCGCGCGTGGACGGCGCGCCGGCCGATGAAGACACGCTGCGCGACTTCCGCCGCGGGCTGGGCGTGGTGGAAAGCCGCGCCGACTCGCTGCACCGGTTCGTGCAATCGTATCGGCTGCTGGCGCAGTTGCCGCCGCCCAGGTTCCGTCCGGTGCCGATCGGACCGCTGCTGGAGCGCGTGGTGCTGCTGGAGCAGCGGCTGGCTGTGAAGCTCGACTCCGGACCCGCAGCGATTCTCTCCGCCGATCCCGACCAGTTGGAGCAGATGTTCATCAACCTGCTGGCCAATGCAGTCGATGCCTCGCTGGCCAACGGCGCTAAGCCGGTGCGCGTAAGCTGGACCCGCGGCAATGCGAGCCTCACGGTGGCCATTGAGGACCAGGGGCTGGGTATTGCCAATGCGGACAATCTGTTTGTGCCTTTCTATACCACCAAGCCGGCAGGCAGCGGCGTAGGCCTGGCGCTGGCGCAGCAGATTGCGCGCGCGCACGGCGGCGAGGTGCGGCTCGTAAACCGCGAAGACGGGCAGGGCGCGCGGGCCACGGTGACGCTGCCGCTGGCAAGCCGCAACTCATCGTAGCGATTCTTATCGCAGCAGGTCTTCGAGCGTAGTACTCAGGTCGGTTTTGTCGTCGCGGTATTTCACGATGACGGCGGCATAGAGGCTCAGGCCCCACTCCTGGCCCTTGCCTTTGGTCACCGCGCGCGAACCGGGAACGACGACGGCGTATTCGGGAACGATTAGCGGTAACTCCACCGTTGCGCGCAAAACTCGGCCAGTAACGAGGTCGAAGACCGGCGTGCCGCGCGTGAGGATGGTCCCGGAGGCAAGCACCGCGCCCTTGCGCACGATGGCGCCTTCGTAGACGCCGCAGTTGCCGCCCACCAGCACGTCGTCTTCAATCACCACCGGGCTCGCATTCACCGGCTCCAGTACGCCGCCGATCTGCGCGGCGGCGCTCAGGTGCACGCGCTTGCCGATCTGCGCGCAGGAGCCGACCAGCGCGTGCGAGTCCACCATGGCGCCTTCGTCCACATACGCGCCGGCGTTGATGTACATGGGCGGCATGCAGACCACGCTGCGCGCCAGGTACGCCCCGGCGCGGACGGACGAGCCGCCGGGAACCACGCGCACGCCGTCCGCCGCGCTGAAATGGCGGGCGGGGTAAGTGTGCTTGTCGACGAACGAGAGGCCCGGCGCGGGCATCTCTTCGAGCGCGCCTAGACGGAATCCCAGCAGGATGCCGCGCTTGACCCACGCGTTGACGTGCCAGCCGGTGGGCGAGGCTGCGTCCGGCGAGGCGGAGCGGACTGCGCCGCTCTCGAGCGCGGCGCGCAGCGCGAGAAAAGCCGCCATGGCACCGGGATCGCCGGATGCGGCCGGCCCGGCGGCAAAGTGCCGTTCAATCGATGCTTCAAGCTCCTGAATTGTCATCGCAATTCGAGTCTATCAACCGGCATGGAGAAAGACATACCGCGCCGGCGGCGTGAACGCTGCCAGAACAGCCGGCCAGAAGGCCGGCGCTGCCGACGGACCGCGCAAAAACAATTTCAGCAGGCAATATGCGGGATTCGTTCCGTCTCATACCCATATGCGATACTCAAAACGGCATGTATAAACGGATCGTCCTCAAGCTATCGGGTGAGGCTCTGGCCGGAGAGCGCGGCTTCGGGCTGGATGCCGAACGAGTGTCGG
>JASHPJ010000062.1 GCA_030038195.1 Acidobacteriaceae bacterium
ATCGCGCGAGTATGACCGCGAACTGTACAAGCAGCGCAATCGCATCGAACGATGCTTCAACAAGCTCAAGCACTTCCGCCGCTTCGCCACCCGCTACTGCAAAACCATCGCCGCTTTCTGTTCCTTCACCGCTCTGGCATGCGCTTGGCTCCGCCTCAAGCTATATGTGGATACGCCCTAGGTCTCTGACCGCATGAATTTGTTCCATCGGCATCGTGGTTTCCCAGGTCTCATCCGCCGCGGCGGACGAGACCTGGGCCCGCCATTGCTGGCCACGTCTCGGTGGAGATGCTCAGGCGCTCCTCGCACATCAGGCAGGAAGCCAAGCGAAATGCCGTCGCCGCCTTGGACAACGTCACAATTACGTCACAATTGGAGCACTGGAAGAACGAAGCCGACGCGGAACGCCGGCGTAAACTGCTAAATCGAAAGACTGAATGGTCGGGACGGGCAGATTTGAACTGCCGACCCCTCGCACCCCAAGCGAGTGCTCTACCAGGCTGAGCCACGTCCCGACACAAGGCAGCCGGCCCGTTGCGAGCCGGCTTGGGGGTCCTCCTTAGTTTACACCGACGCGGCCCGAAGAGGCGCATCCGCTTGCGGCCGCGCGCTTACTGCGACGGCGGAACGTACTCGGCGGGCAGGGCCGAGCCCGAGCCGAAGAAAAACTCCTCCATCTGCTCCACCAGGAACTGCTGCGCCTGCGGCGTCCAAGGCTGCAGGCGGTACTCGTTCAGCAGCATCTTCTGGCGGTCTACCCACTCGGCCCAGGCGGCCTTGGAGACGTTCTTGTAGATCTTCTGTCCGAACTCCGAGTCGAAGGGCGGCTCGTCCAGGCCCTCCATCTCCTTCTTATAGCGAACGCAAAAAACAGTGTGCGCCATCCTCCACTCTCCCACCTTCATTGTATGGGATCGGGGCATGGAACCGGGGCGTGGGATTCTCCGCCTTCCCAGCGATTGAGAAGAATTCACCCAGGACCGGTAAAACCCGCTTGACAACCGGATGCCCCCGGGGTTTTCTTTATCTAACTTCAGTTTCATGCCGGGGTGCGCCCTGTGCGGCCACGGCCCGATGAGTGCGTGGGTGTGAAGTCTCCGAACCTGTTTTGGATGCAAAAGGAGATCCCATGACTGTTGAAGCTCCGCAGTCCGGCCTGAGTGACAATGCCGCCTCCGGTCTCGCTTACATCACCATCATTCCGGCGATCATCTTCCTGATCGTCGAGCCGTTCAACCGCAATCCGGTGGTGCGCTTTCATTCCTGGCAATCCATCTTCTTCTGCATTGCTTGTATCGTGATCGACGTGGTGATGCTCATCCTGGGCCGGATTCCATTCATCGGATGGACTACGTGGTTCATCACGCCACTGATTGGCCTGGCCTTTTTCATTCTCTGGCTCATCGTGCTGATCAATGCTTTCAACGGCAAGCGCTTCAAGCTGCCGATCGTGGGAGATTTGGCCGAAAAACAGGCCAATGGCTAAAGCCCCGTCGAAGGGCTGCCGCATGGCAAGTCGAAAAAAATACGCCGCACCGGTCGCCGGCTTGATGCGCAGCGCGGCAAAGCATGCGTCCCAGATTTTCACGCTGTAACGAACACCGGGAGAATCACCACTATGCTCTGAACCCAATCCCAAGGAGTTACCGTGTCCGACTATCCGCAGATGCAACCCACTCCCTCGCAGCCCGCTCAATCCGGCCTGTCAGACAATGTCGCCGGCGCCCTGGCCTACGTCACGATCATCCCATCGATCATCTTCCTCCTCGTGGAGCCGTACAACAAAAATCCGTTTGTACGGTTTCATGCATGGCAAAACATCTTCCTTGCAATTGCATGGTTTGCCTGTTCAATCATTATGGTCATTCCCATTCTTGGCTGGATCATAGGGGTTGTGGGCATTCTTGTGCTCTTCATCTGTTGGATCATGTGCATCGTGAAGGCTGCGGGCGGCCAGAAGTTCGTGCTCCCATTGATCGGGCCTCTGGCCCAGAAGCAGGCAGGCGCATAAGTGGCCCAGACAGGCGCAAGCGACCTGGCTCCCGGCCGGGCCTTTAGCGCCTGCGGCCTCTTTTGTTTTTGAGTTTGGCTGGCTTCTTCGTTCCCTGCGCCAGCGCGTCGCGTTTCTTTGCCTTCCTGCTCTTCGGCGGCGCGCTGTTGCGCGGTTTTCCCATCAGCGGAATTCCCGCCTCCACAATCGAAAACTGCAGCCTGCGCTCCTGCGCCAGGATGCGATCCAGAATCACCTGCACGCGGTCGCCGGCGCGGAAACGCCGTCCCCACCGCTCGCCCACAATCTCGTGCGTGTTCTTGCGCCAGGTGTAGCGGTCGTCGCGCAGCGTATCGATGGGCACGAGCCCCTCGACAAATAAATCAGTCAGCTCGATAAAGAGCCCGAATTTTGTGGGATTCAGAACCAGGGCTGCGAACTCCTCGCCCACGCGGTCCTGCATGAAGCGAACCTTCTTCCACTCGACCAACTCGCGCTCCGCCTCGGCGGCGCGGCGCTCGGCCTGGCTGCACTCCTCGGCAATCTGCGCCAGCTCCGGCTCGGAGATGGGCGGATCAGCCTCGAAAACTGCCTGCGCGCTGCGTCGCTTGGCAGCCGAAAGATGCGGCGCGGGCGATGCCTGCGGAATGCCCTCATGCGGATGCGTCCACGGCGAGCTATGCCGGCCTTCCGGGACTTCACCCAAACCCTGCACGCCGGAACGCAGCAGGGCCTTGGTGATGCGGTGCACAATCAGGTCAGGATAGCGTCGGATGGGCGAGGTGAAATGCGTGTAGGTAGGCGCAGCCAGCGCAAAGTGACCCTCGTTAATCTCGGAGTAGCGGGCCTGGCGCAGCGAGCGCAGCATCAGGTAGCTCAAAATGCGCTCTTCCGGCTTGCCCTCGATGCGCGCGGCCAGCTTCTGATACATCTTCGGCGTCACGGCGATGTCTTCCACCACCTCATGCGCGCGCGGATTGCGCCCGCGGCCATGCGCATCGCGGCGCTCCCCGCGCGTCTGGATACGCTTTACCGGTAGCGCGCCAAGGCCGAGAGAATAACCGAAACTCGCCGCCAGCTCTTCGAACTGCACCACGCGGCGGGCTTCGGGCCTCTCATGGATACGGTAGAGGGACGGCACGCCAAGGTCTTCAAGCCACGTGGCCACGCACTCGTTGGCCGCCAGCATGAACTCCTCAATGAGCCGGTTGGCCCAGGTGCGCTCGGCGCGCGTGACGCCGCGCATCTGGCCCTGCTCGTCGAACTCGATCACCGGTTCGGGCAGGTCGAAGTCAATCGACCCGCGCTGCTCGCGGCGCTTGTTCATCAGCATGGCGAGCTCTTTCATCCGCTCGAAGTCCGGCGCCAGGGTCGCGTATTGCGCGCGGGCCACCGCATCGCCTTCAAGGATTGCGTGCACCGCGGTGTAAGTCATGCGCGTGGCAGAGCGGATGACGCCTTCCACAATCTCGTAGCTCTCGATGCGGCCCGTTGCGTCAAGCTGCATAATGCAGCTCAGCACCAGCCGGTCTTCCTGCGGGCGCAGGCTGCAGATATCCGTCGAGAGTTCCTGCGGCAGCATGGGGATAGCGCGATCGGGAAAATACACGCTGGTGCCGCGCAGCCGCGCTTCGAGATCGAGAGCTGAGCCGGCGCGGACGTACTCAGCTACATCGGCAATATGCACCTGCAGCTCGTAGCCGCCATCGGCGCGCTCACGCACCAAGACCGCATCGTCGAAGTCCCTGGCGGTTTCCCCGTCGATGGTCACGATGGGAAGGCCGCGAAAATCGACCCGGCAGGCCACAGCTTTTTGGTCAAAATGTGCAATACTACGGGCTTCGGCCAGCACATTTTCCGGAAAGATGCGCGGCAATTGGTGCTTGCGAATCATCATTTCCACGTCCACGCCGAAGTCGTCCGGATCGCCGAGAACTTCAATCACGCGGCCGATGGGCGGACGCGTGAGCGTAGGCCAACTGGTGATCTCGACATCGACCACCAGGCCCTCCAGGCTTTCGTGTCTTGGAGCAGAGATAGCCTCATGCCCCAGCACCCGATGCGGCGTGGCCGCTTCGCTCCCCGCAGGGGTTTCCGCGCCGGGAGGAATCAGAATCGGCTGCGTCATGCGCTCGTCGAAAGGCACGACAGAATGGCCTAGCGCCCGATCCGACCGTGCGTAGTCCCACCCCAGCGACGAAGACCTGTCGCTGGGGGCCCGGTAGTGAAACACGCCAACGACCGTTGCATTGCGGCGCTCGATCACGCGCAGAATACGCCCCTGGCGCCGTCCGTCGGCCTTGGGCGGATCGAGCTCGACCAGCACCTGGTCGCCCTGCATCGCGCCGTTGATCTCGCCGGGCGGAATGAAGATATCTTCCTGTCCTGAAACCTGTCCTGCAGCCTGCCGCGCATCCACCGCGGCGGATCTTCGATTGGGTCGGACAAAGCCGAAGCCGTCGCGATGCAGATCGAGCCGGCCGGCGGCCAGGTTATCACGCGTGGCCGCGCCGGCAACTGCGTGCGGAACGGCCCACGTCTCGCGGTCGAGCTTCATCAACTGGCCGCGCTCGGTCAGCCGCGCAAGCTGCTCCAGCAGCAGACGCCGCTCGCGCCCGCCGCCCAGGCCCAGCTCGCGCACCAGTTGCTTGTATCCGGCCTTGCCGCCGGCCGAGCGCGCGATCCGCGCTACCAGTTCCCGATCGGTCATAGGTCAAGAGTAGGTTATGGAACCGCCTGGGGCACGCTTCATTCGTGCTTTGTAAAAGGGTAAGGCTTCAGCCATGCCAGATGAAGCCTCATTGAGAACCGATGGATTTCAGAGTCTGCATGAACCATGCTTCCCAGCAGGCACGACTCCACCGGTACGGCTGAAGCCGTGCCCTTTCAAAACAGCGGCTGAATCAGGGTCTCCCTGGCATCCCATCTTATTTCTTATTTATTCAGAGCGTTGTAGCATTCCCAAACTGTTGTCACACTTGGCTACCGCGCGGGTAGTTTTTGCCCCTGCTCGTTCAACTGAGGCCCTCCAGCTTAAAATAGCCCCAACGCACCAGGAAATGGGGCGGGGCTGGACGGGACTTTCTCTCTTCCGCAGCAGCATATGGATTTGCCGCGGGCACCAGTCGCGGCAGCAAGCCATTTTAATTTTTTGGGAATCACGCCATTGGCCATTGCCTTGGCAAATTTCTCCAGTCCCCAGTGGACAGAAAAGGAACACGTCTTGAGCGCAATGTGGAAACCAAGCCAGACCGGACCGATCAACGCAACTCCCACCCCCGAGCCGCCGCGGGCCGTGCCGCCGCCGGCGCCGGTTGAGCCACCCGTGCGGGCGCAGGCCATTACCGGCGAGCAGGCCACCATCGGCAAAGGGCTGTTCATCAAGGGCGAGATTACCGGCTCCGAGTCGTTGTATATCGACGGCAAGGTAGAAGGCAGCCTGAACCTGCCCGGAAACCGCGTGACCGTGGGCCGCAACGGCCAGGTGGCGGCCAACATCACCGCGCGCGAGATCGTGGTGCTGGGCAAGGTGAAGGGCAACGTCACGGCCTCAGACCGCGTGGATATCCGCGCCGAGGGCTCGCTGAGCGGCGACGTAGCTGCGGCCCGCATCAGCATTGAAGACGGCGCGTTCTTCAAGGGCGGCATCGACATCCGCAAGCCCGATGCCAAGCAGGCCGCAGCGTCGGCGCCCGAACCGGTGAAGGCCGTTACCGCCTGACCGCGATTCGAAAACCCGGTCGTTCCGAATTCGACCGCTCCAAAACCAACGCTCCTTTGACAGGCGCTCCTGCCGCGGCGGGGGCGTTTGTGTCTTGCGGACTACGCCAGTCCCAGCCGCCTCATGGCCACGCGGGGCAGCGCCGAACCGCTTTTTTCAAGCACCCACTTCAGCAGCGCGAGCCACAGCGCGGTTCCGGCCAGCAGGATCGCCAGATCGGCGATCCGCGCATGGCCTTGCGGATGCGTTCCGCCGAGATGGTCGAACCCGGCGCCGATGGCCCAGGCCAGCAGCGCGACCGCGCCGCCGGCCACGACTGCGGCCAGCAGGCAGCGGCCCATCTCGGCAAAGTCCAGGCTGGCCAGCGAGACCATGTGGCGCTTATGCAGCAGCAGGGCGATCAGCAACGTCTGCATGGCGATGCCGATATCCGAGGCGATGGCAAGACCGGCTGCGCCCTGCAGGTTGTACAGCCCGTCGTAGATCGGCAGCGATACCAGGGTGACGACAGTTCCCGCAATCATGGGCACAAAGGTGTTGCCCGCCGCGTAAAACGCGCGCGAGTAAATGGCCTGCGCCGACCACAGGAACAGCGAGAGCGAGAAGATGGCGAAGTAAGTCGCGCACGCGCGCGCCCCGCTGCCGGTCAGATGCCCGCCGGTAAAGACCAGATCTATTGCGGGCCGGCCCAGCGCAATCATCGCCGAGGCTGCGAGCAGTCCGAGCGAAGCCACGCGCGAAACCGAGTCGGCCACGCCGGTGGCGAACTCGTAGCGCTTGTTCTGCGTCCACAGGCTGGCGAAGAACGGTAAAGACGCGGCTCCGGCGGCCTGCGCCAGCATGGCCATGGGCGCGGTAAAGAACTGCTTGGCATAGCTCATCAACGACACGGCGCCGCCAATCTTGGATGCAAAGTGGGCGATGATCCAGTTGTCGGCGGTAACCAGCGAGACGCCGGCCATGAGCGGCAGCGAGAGCCGCACCCACTCGCGCAGTCCTTCATCGCGCCAGTCCAGGATCACGCGGTAGCGCGCGCCTGCGCGGCGGGCGAAGATCCAGTTGAGAAGGAATGGTCCGCAGAATGCACCGCCCACCGTGCCCAGCGCAAGCGAAGACACGCCGATGCGCTTCACCAGCAGCAAGCCGCCGACGATGGTTCCGAGCCCATAAATCAGCGGCGCCACGGCCTGCACGCTGAACTGCTTGCGCACCAGCAGCACCGCGCCAAACACGCCCCCGGCAAGGAAGCACAGTTGGGCGGGCAGCAGAATGCGGGTAAGCTCCACGCAGATGGCCGCCTTGTGCGCATCGTAGCCGTTGAACCACCAGTGCACGTACCAGGGCGCAAAGATCTCGGCCAGCACGATGGCCGCGCCCAGCACCAGGTACATGGTGGTGAGGATCACCGAGAGCGAGCGCTCGCCCTCGGCTTCGCGCCCTGACTCCCGATAGCGCGTCAGAATCGTGACAAAGGTGATGGAAGCCGCGCCGCCTACCAGGAAGTACGAGATCATGTCGGGCAGCACGAAGGCGGCGTTGAAGGCGTCGGCGTCTGTGCCGCTGCCAAACAGCCACATGATGTACTTCACCCGCGCCAGGCCGATGATGCGCGACAGGAAGGTCGACACCATGAGCACGACGGTGGCCGAGAAGACGCTGTGCGCGTGCGAGGGGCGCAGAAGCGCCAGGCCGCGGTTCCACCAGGATCGCGCGCCTGCCGTGCGCTGAGTTGAGGATGAGCCTGCCACTTCAGTCGATTCTACCGGGGCACGCGCCCGTCACCGAACTGGAGGAAGTGAGCCAGTTTGCCCAGTACAGGTTCCCGCAGGAAGGAGCAACGCTTCCGGAATGAGATAGCCGGATCAACCTGCTGCCGGCAGCTCCAGGGCAATCGCACGAAGAAAATGAACCAGCGGAGGCAATAGGTTTTGAAAGGGCAACCTTCCGCAGAGTTCCTCGTTCATGTGATTGCGCTGCCCGCAACTCCATATCAGCGTGCCGGTGAGGACACCGGGGCGTAATCTGGTTCCTGCGACGCCCCGTCGAGCAGCACCCGGACCACGTCTGCAGCGGAGTAGGATGCAGCCCCGGGGGCAAGAAATTGCAGAACGTGGCTTACGTCGTCCCCTACCGTGACCAGCGCAGGTTCGGCGGTTGCGTCTTTGCGCGTCTGGGCATGGCCCACGTTGGCCAGCAGCGCATTGCATAGGCATTTGCGGCCCACCGTCGCTTCCGCATCGCCGCCCTTGGCAATGTAGGACGCGACGGGCTCTGCGGCACAGCGGTAACCGATCCGCCCGTCCGGCTCGCAGTAGGGCTCGCGCAGATAGCCGAGGTCGCAGATGCGCTTGCGCGCCTGGTAGACGCCCGTGTCCGATAGTGTCCCATGGAGCTGCGCAACCTTGAAGGGGAAGCCCGTCGGCGATGCCAGGGGATCGGTGAACACTGCGCCCGTTCCGGCCATGGCCTGTGCAAGCAACGCCGACTTCAGATCGTGGCGCAGTCCCGACTCGTCGCTGAGGGCGAAGGCAGTGCCCACCTGGACTCCGGTTGCCCCCTGTTCCAAGGCTTCGCGAAGCCCGTCGAGACGGCCGTAACCGCCTGCCATCCAGAAAGGAACTCCCAGCGCTCGCAGTTCCGCGACGTTCACGCGATCGCGCTCGCCGTAGACAGGCTCACCCGAGACGCTCAACTGCAGCTTGCCCCGCGGAGGAGCATTGTGTCCGCCGGCTTTGGGGCTTTCGATCACAAGCCCGTCGACCTTTCCACTGGCGCGGCGCAGCATCGTCGTCGCCAGTGTGTTCGAGGAGACGAGCGCCAGGAATCGCGGCCGCGACAACGCGGGCAACGGCCCCTCGGCAACATCGGCCGGGTCGAACCGCATAGTCGTATCCAGATGCGGCGCTGCGCCGGTTACAGCAAGCCGGTATGCGGCCGGCTGTCCGGCTGTAAAAGCGTCGAGCACCGCCGGGATGTGCAACGGGATGCCGGCGCCCATCAGCACATAACCCACGCCGGCCAGCATGGCCCCGTAGATGGAGGCAAGGTGCGGCAACTGCACCTTTTCGAGAAAATTGATGCCGACCGGATTGCCGTGCCCCTTGCGGGCAAGAAAGACCTCCGCAAAGTTTGCAACGATGCACAACTCGACAAGCTTGCGCTGTTCCGCGCGCTGGTGCATCGGCAGCGCTGGATACGGCGTGCCGGCCGGCTTGCCGCCGGGAATGAAGTACTCTTGCAGGACGCGGCGAGCCATCGCCGGGAACGGGAACTGATCGAGAGCGCGCCGCATATGGCCGCCGCGGTCGCCATCGGCGAGGCGGCGCGCAAACAATACATCAAGGGCGGTGCCGGAGACAACGCCGAGCTGGCCTAGGCGGGAGACGGCGTTCGCCAGGCGCCAATTCGATACACCAACGCCCATGCCACCCTGAATAATTCGTGGAAACATATTCGAATTGTTTCACAGAATCGAGTCCAATCCGGCGGTTCGCTACAAGGCGAGCTTGAAGGGAACCGGTTTTTAGGCAGCGTCGAGGGATGCCCTTTGTCCTCCACCGGAGAAAAAACGCCTTTCGCCAGGCGCTGCCCAGCCTCTGCGAGAACAGATGAAAGCCAGTCCACTACCGAACTGGAGCCATGTATGCTTTCCCCATGAAAGCATCGCG
Organism: Acidobacteriaceae bacterium; assembly: GCA_030038195.1. GTDB lineage: Bacteria > Acidobacteriota > Terriglobia > Terriglobales > Acidobacteriaceae > Telmatobacter. The sequence goes on from JASHPJ010000062.1 coordinate 9,380, forward strand.
CGAAGCAGCATCTTTTTTCGTGATCGGATTGATCCTGGCGGGAGCAAACACTCAGGCGGCACAAACCATCCACGGGCGCGGTGGAATTGTGCTGCCGCCTCCGCCCGACGTCGAGGCCGTTCCGGTCACCGATGACTACTTCGGCACAAAAATCGTGGACAACTACCGCTGGCTCGAAGACGCCAGGAGCGATCAGACGCGGGCCTTCATCGACGCGGAAAATGCCTACACCAACCGCTATCTCGAGCAGGCCCACATCCGCCCGCAGATTGCCGACGATCTCGACCCCCTGGTCAACGTGACTGAGACCGGCGCGCCCATCGAGCGCAATGGAAACTACTTTTTCATGCGCCGCCTGGCGGGCGAAGGCCAGTTCTCGATCTACGTGCGCCATGGCTGGACGGGAAAAGACGAGCGCATCATCGATCCGGCCGCGTTCAGCCGCGACCCGAATACCTCGGTCTACATGAATGACGTCTCCCGCGACGGAACCGTGGTCGCTTACTCGGTGCAGCAGGGCGGCGCAGACGAGACCAGCATCCGCTTTTACAACGTAAAAACGCGCAAAACGCTCCTGGACGAGCTGCCCTCGGCCCGCTACTTCAGCGTAGTCTTTGCGCCCAACGGCGCCAGCGTTTATTACGCACGCAACAACAAAGAGGGAACGCTGCTGTATCAGCACACCTTTGGCGAGCGCGTCTCGCGCGACACGCTCGTCTTCGGCCACGAGTTCCGCGGCGAGCCGCTGGGCGGCAATGACCTGTTCTCCGGCAAGATAACCGACGATGGACGTTATCTCGTCATCCAGATCAGCCGCGGCGTTCCGCCCCGCCGCGAAGACATCGTCTTCCGCGACCTCACCCGGCCGGGCTCGCCCTTCGACATCCTGGTGTGGGGGCTCGATGCGCGCTTTTCCGTCATCTACGCCGGCGGCGCCTGGTATGTAAAGACCGACTACAACGCGCCCATGGGCCGCATCATGAAAGCCGACCCCGGCGTGATGCCCGAAGCCTGGCAGACGATTGTGCCGGAAGAAAAAGACGTGATCGACGACTGGTCGATCGTGGGCGGCAAGATCTACGTGAACCGGCTGCACGACGTGAAGACGGAAACCGAGGTCTTTACGCTGGCCGGAAAGCCGGCGGGCGCGATCGACTTCGGCGGCATCGGCTCGGCGTCCATTCTCCTGGGGCGCACGACGGACCGCTATGGCTTCATGAGTTTCCAGTCGTTCATCGTCCCGCCCACGCTCTACAGGATCGACACGGCGACCGGCAAGCGCGAAATCTTCTTTCAGCCCAGGATTCCCTTCGACTCCAGCCAGTATGAGCTGCAACAGGTCTTCTACAAGTCAAAGAACGGGACACAGGTTCCCATGTTTATCGCGGGGAAGAAGGGCCTGAAGCAGGACGGCTCCGAGCGGCTGCTGATGACCGGCTATGGCGGCTTCGACGTGAGCGAGACGCCTTATTGGGATCCGGAGTACGCGTGGTGGATGCAGCAGGGCGGATGGTTTGCCCTGCCCAACCTGCGCGGCGGCGGCGAATATGGCGAGCAATGGCACGAGGCGGGCATGTTCGAAGAGAAGCAGAACGTCTTTGACGACTGGTTTGCCGCGGCCGAATACCTGATCGCCAACAAGTACACCTCGCCGGAGCACTTCGCCATCCGCGGCCGTTCGAACGGCGGCCTGCTGATGGGCGCATCGATCACGCAGCGGCCTGAGCTGTTCTCGGCGGTGTGGTGCGGTTATCCGCTGCTCGACATGCTGCGCTACCAGAAGTTCAAGGTCGGCTACTACTGGACCACCGAGTACGGCTCCGCTGACGACGAAAAGCAATTCCCTTATCTGCTCAAATATTCGCCTTACCAGAACGTGAAGCCGCGCTCCGACTATCCCGCCGTGATGTTCTTTACCGGCGACAGCGACACCCGCGTGGACCCGCTGCACGCACGCAAGATGACTGCGCTGCTGCAGGCGGCGTCCAAGAGCGGCCGGCCGGTGCTGCTCCACTACAGCACTTCTAGCGGCCACTCGGCGGGTGTGAGCGTCGACCAGCAAATTCAGGACATGACCGACGAGCTGGCCTTCCTGTGGACCGAAACCGGACAGCCCGCACCACGAAAGTAATGCTTCAGACTCCGGCGTAACCGGGGGCAAACGCTTCTTTCCATTCGATTCAAGTATCCGATCGACTGCACCGATAAGTAGAGTGCAGGATCGAAACCGCGAGTCGCCTGGACTTGAAGAGTCTGCCCCTGGCAGCGCGGCGCGATCCATTGCCAAACCATTCGAGCTGCCGCGCCAGCGCGGAGCCGGAGCCAAGATGGCTAAAGCAGCACGGATCGCGACGCAGACGGTTCACCAGGAAGAAGACGCGCGGCTGGCAGCGCTCCAGTCGACCGGCATTCTGGATTCGCCGCCGGAGCCCACGTTCGATGCGATCACCCGGCTGGCGGCCGAGTACTTCCACGCCGACACGGTTCTGCTTGGCTTTGCCGGCGCAGGCCGCATCTGGATCAAATCGTACTGGGGCGAGCCGGTGCGCGAGCTGCCGCGCACCCGCTCCCTCTTTGAGATGGTGCTGGCCGCCAACGGACCGGTGGTAGCGCCGGACGTCTCGCAGCATCCGCAGCTCGTGGACAGGTACCCGGCCGTTCGCCGGCTCCCGGTGCAATCCTTCGCCAGCGTTCCGGTGCGTTCCCATGACGGCCTGATCCTGGGCACGTTGACCATCCTGGGTTGCCAGCCGCGCCGCAGCATGGCCCTGGACGAACTGCGCATGCTCGAGAGCCTGGCCGAGATGGCCGCTGACCAGCTTGAGTTGCGCCGCCTGCGCCTGTCCCTGCTCCCGCCGAGCGCGCAGCCCTGCAGTCAAGAGACTCCGGCTGCCTCCACTTCCTGGCCAACCCGCTCCGATCTGCGCCAGGCGCTCGATCAGGGCCAGTTCGTGCTCTGCTACCAGCCTGAGATCGAGCTGGCTACCCGCAGAATCGCCGGCCTTGAAGCCCTCGTCCGCTGGCAGCATCCCGAGCGCGGCCTGGTTTCGCCCATGGAGTTCATTCCGGCAGCCGAAGAGACCGGCATGATTCTGCCCATCGGCGACTGGGGACTGGCCGAGGCCTGCAGCCAGATTCAGCGCTGGAACCAGGAGGGTCTTGGCCAGGGTTCACTGCGCGTGTGCGTCAACCTCTCGGCGCAGCAGTTCTCGCGCGGGGGGCTGGCCGACCACGTGGAAGCGCTGCTGACGCGCACCGGCATCTCCAGCCGCCAGCTTGGGCTGGAGATGACCGAGTCCAGCCTCATCTCAGACCGGCACACGGCTCTGCAGGTGCTCGGCGACCTGCGCCGGCTGGGCGTCTCGCTGCTGATGGACGACTTCGGCACCGGCTACAGCTCGCTCAACCACCTGCACTCGTTCCCGTTCGATCTGCTCAAGATCGACCGCTCCTTCGTCAGCCGCATGACTGAAGGCCGGCAGCCGCTCCAGATTGTCCGCACCATCGTGGAGCTGGCGCGCATCCTGGGCATGGACGTGGTGGCCGAAGGCATCGAGACGCAGGAACAGCACGAGCTGCTGCGCGACATGGGCTGCCGCTACGGACAGGGTTTTCTCTACGCGCAGCCCATGACTGCCGAAGAGGTTACGCACCTGCTTCGTCTCCCCGGCCGTATTCTGGAAGACCCGGACACGCAAGAGGCGGTTGCCTGCCGACCGTTTGCCGGTCCTCAACAAGACCTGCGCGCGGCCTTTTTCGGGAACTCTCGATAGACGATTCCCCATTTGGAGTTTGCCCGGCCTCCGCCGCAAAAATCGCTCAAGTCTGCGCGGGCTTGCCCCTTTTACTCTCGCTTCATGGAAACAACTGCCGGCCCTTTCGAAACACAGGCGAGCTTCGCCGGTGCGCTGGCCGCATTCGCCTCGGACGCTGCGAGTGCCGAGCCCGCCAGCCCTCACGACGGCCTGGCGGACGACGTGGCGACGCTCAGCTATGAGAGCACGGTGCGCGCACAGGCCGGATACGGGTTTGCCGGCGCGCGCGCACACGATGATGGCCACACAAGCACGACTGGAACGCCGAGTAGAAAATCGGCCAGCATCACCATCCGCATGAGCCATGCCGAGTGCGCCCAGCTCAGGAAGCGCGCGGATGCAGCCGATCTCACCGTTTCGGCCTACATGCGCTCCTGCATCCTTGAGGCGGAGACCTTGCGTGCGCAGGTGAAAGAAGCTCTCGCCGCGCTGCGCGCCGCCATGCCGGACGAGCCACATGCAGCTGCGCATACTCCGCGACGCTGGTGGCAACTGGGCATGCGTTCGAGCTAAGCGCCCTAATCCGCTTCCAGCACCAGGCACTTCAGGTACTCGGACTCGGGCAGGTTCAGCACTACCGGATGATCGGGCGCAGCGCCGCGGCGTTCGCGCAGCCGCACGCGCCGCGAAGCATCCGAAGCAGCCGCGGCAACCGCACCCTCCAGATCGGCCCAGCCCACGTGGTGCGAGCAGGAGCAGGTGACGAGCAGGCCGCCGGGCCGCAGCATCTTCAGGGCGCGCAGGTTCAGCTCTTTGTAGCCGCGCAGTGCACCCTCCACCGCACGCTTGCTCTTGGCAAAGGCCGGCGGATCGAGCACGATCATATCGAAGACTTCGCCCGCTGCAGACCAGTCGCGCAGAATCTCGAAGGCATCCGCCTCGATCCAGTCGACATCCGCGCCCAATTGCGCGCGGTTGGCCGCGAGGTTCCGCTCCGCCACTTCCAGCGAAGTCCGCGAGGCATCGATGCCCGTAACGCTTTTCGATACTCGCGCCAGGTGCAGCGCAAACCCGCCCTGGTAGCAGCAGACGTCAAGCGCGCGCCCGCCTGGAGCCATCTTCGCGGCCCACTGCTGCGCAGCCGCGTAGTTGGCATGCTGATCGAGGAATGCTCCGGTCTTCTGGCCGGCGTTCGCGTCGTAGTGAAAGACAAGTTCGTTCAGATGGAACTGGGTGCTGGTCTTTGACTTCTTCGGATCGGCCAGCCATAAGGGCTCGGCGCTCGGCGCGGCGAGGCCTTCGAGCTCGCGGATGCGCGGATCGGGCCGCTCAAAAATAGCTGTGGGAATCGCCGCCGGTCCAAGCCCTTCGCGCAGCGCGCGCACGCACGTCTCGCGCACCGCGCCGCGGTCCAATCCTTTGGCCAGCAGTTGCAGAATCACCAGGTCGCCGTACTTGTCGGCGATGACGCCGGGCAGTTCATCGGCCTCGCTGAAGCAGAGACGGCAGGCATCATTCGCGGCGTCCAGCATCGGCCTGCGCCGCTCGATGGCCCTGCCCAGCCGCGCTGCGAGCAGCCGCAGCCACGCGGCCTCGTCCAGCGCTTCGCGGGCCACCAGGCGCAGCGCAATCTGCGAAGACGGGCTGTAGAGCGCCGTCCCAAGCAGCAATCCGCGATTATCCGCAACGGGCAACAACGCCGGAGGAACATCCCCGCTGGATTCGGGCAGGGTAAGCGACTCGATCTCGGAGGCATACGCCCAGGCGTGGCCGGCGCGAAGCCGGTCTGCCGCACGACGGTTGAGCAAAGCCCCGGCTGCGGGCTGGATTGCAGCAGACTGCCGTTCGGCCGCTGCCCGCTTCCCGGCAGGCACGGTTTCCCTGGCCTTCGGCTTTTCGGCCCGTGCATCTCCGGTTTGCGGCTTGTGCGGCCTGGCCATGTGCTCCTCTCCCCGGCCGGAGGCGCATCGGCCACCGGTCGCTACTTCACCTGAATCTCCTCGATATACCGCCTCAAGTTGCTGATTCTCAGCATTCTTTCCAGCGATGAGCCCTGGCTCATCTTAGCAAGAAGCGGCCCCCATATCGGCATCTCTGCCGTGCCATGCGAAGGAATGTTTACTCCATATTCGAGCACGGCCGTCACGTGGACACCGGGAAACTTGCCGCCGTTACTCCGGCTCATCAGGGTCAGATCGGCCGGCTGCCTTTTCAGCGCCGCGGCAACTGGACCATTGCCGTGGCCATTGCGGCCGTGACACGGCGCGCAGTAGTTCACAAACATCTGTCTGCCGTCGGCCGGCGCGGTTTTTTGAAGGGGAATCACCACCTTCGAATTCGTAGTCTTCACATCTCCCTGGCGCGCGTAGCCGGCTCCCGCGGCAACGGCTGCGGCCATCATGACAAGCAAGAGGCTTTTCGGCATACATTCCTCCGTTTCTGACCTCTACTCCATCGGGCATTACGCGCTCCTCGCGATGGGGCTGGATGTGACTGAGAGCACAGTTCCGTGCGCCACAAAGCACTGACGCAGCGATGGGCGTGCGCGACTATCATGCGGGGCGCGCCGCTCCAAAAACCTGCAGACGGCCTATAATGAAGCATGGCGACAGCGCGGCAGGCCATCGCGACAGAGAGCCCTGAGGCATCCACAGCGCAGGCGGCGGAGACGCCCGCTGTGCGGCCCGTCCCCGTCGCGCCGCAGTCCGTGGCGGCTCACGCCGCGCGCAGTGAAGAGGTCGTCAACGGGCGCTTCGAAACGCTGCTGCGCCAAGTCCAGTCCAATCGGCCTAATGAGGATGTCTCGCTGATCCGTAAGGCGTGGGAGTTCTGTGTCCAGCATCACAAGGGCCAGATGCGCGCCTCCGGCGAACCTTACATCATCCATCCGCTCGAAGTGGCCGAGGTGCTGGCCGAGATGCGGCTGGACGCGACGGCCATCGCCGCCGGCCTGCTGCACGACTCGGTCGAAGACACGCCGGCCACTAACGAGGAGATCGCCGCCGAGTTCGGCGACCAGGTGGCGCACATCGTGGACGGCGTCACCAAGATCGACAAGATCCAGTTCGCCAACCGCGAAGACCGCCAGGCGGAAAACGTGCGCAAGATGCTGCTGGCCATGGTCTCCGATGTGCGCGTAGTGCTCATCAAGCTGGCTGACCGGCTGCACAACATGCGCACGCTCGAGCACCTCAAGCCCGACCGCCAGGAGGCCATTGCACGCGAGACGCTCGACATCTACGCGCCGCTCGCGCACCGGCTGGGCATGGGCAAAGTGCGCGGCGAATTGGAAGACCTGGCCTTCCGCTACACCGATCCGGTAAGCTACGAGCGCGTCTCGGCAGCCGTAGAGGCGCGCCGCGTCGAGGGCGAGCAGTTCCTGCACAGTGTGGAAGACACGCTCGTCGAGCAACTGCGCGAAAACAACATCGAGGCGCGCGTGGAGTGGCGCATCAAGCGCCTCTACTCCATCTACCAGAAGATCGAGCGCTCCAAAATCTCCTTCGACCAGGTCTACGACCTGCTCGCCGTCCGCGTCATTACCCAGGATGTGGCCTCGTGCTACGCGGTCATCGGTATCGTCCACTCGCTGTGGCGGCCGGTGCCGGGCCGCATCAAGGACTTCATCGCCATTCCGCGCGCCAACCGCTACCAGTCGCTGCATACCACGGTGATGGGCGACGGCGGCCACCAGTTCGAAGTGCAGATTCGCACCGAGGAGATGCACCGCATCGCCGAGGAAGGCATTGCGGCGCACTGGAAGTACAAGGCCGGCGAGGGAACGGTGACGGCGCGTGACGAGGAGCGGCTGAACTGGATTCGCCAGCTTGTCGAGTGGCAGAAGGAGATGACCGACCCCAACGAGTTTCTCTCCAGCCTGAAGATGGACCTCTATCCCGACGAGGTTTACACCTTCACGCCCAAGGGGAAGGTCGTGGTGATCCCCGCCGGCGGCACGCCGGTGGATTTCGCCTACACGATCCACACCGAGGTGGGCCACACCTGCGTGGGCGCCAAGGTGAACAGCCGCATGGTGCCGCTGCGCACCAAGCTGCGCACTGGCGACATCGTCGAGATTGTTACGCAGAAGGACCACAAGCCCAGCCGCGACTGGCTCACCTTCGTCAAAAGCCCGCGCGCGCGCAACAAGATCAAGCACTGGCTCAACGAGGAGCAGCGCCGCCGCGCGGTGGAGATCGGCCGCAAGCAACTGGAGAAAGAGGCGCGCAAGTTCAAGGTGCCCATGAGCCAGATCTCCGACCAGGACCTGGGCCGCATCGCCGGCGAGTACGGCGTGGCCACCGCCGCCGACCTGCTGGCGACGATCGGCCTGGGCAAGCACTCGGTCAATCAGATTCTGAACAAGCTGGCTCCCGGCTACGCCAGCCAGGGCGACGCGGCAGAGGCTGCGCAGGAGCCCAGGACCGACGGCGGAGCAGGTGCGGCGGATACCGTGCGCAAGCTGCGCATGACCGGCTCCGACTCGCTGCAGGTGGAGGGCCAGACCGACCTGCTCGCCTATCGCGCGCGATGTTGCAATCCCATTCGTGGCGAGGAGATTGTGGGCTACGTCACGCGCGGCAAGGGCGTGGCCGTGCATGCGCGCACCTGTCCTAACGTGCAGAACCTGCTCTACGAGAGCGACCGGCGCATCAACGTGGAGTGGGCCGGCGCCGGCGACGAAGCCCGCGCGCAGCGCTACCCGGTCAAGATCACCGTCTATTGCGACGACCGCACCGGCATGCTGAAAGAGCTCACCTCGATCATCTCCGACGAGAACACCAACATCCGCAACGTGGACATCAGCCGCGACGAAACCGGCGAAGCGATCATCGAGTTCGTGGTAGAGGCCGAAGACCTGCGCCACCTGAACCGGATTGTGCTGGGATTGCGCCGCGTGAACGGCGTCCGCGCCGTGCAGCGCACACAGAAGGTGTGAAACCAGCTTCCAGCCTTTAGAAGTTGTACAGCATGAGTCAGCGGCCTGTTCAACCCTTGTGCGCCACCCACCACTACACCACCGCCAGCTCCGCCGTCCCTTTGTGCGGCGGCACAAACCGCTCCGCCCGCCAGGCAATCGCCAGCTTTTCCCGCTCCAGCAGTTTGCCGATCTGGGCGCGGGCGTGGTCAGCCCACGGGCCGCGGTTGTCGAGCTTCACATAAGCCTGCCAATGGCGCAGCGCGTGCCGCTCCAGGCCTTTGCGCTCGTAGGCCAGCGCCAGGTTGTAGTGCGCGTCGGCGTAGCGCGGCGCGAGTTCCACGGCCTTGCAATAGGCGGCGATGGACTCGTCGAGCTGCTCCAGCTCATCGAGCACGTTGCCCAGGTCGAAGTAGGCCAGCACGTAGTCCGGATCGATCTCCGTGGCGCGGCGGTAGAGTTCCTCGGCGCGGCCATATTGGCGCAGATGAAAGTAGAGTGTACCCAGGTTGATGCAGGCCGCGGCATAGCCGGGATCGACGGCCAGAATCTCCTCGTAGAGCGCGATGGCATGCTGCTTCTCGCCCGTCTCCTCGGCGTGCACCGCGGCCAGAAAACGCTCATGCGTGGATTGACCCGGAGGCCGCAGCGCCGCTGGCTCTGACACGGCCGTGGGCCCCGCCGGACCGCCCACACGTTCGAAGTCGAAGAGAAGCTGCCGCCGGATGGGATCGACCATGGCGCCACGGTGCCGGAACGCCAGCCGCGTGCCGGTGCGCACCACGCACGCCTCCAGCAGCGGATTGGTCATGCCCGCCACGGCCTTCATCGCCAGGATGGAATCGCGGATGGAAGCCGCCGGCACGGCGCACTCGCGCAGCGCGCGCAGAGTCCTGAGCTGCCCGAGATCCTGAAACGTATAGCTCTGCTGTTGAGGAATCAGTCCGGCCCGCTCCCACCCCTGCAACTGGCGAGAGCTGATCTGGGTAATGCGCAGCACATCCTGGCGGCTAAAGCTGTTCACTGTCCGGGGCTCCCATGTCAGCTCTTTCAAGAACCGCTCTCGTTCACGATTATGCCAAGAGTATGCGTGGATAAGCAGACCCGAACTACCTGCGCCACAAAAAAATACGTGGATAACCCGTGCACGACTTGGTACCACGCGGCGAGCGACTGCCGGTGCCGCACGTGCAAAAACAGCACAGCCTCTTCGCCGGGAAGAGGCTGTGCGAATCCGAAAATGTGGCTGGAGCCGACGGTCAGACTTGAACTGACGACCTGCTGATTACGAATCAGCTGCTCTACCAGCTGAGCTACGTCGGCCTGCTCTTTCGATTGTATCTTTCGGGCTTGAGAAGGTAAAGTTGAGCCGTGCTTCTGCGCGCACCTTGGCCTGCAGCATGTTCAGGTGAACCATGAGCCTCCTGGCACAGACTCTGCAACTGGCATTCAGGATCGCGATCGTGTGGGCCGGCGGCTTTCTGCTGGCAGCCGCCGTCCGGGCGCTGCTTCCCGACCAGACCGGGGTCAACTTCCCCACCGGCCAGTCCACGCTGTTCATTCCCTACAACCGCATCGGGTTCTGGACCTGTCTGCTGGCGGCCGTCACGGTCACGGCGCTAGTGGTCATCCGCGCCATGCTCACGGACATGGGCCTGCGGTCGTAGCAACTCGCGCGGCTCTATACTGCCCGATATGCAAATCGATCCGATAGCAGAGTGGCGCAGGCTCACGGAGCACTATCGCCAGATGAGCGACGCCCAGCTCGACGAGCTTGCCCGCGACTTTGTGGATCTGACGGAGACGGCGCAGCAGATCCTGCGTGGCGAGCTGCGCCAGCGCGGCCTCGATCTGCCCGGCTCTGCCGACAAAAAAGCGCAGGCATCGAATCAAGCGCAGACCTTGCCGAGCGCAGTCTTTGCCGCTCCGGAAACTGCGGCCGTCCCGTTCGCCGGCTCCGCAGATGGGCAACAGGAGGACGATAGGCCGCATGAATACACCTGGAAGACCTTTCTCTGCGAGTGCGAGGAGTCGGAACAGGTGTGGCAGCTCCAGGAGATGCTGCGGCGCGCCGGCATCGATAGCTGGTCAGAGGACCAGGGTGCGATTGGCGACGGCGGCTTGCGCTATCCGCGCATCCTTGTCGCGGCTGACCAGCTCGACGAGGCGCGCGCGGTCATCGCCCGGCCTGTTCCGCAGGACGTGATCGACGAGTCGCGGATGCCAGTCGCGGACTACCAGCCCCCACGCTGCCCGTCCTGCCGCACCGCAGACCCGATACTCGAAAGCGCTGACCCGGTCAATTGCTGGCGGTGCGCATCCTGCGGCCGGCAGTGGAGCGATCCGGCTCCCGCCGCGGGCGCAGAACCGTAGAGGACCGGTTCCTGAGCCCACCCATCCCTCCAGAAACGGAAAGAGCCGCCCGGCAACAGGGCAGCTCAATCCTTAGGGAGAATAGTTCCAACGGAGGCAAACCCATCAGAACTTTCTGGCTGCATGTTAGGAGCGGGGGGAGACAGTGTCAAGGAGAAATGTGGATGAAAATAAGCATACTATTTTCAATTATTTATGGAGAAGCGCACATGCTGCGACCACAAAAGATTTTCGATTAGTCTTCGCCTTTGTTTATCCGCGATTTTCCGATATTTGCCGGTGTTTTGTAGGATTTATGCCTGCTTTTCCACAGGCTTGGCTCCCCGTTAACCGTTCGGGTTCGGCCCTCGCGCGGCTGCCGTTTTTTCCGTCAGCTCTTCCCGCAGGTCGAGATGGATAAACTCCTCGTCGTAGACAGACGAGGCCGGCTTGCCACGCGCGATGCGATAGAGAGCCCGGCCGCCGCCCAGGAAGAATCCCAGCAGGATGGCCGCGATAGCCCCGATGATGACCAGCGTGGCAATGCCCAGCAGCAGGCGTCCGGTCTTGGAAACCTCCGACTCGCCCGGCTGCGGAATCGAGGTCAGGTCTGCTTCGTAGTGAACTATCTCCAGCAGCCGGTGGCTCTCGTCAGGGATGGCGTCGCCGCTGACCAGCGCCACCAGCACGCCGCTGCGCCGCACTTCGAGCGAGGCCAGGTCGGAGTCCTGAAGGGCCTTGGGCCAGGGCGGCTGGGCCTGGCTGCCGGCCTTGAGGTAATTGCGGATCACTGCTTCCTGTGCCTGCGCGATCTGCGGCGTGGGGTACTCGATGATGGTGAGCGTCGCCGGGCCCGAGGGCAGCGAGTAGTTGGCCGTCGCCGTCTCGGCGTCGCGGTCAAACCCCACCAGGCTGGCGGGAAGCACGCCTTCGCCGCCGGTGTAGCCAGCCGGTCCCAGGGCGTAGTGCGTAGTCTGGCCCACCAGCGAGCCCTGCGGCAGATAAGCCAGAATCGGCGGCGACAGAGACCGGTTGCCGCCGGGCTCGGGCAACTGGCGCGCGATCTCGCGCAGCTCACCCGCCGACATGGGGCCTACATGGGAAAAGGTTGCGTCCACAACCGTGTCCCCGCGCCAGAAGAGCACGTGCTCTTTGTCTGAGGCAGCGCCGGAGCCGATCTCTTCCTTTGCCCAGCCGTTGGGGCGGTAGAACGAATAGGCCCCGTAGGCGCCGCTGGCGTCTTCAAAGCGCAGGGCGCGCAGCGTGAGCGTGTCTCCCTCGCGCTTGTAGTGGGCCAGCGCGCCGAAGGTAAAGCCGTATTCCTTGAGCGCCGCGACGTTGGCCGGGTCAGCCTGTGAGACGCCGGGCAGGCTCTGGATCGGTCCGGAAGCGACCCAGCCGTCGAAGGCGTCAGGCAGCAGGGCCTTGGGCGAGGGCGGCAGCGTGATGGTGGTGGCCGCGGGCTTCTGGGAGGGCCTGGCAGGCGAGGCCTGGCAGGCCGCCTTCCATGTGCCGCTTGCAAGCGCCAGGCAACCCGCTGCAACAACCATCGACCGTCTCAGGAAAACTCTGCGCAACACTCTGCTCCGCACCTTCTCTGCCTCGGGCGCAAGGCCCATGCTTTCAGGGTACACTCCGGCGCCGCGCGACCTCACGTGCGCCGCCACTTTTACCTTTGACACTGGCTCAGGCAGAAAGGTTCCTGGACGCGGCTGGATCGCCCTGCTACGGCGTAAGCCGCGGCAGCCAGCGCGGAACGCTGCGCTTGTAGGCCAGGTAGTACTCCGCATACCGGCGAGTCAGCGCCGGCTCTTCGTAGAAGCAAATGAAGAGATGCATGCAGAGCCAGACGATGACCGCGTAAAGAGCCATGGCGCGGCTTGCAAAGAGCAGCACTTCGCCGGCTATCACGGTAAGCACGCCCACATACATCGGATTGCGCACGTATCGATAAAGCCCGCTCACCACAAGCTGCTCGGTGGGCGCCGTGGGCACCAGCGTTCCACGGCCGATGCGGATGAAGCGCACGATGGGCTCGAAGAGCGGCACGAGGCCGAGGAGGATGAGCGTGACTGCGAGCAGCTTTTGCCCGGCTGCCTCATGCGCCGGCATGCGGAAGCGCGTGATCCAGAGCGGAAGATAGAGCAAGGTGATTCCCGGCCCGCCGAAGACGACGAAGAGAATCGAGATTACGATGTTGCGGCGTTGCGCGGCCATCCCTGGACCCTCGCGGATGAATCCTGCTCTCGCCATGCGTCGAAGGCCGCCAGCGCACGCGCACACTGGATGCGATGCCGCTCTTTTTTGTCGCGCGTCTTGCGGCGCAGCTCTTCCTCGAGCGGCGGGAGCAAGTCAAAGGTAATGTTGGCGGGCTGAAATCCTTTCGGATCGGCGTGGGTGATGTAGTGCACCAGCGAGCCGAGCGCCGTGGCCCGCGGAACCGGCGTGGGCTTTTCGCCGCGGACGAGCGCGGCTGCGTAGATTCCGGCCAGCATGCCGGTGGCAATCGACTCTGTGTAGCCTTCGACGCCGGCAATCTGGCCGGCAAAGAAAATCGACGGTTCCTCTTTGAGGCGCAGCGCCTCGTCCAGCAGCGCCGGCGCGCAGATGTAGGTGTTGCGGTGAATCTGGCCGTAGCGCAGGAAGCGTGCGTTCTCAAGGCCGGGGATGAGGCGCAGCACGCGGGCCTGCTCCCCGTATTTCAGGTGGTTCTGAAAGCCGACGAGGTTGTAGCTGTCGGCGCGCAGGTTCTCCTTACGCAGTTGCACGACGGCCCATGGCGTTTTGCCGGTGCGCGGATCGCGCAGGCCCACGGGCTTCATGGGGCCGTAGCGCAGCGTGTCGCGCCCGCGCCGGGCCAGAACTTCAATAGGCAGGCAGCCCTCGAAGTATTCGAGCTGCTCCCACTCCTTTTGTTCCGCCGCCTCAGCCTCAACCAGAGCGTCAAAAAAGCGATTGTACTCGGCGCGGTCCATCGGGCAGTTGATGTAGTCGGCTGTGCCCTTGTCCCAGCGCGCCGCGAAATAGACGCGATTCATGTCGATGGATTCGGCATCGACGATAGGCGAGATCGAGTCGTAAAAGGCCAGGTGGCTGGAGCCGGTGAGCCGCGCAATCTCCGCGCTCAGCGCATCGGAGGTAAGCGGACCGGTGGCAACGATCGTGATCGCATTGCCCGGTTCAAGGCGAGTGACCTCTTCGCGGATCACGCGGATGGCCGGCTCGGCCTGGATGGCCTGCGCGATGCGGCGCGAAAACTCAACGCGGTCCACGGCCAGCGCATGGCCCGCCGGAACCGCGGTTTCGTCTGCAAGCCGCAGGAGCGCGGAGCCGCCGCGGCGCATCTCCTGCTTGAGCAGCCACGGTGCTGTGCTGGGCGATTCGCTCTTGAGCGAGTTGGAGCAGACCAGTTCGCCGAAGCCGGTGGTCTGGTGCGCGGGCGTCAGGCGCGGCTTGCCGTCCACGATGGCGCGCATCTCGTAGAGGTCCACCTCGCAGCCCAGGCGCGCCGCGGTGAGCGCGGCCTCCGGTCCGGCCAGCCCGCCGCCGATGACACGGACCCTCATGGAGCCATCTCCCCGGCCTGCAAGGATGCATGCGAGTCATGCTCTTCCGCTCTTTCGTTGGAAGAACGGCGCAAGGATGGGGTACCCTCGGTTTCCGGCGCGGCCAGCCGTCGCAGCGGCTCACCGCTCACGCGCACGTTGCGCCACTCGTCCAGAAACTCGCCGCCCATGGCTGCATAGAAGTCGATAGCCGGCGTGTTCCAGTCCAGCACGGCCCACTGCAGGCGCTCGCAGCCGTTCTCAACTGCAACAGCGGCCACGCGCTGGAGCAGCGCCTTGCCGATGCCCAGGCCGCGCAGCTCCGGCGCGATGAACAGGTCTTCGAGATAGATGCCGGGCCGGCCCACCCACGTGGAGTAATTGAAGAAATACAGCGCAAAGCCGGCCGGCTTCCCGTCGTGCTCGGCAATCAGGCACTCGTAGAACGGGCGCGGGCCAAAGCCGTCGCGCCGCAGTCCCTCCTCGGTGGCCTGCACGGCGTCCGGGGCACGCTCATACGCGGCCAGCGCGCGGATAAAAACCAGAATCTGCGCCACATCTGCGGGAGTCGCCGGGTGAATCGTCGTAGCCATGCACTCATTTTAAGTGTTGCCCGTGTGACGCGCGCCACAGGAGGGAGCAGCCAAAGGCGCTATCCTGCCAGGAGCAGAAGTCTGCGCAGCCGGCCTGGCCCGGCGCAGCCATGCAACCCGCAGCGCGTTTCCATCGTCCACCGGAGAGGCAAGGCGTGGAGAAACATCCCTCGCGGAGGCGCCGGGTTTCGTGAGACGTCCCTCTTGTCGAGGGCCTGTACTTGGATTTAACGTTGGTTCTGCCACGATTTGACCAGTTTTTCTGAGCGCGTGGACTGCGCAAGACTGCGCCGCTCTCAAGGAGAAGAACATGAAACGTAATCTCTCGCTCTGGCTCAGCCTGCCCGCTGCGGCCGGCCTGCTGGCATTTGCCCTTTTGCCTGCCTTCGCACAGCAACCCGCGGCCGGCACCGCGCCTGCGGGAGCCACGGGCAAGGTTCACGGGCACGTGACCAATCCGACCGGCCAGGCCCAGGGCAACGGCTCGGTGAGCCTCTCGACAGATGGAGGCAACACGCTCAAGTACACCTTCCCGGTGAACGCCGACGGCGACTACTCCGGCGAAGCCGCGCCAGGCACGTACATGGCCGTCTATCGTGCGTCGGATACGCCGCCGGGCAAGATGGTGGACGACCTGCCCAACGTGAAGGTCGTCGCCGGCCAGGACGTGGCTGCGGACATCGACATGTCGCGCCAGGAATACATCGACAAGATGCCCGAGGACCAGAGGAAGCAGCTCGAAGATCTGAAGAAGGCCAACGCCGAGGCGATGAAGGCGAACGTGATTATCAATCACCTGAACGCCGATCTGCGCGTGGTGGCCCAGGACAAGAAGGACATCGACGGCGCGCCGCAGGCCGCCGCGCAGCAGTTGGGCGCCACGGCCTCGCGGACCGACGTCGACGCGAAGGTGGCTGAGATTCGCGCTGCCAAGTACGCCGACATCGAGAGCATGATGAGCAAGGACACCCAGGCCAAGCCCGACGAGGCCCTGCTGTGGGACAACCTGGGCTATGCACAGTCCGGCGAAAAGAAGTACGACGACGCCATCACCTCGTACAAGAAGGCCGTCGATCTTGAAACCGCGTCGAAGAAGCCGCGCATGGAAGTGATCGGCGTGGCGCAGGCCGGCCTGGGCGAGGTGTACGCGCGCACCGGCAAGGTGCCCGAGGCCAATGCTGCGTTTGACGCCGCAGCCAAGGCCGATCCGCAGCGCGCGGCGCTGCATCTGCGCAACGAGGCTGTGATCTTCTTCCAGGAGCACAACAGCGCCGCGCAGGTTGCCGCAGCCGACGAGGCCATCAAGAGCGATCCCAACGACGCAATTCTCTACTACATCAAGGGCCAGGGACTGGTGCAGAACGCCACCATCGACCCCAAGACGCAGCGCATCGTTCTGCCGGATGATTGCACGGCGGCTTATCAGAAGTATCTTGATCTGGCCCCTGACGGTCCGTATGCCGCCGAGGTAGCCGGCATTCTGTCGCAGGCCGGGCAGAAGGTCAGCTCCTCCTACAAGGCCAGCAAGAAGAAGTAGTCCCGCTTGCAGGTTCGATCGCAGGGCGTCCGCGCGGCGGGCGCCCTTTTACTTTTAACGCTAGTGTGGTGTCCCAGAAGTTCGTATCATAAGTTGACATCCCGAACCACAGGTCCCGCCACGGCGGGTCTTCGACCTTCGACTCTGTCTGGCCGAAAAACCGGCCAAACATCGCTCAGAATGACAGCAGTATTAATGACAGCAGTATTTATGTTGCGAATTTCAGTTACAGGACGCTAGGATCGCCGCCGCCCACTACAATCCAAATTATGAGCTCTGCTCTTCCCAGCTACGCGGAAGCCGCAACTCTGGTCGCACGCTGCGCCGCACAGCTTGAGCCTGCCGGAATGGTCGAGCGCGTAGGGTTGGACCGCGCCGCCGGACGTGTGCTGGCCCGGCCGCTCCGCGCCGACCGCGATCAGCCGCCCTTTGCGCGCTCCACGCGCGACGGCTACGCCTGCCGTGCGGCGGAAGCATCGGCGCATCGGCCGCTCGCAATCGCCGGCTCAACCCGTGCGGGCGAGCCTCCGGCCGGACCTGTGCCGCCGGGCGCGGCGTGGGAGATCATGACCGGGGCCCCGGTGCCCGCGGGCGCTGACGCCGTAATGATGATCGAACACGTTGAAGCCGTAGATGGAAGCGTTCGCCTGCTGCCGCCGCGAACTCTCGTCGCCGGAGAAAATATTGTGGCCCAGGGGGCCCAGGCGCGTGCCGGCGATGAGTTGTTTGGCGCCGGCACTGCCATCGGCTTTGCGCAGATCGCGCTGGCTGCCTCCTGCGGATATCCGTCGCTCGAAGTCTTCGCACGCCCGCGCGTGGCTATTCTCTCCACCGGCGACGAGCTGGTGCCCGTAGACGCCGAGCCCGCGCCGGGCCAGATTCGCAACTCCAGCAGCCACATGCTGGCTGCGCAGGTGTCTGTGGCCGGCGGCGAGCCGTGGGTGCTGCCTGTAGCTGGCGACAATGCCGAACTTCTGGATGCGGCGCTTGAGCAAGCATCCGAAGCCGAACTGCTGCTCATCACCGGCGGCGTCTCCGCAGGAAAATTCGATCTCGTCGAACCGGCGCTCACACGCCGTGGCGCGCGCTTCCATTTCACCGGCGTGCGCATCCAGCCGGGCAAGCCGGTGGTCTTTGGCGAGATGCCTGCCCGGACGGGCTCCCATCTCAACCAGAACAAAAACGGCAAGAAGTGCTTCGGGCTGCCGGGCAATCCCATCTCCTCGGCCGTTACGTTTCTGCTTTTCGCGGCGCCGGTGCTGGCTGCGCTGTGCGGGCGTACCCACGGCGGACCGCGCTTCGCACTGGCGCGGCTTGCCCACGACGTGAACGGCAGACCGGGACTCACGCGCTTTTTGCCCGCCTGGTGCAACTTCGCCGGCGAAGCGCCGGAGGTGGCGCGGGTCGACTGGCGGGGATCGGGCGATCTGGCTGCCATGGCGCGGTCGAATTGCTTTCTCGTCGTGCCGGAAGAAGACGGCAGCCTGCAGGCCGGCGCGGCCGTCCGCATTCTGCTTGCATGAGGATTTTTATGCCGGATGAAGCAAAATCATCGCTGGGCGCCTCCTGCTGGCATCGTTCTTTGATGTAAGAGTGGGAAACCGCAAGCCTCCATCGAGCGTCGATCGGGCGAGCATGATCGGGAGAACCGAATGACCAGGGTCATCAAGTCGCAGCTCTCGCATTTTGACGAGGCCGGCCAGGCCGCGATGGTGGACGTGAGCGCCAAGCAGCCCACGCGGCGCACGGCGACGGCTTCGGCCTTCGTGGAGCTTTCTGCCGGGGTGCTCGCCGCGCTGCCCGCCAATCCCAAGGGCAATCCGCTGGAGGTGGCGCGGTTCGCCGGAATCCAGGCCGCCAAGCGCACCTCTGAATTGATTCCCATGTGCCATCCGCTGCCGCTCACCCACGTGGACGTGCAGACGGAGATTGTCGATGGCGGTGTGCGCATCTCGGCCACCGCGATCACCGTGGGCCCGACGGGCGTGGAGATGGAAGCACTGACCGCCGCAGCCGTAGCCGCGCTCACCGTCTATGACATGACCAAGGCGCTCGACAAGGCCATCGTCATCCGCGAGGTGCGGCTGGAGTCGAAATCCGGCGGCAAGAGCGGCGATTTTCTGCGCGCCGTGTGACGCGCTCTGGCAGCCTGCAGCAACTTCCTCAGCAGAGCACGAAGGCCGGAGCACGAGCCGACTCGCGCCGCCGGAGCTCTGGCCTTGCCCGGATGAGTTTCGAGACTGCCTCTGCGGAATGCTCCACTGCTCTCATCTGCTCCGCGTTCTCCACAACTTGCCCCGGCAAGGTGGCCCCTCGTATGATCCGGCAAGAGCACAAACCATCATGAGCGAAGAGCAAACGAAGTCCGGCTTGCGCGTGAAGGGCCGCCTCATGTCCGCCTCGGAGATCGAGCGGACGCTGGTGCGCCTGGCCCATGAGATCGTGGAAAAAAGCAACGGCAGTGAAGACCTGGCGCTGGTGGGCATCAAGCGCCGCGGCGTTCCGCTGGCTGAGCGGCTGGGCAAGCTGATTGCCGCCATCGAAAAGCGGTCCGTGGACACGGGCGTGCTCGACATCCAGTTCTACCGCGACGACCTTTCCACTGCCGATGTTCGCCCCGTGGTGACGCCGGGCTCGATCGGTTTCGACGTGGAGGGCCGTGACATCGTGATCTGCGACGACGTGCTTTACACGGGGCGCACCGTCCGCGCTGCGCTGGACGCGCTCTTTGATCACGGCCGGCCGCGCCGCGTGCAACTGTGCGTGCTGATCGACCGCGGCCATCGCGAGCTGCCCATCGAAGCTACCTACGTGGGCAAATACGTCCCCACCAGCAGCCGGGAGATTATCGAAGTCAAGTTCCAGGAGGTCGACGAGACCGAGCAGGTGCTGCTTGTTGAGCGGATCAATCCCTGAACCTGGAAGCGCCTCATTCCGAACCGGACCGGAGCCCGGTGCTCCGGCTTGAGACAGGAAGATGAACCCCCAACCCCGCCGCCGAACGTTCAACACTCCCGCTCCGCCCGCGTCGCCTTTTCCTTACCATCCCGGCTCGCTGCTCTCGATTCTCGACCTGAGCGTGGACGGCGTCAGCCGGCTGCTGGCGCGCGCCACCGAGCTTGAAAAACAGGACCCGCTCAAGCGCAACCGCATCCTGGCCAAGCGGCGCATTGCGCTGCTCTTCTACGAGTCTTCCACGCGCACCCGCACCAGCTTCGAATTGGCCGCCAAGGCGCTGGGCGCGGACACTACGCTGGTCTCGAATCTCAGCTCCAGCATCGAGAAGGGCGAATCGCTCAAAGACACCGGCCTCACGCTGCGCGCGCTGGGCGCCGAGGCGATTATCCTGCGCCACAACTCGTCCGGTGCGCCGTGGCTGCTGGAGCAGTCGGCACGGCTGCCGGTGCTGAACGCTGGCGACGGCATGCACGAGCATCCCACGCAGGCGCTGCTCGATCTGCGCACGATCCTTGCGCATCTGCGACCGGGCGTGCGCGCCCTGGGCGCGGATACGCTGGCTGGCGTCACCGTCACCATCGTTGGCGACATCCTGCACAGCCGCGTGGCCCGCTCGAACATGCTGATGCTGCCGCGTCTGGGCGCGCGCGTCGTGCTCTGCGGGCCGAAAGAGTTGCTGCCGGAGACCGCCACACAGTCCGCGACGGGCACCCTGCCCCGGCGACAGGGACCCGCTGCCGGGGGCGTCGAGATCGAGCGCGACTTTGAAGAAGCGATGCGCGAGTCGCAGGCCATCATGATGTTAAGAATTCAGGCCGAGCGCCTCGCCGGCCTCCAGCTTGACCTCGAAGAATACAAGGCCGGCTACCAGCTCACCGGCCAGCGGCTTGCGGCGCACGCGCCCAAGGCCATCGTAATGCATCCGGGCCCCATCATCCGCGGCATGGAGATCACCGCCGGCGTGGCTGACGGCGTGCAATCCACCATCCTCGAACAGGTGACCAACGGCGTAGCGATTCGCATGGCTGTCGTGGAGCGCGCTTTGACGGCCGGGGTTCCCAGCGACAGGTCCCCGTCGCCGGGGTGGAAAGAAGGAGGCCGCGCATGACCGCTCTCGCCATCCGCAATGGACACCTCATCGATCCCGCCGCCGGCGTGGACACCGCAAAAGACATTCTGCTCAAAGACGGCCGCGTGGCCGAGATCGCCGGTCCGGGCAAGCTCAAGCATGCCGAAGGCGCCGAAGTGATCGACGCGGCCGGGCTCACGGTCGCGCCGGGGCTTATCGATATCCACGTGCATCTGCGCGAGCCGGGCCAGGGCTACAAGGAGACCATCGCCACCGGCACGGCCGCAGCCGCAGCCGGCGGATTCACCGCCGTGGCCGCCATGCCCAACACCACGCCGGTGAACGACTCGCCGGAGATCACGCGCTGGATGCAGTCGCCCGAGCGCGGCGCGCAGGTGCGCGTCTTCCCCATCGGCGCCGCCACCCGCGGATCGAAGGGCGAAACGCTCAACGACTTCGCTGCGCTCAAGGCCGCCGGGGCTGTCGCCGTCAGCGACGATGGCCAGCCGATTCTGAAAGACGGCGTGATGCGTGAGAGCCTGGCCGCCGCCGCGCGCGTGGGCCTCGCTGTCATCCAGCATGCGGAAGACACGCGCATGGCGCAAGGCGCGAGCATGAATCTCGGCCCGGCCTCGTTCCGGCTCGGCCTGCGCGGCATGCCGCCGGAGGCTGAGTCGAGTCTTGTCGAGCGCGACATCCGCCTCGTCTCCGAGCTGCGTGACGCACACCCGCACCTGCATGTCGCGCACGCCTCCACGGCAGCGGCTGTGGCCGCCGTGCGCCAGGCCCGCCGCAACGGACTGCGCGTGACCTGCGAGGTCGCCCCGCACCACTTCCTGCTGACCGAAGAGCATGTCGGTCTCTACAACACCCACGCCAAGATGAATCCGCCGCTGCGCTCGGCCGCCGACCGCGACGCCATGATTGAAGGCATCCTCGACGGCGTGGTCGACGCCATCGCCACCGACCACGCGCCGCACGCGCCGCACGAGAAGGAAGTTGAGTTCGAGCACGCGCCCAACGGCATCACCGGCCTGGAAACCGCGCTGGGCCTTTGCCTGCGCTGGCTGCACAAGGAGTGGCGTTTGCCGCTGGGCCGTGTGCTGAGCCTGCTGAGCGCGCAGCCCGCCGCGCTGCTTAACCTGAAAGGCCGCGGCACCCTCGCCGTAGGCAGCTACGCCGACGTGGTCATCTTCGACCCCAAGGCCGAGTGGGTCTATCGCGTGGCAGAGACAAAGTCGAAGGCCAGGAACACGCTCTTCGACGGCTGGACCATGCAGGGCAAAGTCCGCTGGACCATCTGCGAAGGGCGTGTGGCATACACAAATCCGGCTTAAGCGGAGCGGCAACCCTCGCACGCCTCGCAGGCAGCACTTGGTTTGAGTCGATTTCGAAGGGCACGGGCTTCAGCCCGTACATTGAGCTGGATCAAGGACCGTAAGCTTCAGCCTTCGAGGGAAGATCTTTCAAGCTGAACCACTGATTGCCTCTCACTCCAGGTTGCCCGCTGCCGCGTATCCCATCTATCCTGTCCCGGCGTCTGCTGAACGATCTTGCCGTGCGGCGAACGCGAGCAAGTGGAGGGAGGATCGATGGACAAGCGCGAGTTCCTGAAGACCACCGGAGCCTTTGTAGCCGCCAGCATGTTGCCGCGCGTGAGCGCGAACGCAGAGACCGGCGGGCATCGCACCAACTGGTCCGGCAACCTGACCTACAGCACAGATAATCTGCAATCGCCGGCCACCGTCGACGAGCTGCAGAAGCTGGTGAAGTCGAGCCAGAAGCTGCGTGCGCTGGGCTCGCGCCACTCTTTCAACTCCATCGCCGACAGCCGCTACGAGCAGATCTCCCTCGCGCACCTGAACGAGATGACGCTGGACGAGGCGGCGCGCACGGTGACCGTGGGCGGCGGCGTGACTTACAGCCAGCTTGCGCCGTGGCTCACCGGGCGCGGCTACGCGCTGCACAATCTGGCTTCGCTGCCCGGCGTCACCGTCATCGGCGCCTGCTCCACGGCCACGCATGGCTCGGGACTGCACAACGGCAATCTGGCCACGCCGGTCGCGGCCATCGAGTTTGTCGCGGCCGACGGCAGCCTCGTGCGGCTCTCGCGCGACAAGGACGGCGACTCGTTTCTCGGCGCCGTCGTCGGGCTGGGCGCGCTGGGCGTGGTCACGCGGCTCACGCTCGACGTGCAGCCCGCCTACCAGGTCGCGCAGTCGGTCTACCAGAACCTGAACTTTGACGAGCTGCGGCACAACATCGACGGCATCTTCGGCAGTGGCTACAGCGTGAGCCTCTTCACCGACTGGCAGAATCATCGCGCCACGCAGGTGTGGATCAAGAAGCGGCTCGCCAGCCCCGGCGAATCGATCCAGTGGCCGCAGCTTTTTTACAACGCCACGCTGGCCAAGGAAAAGCTGCATCCCATCACCGGCCATCCTGCGGAGAGCTGCACCGACCAGCAGGGTATTCCCGGCCCCTGGTACGACCGGCTGCCGCACTTCCGCATCGGCCAGACGCCTTCGAGCGGCCACGAGTTGCAGACCGAGTACCTGGTTCCTTACGAGCACGCCTTCGATGCGATTCTCGCCGTGGAAAAGCTGCGCGACCAGGTTACTCCGCACCTGTTTGTCACCGAGCTGCGCACCATCGCCGCCGATCATCTGTGGGTGAGCACGGCGCACGAGCGGCAGTCGCTGGCCATTCACTTCACCTGGAAGCCGGAGTGGCCGGCAGTGCGCACAATTCTACCGAAAGTTGAAGCCGCGCTCGCTCCCTTCGAGCCGCGCCCGCACTGGGGCAAGCTCTTCACCCTGCCGCCAGCGCAGCTTGAGGCGCGCTACAACCGGCTGGCGGACTTTAAAGCGCTGGTAAGCCGCTACGATCCGCAGGGCAAGTTCAGGAATGAGTTTTTGAATGTGAATCTGTACGCAAGTTAATTTGCCTACATGTATCTCTTAAGGTGCACTACAGGAGAGAGTAGGCATGGCGAATGGAAAGAAGATCGTCGTTCGCTTCTATCGCTCGAAGGCTGGCTCCGAACCGGTAAGGGACTGGCTGAAAAGCTTGCCTGTGGAAGATCGGCAAATTCTCGGACGGGACTTGCGGCTGGTTGAACTGGGATAGCCGATCGGTATGCCTCTTTGCCGTTTTCTGGGCAATGGGCTCTGGGAAGTGCGCAGCAGTCTGCCCGGAAAGCGGATTGCCCGGATTATCTTCTGCACCACGCAGGGATACATGATTTTGCTGAATGGCTTCATTAAGAAAACCCAGAAGACGCCTCAGGCAGAGCTGGATCTGGCGCGGACGCGGCAAAGAGAGGTTCAATCATGAGCAATCATCCACATATTGGCTCCACTCTCGATGATTTTCTGTGCGAAGAGGGTATCTTTGAAGACGCTACCAGCTACGCCACCAAGCGCATCCTGGCTTGGCAATTGGAAAAAGCCATGAGCGAGCAGAAGATTACCAAGGTGGAAATGGCGCGGCGCATGGGAACCAGCCGGGCACACCTTGACCGCTTGCTCGATCCAGAAAACCCTCGCGTGCAACTCGACACCGTCGAACGCGCTGCTGCAGCAGTCGGCCGCCGGCTTCGTCTGGAACTCGTCTAGCCCTTGCGCCGGTAGAGAATCTGAAACTCGTAGCCGGGATTGGCCGGAAACAGGCCCGCGACGTGGCGCAGCCGCTCGGCCAGCGCCGGCGCGGCCAGCAGCGGATACTCGCGCTCGCGCAGGTCGTGATAATCAAAATCCACGGCCATGGCAAGCATGTACACGGCCAGCGCGTCAGAGAATGACGACTCGTAGAAGCTGTTCCGCGCCCGCTCGTCGATGCCCTTCTGTCCAGGACGGTTCTCCTGCGCGCGGCGGCGCGTCTCCCACGCATCCTGGCTGGTTTCTCCGCGCGCCTGCGCTTCGGCCTGCGACCAGGCCAGCGAGGCAAAGCTCTCCGGCACACCGGCAACCTCAACAAAGTTGTGGGCCACGTTGATGAAGAACTCGAAGGCCAGGCCGAAGCGGTCTTCCACCAGCCGCGTGGAGATGAACACGGCCTCCGTCGTCCCAAACGATGCATTGCGATGGCAGACGGCGCGGTCACCCAGGTCCACGTTGTAGGCAGGCGCAATCATCGTCTCGCCGGTGTCCGCAATGGCCAGTGGAACAAAGTAGTAGGCGCGATTGGCCAGCGCAGGCGCAAGCGCGGCGGGCACAACGCCCACCAGCCGCTCCAGGTCCGCATCCGAGATGCGGGTTTCACCCCACCCGGCGTAACGGAGTCCATTCGAGGCCTGATTTACGGTCACCTGAGTGGCGACCTTTTCCGCATGCCACAGGTCGATTTGTGCAGTGCTGGCCATAAAACTGTATTCTAGTCGAAGGGGTCAGGGAGATGACGCAGCCTGTCCAGTCTATTCATTCTGTCCAATCCCGGCGCACAGGCGGAAGGATCCTGGGCTTTCCGCTGGAAGGTTTCAGCCTGTTCCAGAGCCTGCTGCTGGCCTTTGCAGCGGCATTCTTCACCTTTTTCGCTACCACCTGCATCTCCATCTTCGCGCTGCTGGCGTGGAACCTGCTGGGCAGCCATTCGGTGGACTTTGCCGATACCTATCGCTACGTGGGTTTCCCGGCCGGCGTGATTATGCTGGCGATTGCTCTGCCTTACTTCCTCACGCTCTGGGTTCGCGCCAAGATGCGCAAGTAAAACTCTTTCGTTCCGCGCAGCGCGCCCCATTCTTCTGTAGCGCTACTTCAGTTCCCTCACCCAGATATTGCGGAAGCTGATCGGCTCGCTCTTGTCGCCATGCGCCTGCAGCTTGATGGGCGCCGTGTCATAGGCCTTGTAGAAGGGCTTGCCCACGTTGAGCGTCTGCCCCTGGAGCTCGAAGTGATTCTGCACCAGCACGCCGTTGAAAAAGACCGTGGCGTAGGCCGGTGTCTTCAGCGATCCATCGGCGTTGAAAGTGGGCGCGGTCCACACTACGTCATAGCTCTGCCATTCGCCCGGCTTGCGCGCCGGATTCACCAGCGGAATGCCCTGCTTGTAGATCGCGCCCGCCTGCCCGTTCACATAGGTCGAGTTGTTGTAGGAGTCGAGCACCTGCAGCTCGTATCCGTCGTCGCCTGGTCCAGTGGAAGCGAGAAATACGCCGCTGTTGCCGCGCGCCTGGCCGCTGCCGGTAATGTCGGCGGGAATCTTCCATTCGATGTGGAGCTGATAGTCGCGGAACCGGCGCTTGGTCTCGATATTGCCCACGCCCGGCGCCTTGTTCACGGTCATCACGCCGTTGGCGACGAACCACTGCGCCGGCGTGTGATCCTGCGCCGAGACCCACTCATCGAGATTCTTGCCGTCGAAGAGGACGATCGCATCAGAAGGCGGATCTTCATTCGTCGCTCCCGGCGTGATGACCGGCGGAACGGGCTCCCAGACGTCCGTGTCCTCTGCTTTCGGTTTGGGTGCTTCCTGTGCTGCCAGCAAGGCGACCACAGATGCCAGAGCCGCCACGGTAAGAGCGTGTGAAATTCGGGTGTGCATAGACGCAGACGAGCATACACCGTGTTCCCGCGGTCCGGCAAAGCGGGCGCCGCAGAGCCGGCTCAGTACGCCAGCGCAACCGCATCGGCACGCATCTCGCTGCCTGCGGCGTAAACACGATCGCTCCCCTGCATGCGATGCTCGATGCCCTCATACCGGCCATACGCCCCAATATTGCTCTCGCCAATCTGCCATCCCAGATCGCCAAGCGCCTTGCGCGTGGCCGCAGGAACGCCGGTTTCGAGATGGAGAACGCCGAGCGGACCAAGTCCGGGACGGTCCTCGCCCATCGACTGCGACGAGCCCTCGTGATACCAGCGTGGGCTGTCGGCAGCGGCCTGCACGTCGAGTCCGTAATCCACGCGGTTCACCACGATCTGTGTCTGTCCCTGTGGCTGCATGTCGCCGCCCATCACGCCAAATGACATCCACGGCGCACCGTCTTTGGCGGCAAAACCGGGAATGATCGTCTGGAACGGTCGCTTGCCCGGTGCGTAGATATTCGGATGCCCGTCCTTGAGCGAGAAAAGCTGGCCGCGGTCCTGGAACATGAAGCCGAGCCCATCGGCCACCAGTCCCGATCCCATCCCGCGAAAGTTCGACTGGATCATCGAAACCATCATGCCGCTGGAGTCGGCGGTAGTGAAATACGTCGTGTCGCCGCGTCCTGGCGCCTGGCCGGGGTACACATGATCCATCACCCGATCGGCGCGGATGAGCGCAGCGCGCTGCCTGGCGTACTCCTTTGAGTTGAGCCACGCGATGGGAATCTGCACAAAGTGCGGATCGGCATAGTAGTGCGCCCGGTCTTCAAAGGCCAGCCGCTTGGCCTCAGCCTGCAGATGCACCGACTGCGTCGACTGAAAGCCACAGCCGCGCAGGTCGAAGTTTTCGAGGACGTTGAGCATCTGCAGCGTGGCCAGACCCTGGGTATTGGCGGGCATGGCGTAGACATCCACGCCGCGATACTTCGTCACCAGCGGCTCATCCCACTCGGCGTGGTGCTCGCGCAGGTCCTCGGCAGAGAGCCATCCGCCGATGCGCTTGAAATACGTGTCGATGGTCTGCGCGATGGGCCCGTCGTAAAACACGTCGCGTCCGCCCTCGGCGATCATGCGATAGGTGTGCGCAAGATCGGGATTGCGGCGCACATCGTACTCGTTGGGCGCTCGCCGCGGTGAGCCACCGAGCATGTAGGTGTGCACGGCATTGGCCGTCTCCTCTACGCCCGAGCCGGGACGCAGGAACGCGGCCATGTTGCGCTTGATATAGTAGCCGATGATCTGTGGCACCGGATCGCCGCTCTCGCAGGCATGGATGGCGGGCTCAAAGAGCTCAGCCCACTTGAGCCGGCCATAGCGCTGGTGCAGCGTCCACCAGCCATCGAGACAACCAGGCGTGGAAACAGCGATCGCGCCCAGCGCGGGAATCGCGCCGTTCTTCGCCCGCGAGCGAACGGTTTCAAGCGTGAGCGCTCTGGGCGAGCGGCCGGAGCTGGCCATCGCGGCGAGCTTGCCGGCCTTCGGGTCCCAGACGAAAGCAAAACAGTCGCCGCCCAGGCCGGAGCTGGTGGGCTCAACGAAGCCGAGGACGGCGTTGGCGGCAATGGCCGCGTCCACCGCCGACCCGCCGCGCTTGAGCATGGCGATGGCCGTCTGCGTGGCCAGCGGATGCGCCGTGCCCGCAGCCCCCAGGCAGCCGAGCGCCGGCGAGCGCGTGGCAAAGCTCGCCCCCGAAGGCCGATCGCCGACATGCACGTCGGACCGGATAAACCGCTCCTCGCCCGGCGCCTGGAATGGCGGCAGAGCCGGAGCGGCGTCATCAGCCGCGTCAGCCGTGGCGCTCAGGCCGGCTGCATGGCTATGCTTGGCGAGAGCCGATCCGGCAAAGACGCAGGAGAGAGTCTGGATGAAGGTGCGGCGACGCATGCGGACCTCCCTGCGATTCATCGTACAAGGAGCGCACAGCCCTTCAGGGACAAAGTGCGCGCCGCTGCACGCAGAAACGAATCGGGGAGGGCCCTTGTCCGGTTGGATTACAGCCCGGCCGGCTTGGGATTTTCAGGATCGAACTTGGCTACCTGGATCTTGCGCGCGAGGCCGATCTTGGCAAGCAGCCAGATACCCCAGAAGTTGGGGTCGAGCTCGTACCACGTAAGACCGTGCCGCGCTGAGACGGGATGCGCGTGATGATTGTTATGCCAGCCCTCGCCACCGGTGAGCAGCGCCACCCACCAACTGTTGCGCGAGTCGTCGCGGGTCTCGAAGCGGCGGCTGCCCCACAGGTGCGTGGCCGAGTTCACCAGCCAAGTGGCGTGCAGGCCGAGCGTGACGCGCAGCAGAACGCCCCACAGCACCATCCCCACGCCGTTTACCCATCCGCCCAGGCACCATCCCCCGGCCAGCAGCAGGATGCCGCTGAGGGTAATGGGGAGCCAGTGATACTTGCTGAGCCACATGTGGAAGCGATCACGGCGCAGGTCGGGCGCGTAGCGGGCCAGCGCCGCAGTCTGCGCGTGCAGCGCTTCGCCGAAGAGAATCCAGCCGGTGTGCGCCCACCATCCGCCTTCGCGCGGCGTGTGTGGATCGCCTTCCTGGTCGCTCAACTGGTGATGCACGCGGTGCGTCGAAACCCAGAAGATGGGTCCGCCTTCCAGCGAGAGCGTGGCGCAGACGGTCATCGCGTACTCCAGCCACTTGGGAACGTGATAGCCGCGGTGGGTGAGCAGCCGGTGATAACACATGCCGATGCCCACGTTGATGGCCAGCACGTAGAGCACCGCCATCACCGCCAGCCGCTGCCAACTGAACAGGAAGAGCGCAGCCAGCGCGCCCGCGTGGAAAAGCACGATAATTCCCAGCGTGAGCCAGTTCAGGCCCTCGCCCACGGTTGCGGCGCGGCCCATGCGAATCTGCTGGCGCGCAGGAACGGCGTGGACCGTGCGCTGTGCGGCGGATACCTGGATGACTGAATTGGATGCGGCTGAAACTTCGGTTGTGGTTTCAGGGGGTGGAGCGGTCAGGGCTGAAGCCATTCGTTCGGAGATCCTTCAAAAAGTGGCGGCGAGCCCACTTCTTTCCCAATTGTATAGGAGCAATGGAGCACGCCAAGGCGCGCGCCCACACTTCGATACAAAAGTTGTACGAAATCCCCCTGAAACGGATGGGGGCAAGCGAAGTGAAGCGAAAGCGCTCTGGTGTCTTGAGTCTAAAGTTCGTATCACCAATACGCTGTCATCCTAAGCGGGGCAAGCCGCGTTTTGTGCGGCTTGCGGAGTCGAAGGTCGAAGATCCGCCGTGGCGGAACCTGCGGTTGTTATTCTACGAATTTCAGATTCACCACACTAGTTGCCGGCAGTCGTCGTGAGCGCATTGCCGCTGGTGACAAACAGCCTGGTCACCTGGCCGCGCAGCACGCGATACAGGGCGAACTGGCGCTGCGTCTGGCCGCGCAGCTCAAACAGCAGTTCGCCGCGATTGTCGGCCATGGCGTCCACTGCATCCACCAGCCGCATGCGTGGCGTGTCGTCCAGATGCGCGGCGTCGGTCACGTTCTTGAGCAGCATGGCAAGACCGCCATACAGATCTGGCTGCGCGATGAGCGTGACGAACTTCTCGTCTGCGCCCGAGCCCGCCGTATGCGCTGACAGCACCAGCGTTGCGCCCGAGCCGTAGGCCAGCTCGAAGACGCGGAACTGCTCGTCGACGAGCGGCGCCGGAGGCGGCGGCAGCGTAAGCCGTGCCTTATGGCTCGCCGTGTTCTTCTTCGCCGCAGGCGCAGCCGGCGGGGCCGCGGGGCCCAAGCCCAGCGCGGTGCGCGCCAGGTCTTCGAGCTGCGCCTTGAACCTGGCTTCGTCAGCCGGATTGGCCCAGGAGTAGTTCCAGATGTGCTCGGGCGTATTCTTCGCGTCAGAGACGGCGACGGCCTGGTGCATATCGGGTGGCAGGCCCATCAGGCTTGGCAGCACCGCCGGACCCATGTCTGCCGGTTTGCCCGGAATGAGCCGCGGACGGTCAGGATCGGAGATGTCAGGCAGCGAGGAGACGTAGGCCTGATCCTCATCATTCTTTTTCTGGAGCTTGGGCCGGTCGGAGTCGCTGCCGGAGGCCGGCTCGTCGGCAGTTTTGTGCAGCACCGGCCGGTCAGGATCGGGCGCGGGCGCCGGATTGGAAGAGTTCGCCGTGTTATCGCTCGAATCTCCTGAACTGCTGCTGTCGCCGCCGTGATGGAGCGTAGGCCGGTCGGGATCGGTGGACTGGCTGCCCGATCCGGAGCCGTTCTGGCCGGAGTTGTCACCGGCGTGCGACTTGCGGTGCAGAATGGGCCGGTCGCCGTCTGCATCGTCCTCCTTCCACGACTGTGCGCTGGCTGACTGCACCGGCCTGGGCCTGGCGAGCGGCTTCCACACGCCGTAGCCTACCCACGAACCCTGCTCAAGCGCCGCGTTCTGGATGACGAACAGGCCGGTGTTCTTCCCGTTCTGCTTGAGCTGGTACTCGACCTCGCCCTGCAAGGCAAGCGGCTCGGGACGGTCCAGGTAAAGGCCGCCGTCCTGCAGTTGCTGGCCGTCATACACGCTCACCGGGATCATGCGGCTGGCCTTGGGATGCTGCTCGTCGCCGGTCCACTCCAGCACGGCCACGGAGCGCAATTCAGGAGCGCTCTTGTCGGTAGTGCTGATCTGGCCGGGATACTGCGCAGCGGCCGGCAGGGCGGCGAGCAAGAAAATTGCCAGGCTCAGCTTGCCGAATTTTTTTCCCCGCGATGACACTTGCTGCTCCGGTCGTGAATAATTGAAGCCGATGAACGTCTGCCTGCGGATACGGTTCCTCCGCGGCGCAAGCCGTGGTTGATTTTGCCGCACTCTCGACGCGGTTGAAGCCGCGCCCTGACATGTCGTACCAGCCGTCCTGCATCTGCAGGCCATGTCTTGTTCCTAAGCCATGCGCTCTGCGCCGATTGCCTCTGCTCCGAAAGACCAACCCGGAAGGATATTCTCCATGGAACTGCACCAGAAAGTCGCCGACTTTACTCTCCAGACCGACGAGGACAAAACCGTCAGCCTGTCCGATTATGCCGGAAAACCGGTGATCCTGTTCTTTTATCCGCGCGCCGATACGCCCGGCTGCACCATCGAGGCCTGCGGCTTCCGCGACGCCTTCAAGAAGCTCCAGGCCGCCGGTGCGGTGGTTCTGGGCATCTCGCGCGACACCCCACGCGCCCAGGCCAGGTTCAAGGCCAAATACGACCTGCTGTACACCCTCCTTGCTGATGTAGACGAGAAAGTCTGCAATCAGTTTGGCGTGCTGAAGGAAAAGAACATGTACGGCAAGAAAGTGATGGGTATCGAGCGGACGACGTTCGTGATCGGCCCGGACGGGACCCTGCTGCACATCTTCCCCAAGGTCACCCCCGAGGGCCACGCCGAAGAGGTCCTGGCGCTTATCAAGGAATGGAATAAAACCCACAAAAAGTGAGTATGGCCACGGCAGAATCCCCCTGTAAACGCAAGGGTAAACATCGGGAGGTGGTCCCCTTATTTTTTAGCGTCCGTTCTACCACGGACGCGAGTGGTGAGGGGACCACCTGCCAAAGGCGTTTGAGCTGAGAATTACGAACCAAAACGATATGGAACCCCGCCTGCCCGGCCGGCTGATGCTGCGGGAGTTCTTCGAGGCCTCTCCCGAGCGTGTTGCTCCGCGCCTGCTGGGCAAGCTGCTGGTCCATCGCACGAAAGCTGGCATCCTGGCCGGCCGCATCGTGGAGGCGGAAGCGTATCTCGGCCCGCACAATGAGACACCCGACCCGGCTGCGCACTCGCATCGCGGGCCCACGCCGCGGAACCAGGTGCTCTTCGGTCCCGCCGGCCATGCCTACGTCTACGCCATCTACGGCCGCTACTTCTGCATGAATATCTCGTGCGAGATTGAAGGCCGGGCCGGCTGTGTCCTGCTGCGCGCGCTGGAGCCGGTAGCCGGCGGCGAGCAGATGGCGCGCAACCGTGGCCTGGCTCCGGGAGCCATCCGCCACGGCGGACGCGATCTCACCGGCGGGCCCAGCCGGCTGTGCCTGGCGCTGGGGCTTACACGCGCCGTGCACAACGGCCTCGACCTGCTCGATCCGGCATCCACGCTCCAGGCACGCGACGACGGCTTTGCCGTGCACGAGGTGATGGCGACGCCCCGGATCGGTATTCGCCACGCCGCGGAACTGCCGCTGCGATTTGCGCTCCCCGGCCATCCATGCGTCTCCGGGACCAAGAGTTTTACCGGCCGGCGCATCTTTCTCAGGTAAAATTCCGTCCATCGGGCTAGAGCAGTTCTCCAATTCCCGTGCAGTTGGAACGGATGCTCCAAGGTGGCTCTCTCTTAAGGAGAGAGCCACCTTGGAGCCACGGCTTCGCTCTACACCCATTGGAGAACTGCTATAGGCCATCCCAAAACTGCGAGGAACCCTGCACGTGAAAAAGACTTCTGTAGCTGCCCCTACCGCCGCCGCGGCGCTGTTCGCCGCGGCCGTCTTTGCTGCCGTCACCGTCGCACAAGCGCCGCAGGGTCCTCCGCCAGGCGGCGCTATGATGGCGCGTCACTTTCCCGCGCCCACCAACCTGCATGTGCTGCCCAAGGATCTGACCGGCCAGCAGGTACACGAGATCATGGAGCACTGGGCTGGCGACCTGGGCGTGCACTGCGACACCTGTCACGCCGCCGACCCCAACAATATCGGTCCCAACGGCAGGCCGCGGCTGAACTTTGCCTCTGACGCCAAGGATGAGAAGGCCATGGCCCGCATCATGTACCAAATGACCGAGAATCTGAAGAAGAACTACGTGGCCAAGGTGGCGGCCATGGACAAGATGGACGAGCCTGCCGCGCCGGTCACCTGCGGTACCTGCCATCGCGGCCATCTCGACCCCGAGCCCTTCACGCCGGCTCCCGAGCATCCGCAGGGCGCAATGTCGGGCATGCAGCACTGAGGAGATGCCTGTTAGAGCATTTCTCCTATTTCCGTAGAGTCGCCTAATGGCGTGTCCGCCGCGGCGGATGGCTTTTTCTTGAGGAAAAATCCACTCGGTAGCTGTGGCCTCCTCTATAGCAATAGGAGAAATGCTTTAAATCTCCGGCCGGCGGCGGCGCCCCAGAAACCGCGCGCCCAGAGCGCCGCCAGCCACCGAGAAGACCAGCAGCGCAGTCACCAGAAAGCCCAGCGCGCAGAGCACCCCCGCGGCGCGTCCCTGCGGTGCGAGCATCAGGTCCTTGGCCTGGGCAATGGTCTGTGTATCCACGCCCATTGACGTCCATTCCTGGACCAGTTGCTGGTTGATCATCGTCTCCCAGAAGTTATCAAAGATTTTGCCGGAGTGGAACCAGTAGCGCGCCGCGAAGAGCCCCACGCCGGAGGCCGCAACCGCGGTCCAGCCGGCCAGAATGCCGGTCACCAGACCCAGCCGTGCGCCTGCTCCGATCGTGATCCAGGCCGGCCGCTGGCTGCGCATGTAGAGCCCCACAACCCAGGCACTGGTTGCGGTCATCACCAGCAGCGCCAGGACATTGACCGGCGAGAGCAGTGAGCAGACCAGCCCCGCAGGTACGGCAACCGAAAGCGCAAGGCGCAGCCCAGGCCGCCAGTCAATGCTGCCCGCATCGCGCACGGCCTGGCTCCAGCGGTCCGGCTGGCCCTGCCCGGTGGCGTTTTCAGCCGAGTAGACAAACTGGGGCAGACCGCAGACCGGGCAGTAGCAACTGCCTTCCTGCACGGTCTGGTGGCATCGGCTGCAGGTGAGTTCCATACATCTATGAGCCTATAGCATCCGGCCGCCGGGCATGGGAATTTCCCGCCTGCCAGCGCGCCTCTACCCCAAGATTCATGGCTGCTGGCTGCCGGACGACTGCGCGCCGCGCGCCGCGCGTTCCCGCTGGCGCAGCCGGGCCTGGTGGCGAATCTTGAAGATTCCGGGCAGGAAGACGAAGTCGCGCAGCATGCAGGAGCGGCAACGCACAGGCAACTGCAGAAAGAAGAGCCGGTGCAGATCCTGCAGGCGAAAGCGCGAGGTTCGGAAATCCGGCGATCCACATCTGCGGCAAGTAATGGACACGCATCATTCTCCGGGGGCCCAAGAATGATTGCCTGGAGAGTTCCTATTATTAGGGAAGTCCGCGCGCAAATCAATGGCGACTGCCGTTGAGCGTGCGCCTGAGTCTCCTGCAGCCGGGCCGGGCGCAGCTGTTTTTTCCGTCAGGAAACCGGTTCCGACGGCTTCAGCTTTGCCTCGACAATGGCTTGCGCCGCGCGGACAGCCTCTTCCAGCGTCATCTCCGTGGAGTCGAGCAGCACCGCGTCAGCAGCCGGCCGCAGCGGAGAATCGGCCCGATTGCGGTCGCGTTCATCGCGCGCGCGCAGGTCGCGGATCACCTCTTCGGGCTGCACTGCCGGCGCGCCTTTCTGGCCAAGCTGGTCGAAGCGGCGCTGTCCGCGCACTTCGGGCGCAGCGTCGAGAAAGATTTTGACGTCGGCCTTTGGAAAGACGACGGTGCCGATGTCGCGGCCTTCCATCACCACGCCTCCGCTGGCGCCAAGCCGCTGCTGCAGCCTGACCATCCAGGCGCGGATGGCAGGAAACACGCTCACGCGCGAGGCCGCGTCGGTGACCGTCTGGTTGCGGATGAGGCCGGTAATGTCCTCGCCATCCAGCAGGACGCGGTTTTCCTCATCGCCCGGCTCCAGCCGGATGGCAGTCTCCGCGGCGAGCCGCTCGAGGGCAAGGCTGTCGTCCAGTGGAAGTCCGGCGCGGAGCGCCTTCAAGGCGAAGGCGCGATACATGGCCCCGGTTTCAAGGTTGAGCAGACCGAAGTGACGGGCCAGCCGCCGGGCAATCGTGCTCTTGCCCGCGCCGGCCGGGCCGTCAATGGCAATAATGATCAACCTGCGGCCCGGCTCGCGGGAACCTGTGCGGCTTTCCTCCCCGCTCATCCGCGCTTTTTCGTTCCCCGCTTGGCCGGGGCGGTAAAGCCGTACCGTTTGCTGTTACCCGCCTTTGCGCCGGCCGTCAGAGCCGGCTTGCGGCCGCTGCCGGCGCGCGCATCCTTGCGTCCGGATACGCCTGGCTTGGCCGTGGACTTGCCGCTGGCGGCGCGGCCGTTGCGTGACGCCCTGGAAACCGCTGCGCTCTTTGCGCCGTGGCCGCCGGCGATGCCGTTGGACGCATGCGCATTGCGGGAGCCGTTGCGCGAGACGGCGTGACCGTTGCCGTTCGCGTGCGTCCCGTTGCCGTTTGCATGGTGCCGGCCGTTGCCGTTCGAGCTGGCCGTCCAGCGGGTGCCGCTGGAGTGCCGCGCACCGTTCGCCGGACGCGCAGCCGGGGTGCGCGCATCGCGGCTGGGCCGCCGCGCCGGCCTGGCGCCGGAAGAAGAGCCCTGCGCCGGCTTGCGGTCGCGCGAGCGCGCCGTTGGACGGCTGAAGTGAGGCCGCGCGGCCTGGGGTTTTCCATTCGACGAAGGCTTGCGTGCC
>JASHPJ010000063.1 GCA_030038195.1 Acidobacteriaceae bacterium
GTTTTCTCTCGAGCAGGGCAAGCCGCTCGGCTGGCTGGGCGCGGATGCGGCGTATTCCATTCCGCTGCGCGACGGGCGCGACGTGTGGATCTTCGGCGATACGCTCTACGGCGAGCGGCGCGTGGTGCACGGCAACGAGCCGCAGATGGTGCGCAACAGCATTGGCATCTCTACCTGCAGCGCTGATGGGCAATGGAACATCGCCTACGTCATTCGCAAAGATGCCCAGGGTAGGCCCCGCGACTTTTTTCATGCGCGCTTGCCGGATACCTGGTACTGGGCGCTCGATGGATTCGTCGCCGGCCGCGACCTGTGGGTGACGCTGCTGTGCATGCGCAACACGCCCCATGCGCAGTTGCAGGCCATGGGCTTTGAGACCTGCGGCGCCGATCTCGCGCGCATCGCGTCGCCTGGCCCCGATCCGCAGAAGTGGAAGATCGATTATTTTCCGCTGGTGCCCGATGGAACGCACGCGTATCCTTCGGCAACCGCCGTCGTCGCCGGTAAAGACGCATATATCTTTGCGCTCGAAGAGTCCGGCACGCGGCCGCTGCTGGCCACGCGGATTCCGCTCGACGGCCTCAAGGACCCGGCCAGGCATCTTGAATATCTGGCCACCGATGGCGCGTGGCAGAACGGCTTCACTCCGCAGAATGCGCTGGAAGTGATGAAGCGCGGCAGCTCCGAGCTTTCCATCCGCTACCACCCTGGACTGCATCGCTGGCTTGCCGTCCTGTTTTCGCCGGATGCGTTCTCAAGCAGGATTCTGCTGCGCACGGCGCCCAGCCTCACCGGTCCGTGGTCGGAAGGCCAGGTCATTTATACCGTCCCCGAGATGCAGCCCGCGAATCCGGGCTACGACAAGGACACCTTCTGTTACGCCGCCAAGGAGCATCCCGAGTTCGAGCGTGGCGACCTGGTCTTCACCTACGTCTGCAACACATTTGCGGTGCCCAAACTCGCCTCCAACACGTCCATCTACTATCCGCAGGTGGTGCGCATGCCCATGCCGCAACTGCCGCAATAAAGAATTGCGCCGCGCGTGCACTCCGATGCAGCCCGAAGAGTGAGCGCAAAGCTGCGACGCTGCGATAGCATCTTAAAGGAATGCGGGCAGCCGGCCTGACCGGTTGTGAAGCGCAGGGGCGAGGTGACTGCAATGCAGTCGGCTGACAGGATGGCAAGATGGATGGCGAGTTGCGCAGCGGCGCTGGTGCTGGCTGTGGCTTCGCTCGCCGCAGGAGGGCAAAGCGTGGCCGCAAATAATGGGGCGGCAGAAAAGCCCGCGAGCCAGCAGAGCGAGCGCGACTGGTGGAAGAATGCGGTGATCTACGAGATTTATCCGCGCAGCTTTCAGGATACGAATGGCGACGGCATCGGTGATCTGAACGGCATCACGCAGCGGCTCGACTATCTGCAGGAGCTGGGCGTGGACGCCATCTGGCTCACGCCCATCTACCCCTCGCCGCAGGTCGATTTCGGCTACGACATCTCCGACTATCGCGCCATCGATCCGCAATACGGCACCCTGGCCGACTTCGATCGCCTCGTGGAAGAGGCCGGCAAGCGCCACATCCGCGTGATCATGGACATGGTGATGAACCACACCTCCGATCAGCACAGGTGGTTCCTCGAGTCGCGCTCGTCCCGCGACAATCCCTACCGCGACTGGTACGTGTGGCGCGACGGCAAGGGCGAAACCGCAACCAGTCCCGGCGAGCCGCCCAACAACTGGCAGTCATACTTCGGCTACTCCGCGTGGCAGTGGGATCCCAAGACGCGCCAGTACTACTACCACAAGTTCTACATTCAGCAGCCGGACCTGAACTGGTACAACCCCAAGGTGCACCAGGCATTCAAGGACATCATCGCTTTCTGGCTCAAGCGCGGCGTGGGCGGCTTCCGGTTTGACGCCATTACCACGCTCTATGAAGATCCCAAGCTGCGCGACGAAGGCGTGGTGAAGGACAAGAACGGCAACCCGATCATCAACGCCTACGGCGATCCGCAACTGGACGATTCACGCACCAATAACCAGCCGGGCGTGCATGCTGTGATTGCGGAGATGCGCGCCACAGCGGACAGGTTCAACTCCGCCCGATTTCCCGGCACGCGCGTGCTGATCGGCGAAACCTATCTGCCCAACGTGGCCGAGTTGGCCAAGATGTATGGCACGCCGCAGAAGCCCGAGTTCCAGTTGCCCATGGACACGCAGGTGGGCTTCATCAACAAGCTCGATGTGACGGAGTTCCGCTCCAGGCTCATCGACGCGGAGACGAAGATCGACGGCAACACGCCGCTGCTGCTCTTCGACAACCACGACAATCCGCGCATCGACGCGCGCTACGGAGACGGCGCGCACAACAGGGAGATCGAGCGCGTGATCGCGACGGTTCTCTTCGCCAGTCGCGGCGCAGCGCTGTTCTATTACGGCGACGAGATCGGCATGGTGACCACGCCGCCCAGGCGCAAGCAGGATGTGAAAGACCCCATCGGCATCACCGGATGGCCCAAGGAAAAAGGCCGCGACGGCGAGCGCACGCCCATGCAGTGGAATGACGGCGCCAACGCCGGCTTTACCACCGGCACGCCGTGGCTGCCCGTTCCGCCCAGCGCTGCGGCCATCAACGTGGAAGCAGAGAAGAACGATCCCGACTCGCTCTTCAACTGGTACCGCAGCCTGATTCAGCTCAAGAAGACCGTGTCGGCCTTCGCGCACGGAGCGAACGTCATGCTCGACACCGAAAACACAGCGGTGCTGAGCTGGCTGCGCCAGGCGCCGGGCATGCCGCAGGTGGTGGTGAGCGCCAACTTTACCGCCGAGCCGCAGATCGTGAATCTTGAAGCGGGCGAAGCAGGCCTGAAGCCGGGCCATCTCAAGACGCTACTCAAATCTCCCGGAGGCGCCGACCCAGCTTCGCTCGAACAGATCGACCTGGGACCGTTTGGCGTCTACATCGGTGAAATCGAGTAGCGTCAGCCTGCGATCAACTCGTAGCGACAGCGTTTTCGGTTCAAGTCTTTACAGAATCGATACTGCCGAATGGCTTTTTCCTCAAGAAAAAAGCCATCTTATGCGATGCCGGCTTGTCAATTATATGAACCGAAAACGCTCGAGAAATCAAAGGATCGTATCAACGCTGCGGGCGCACGTAAGCTGAATCGATGGCCTGGCGCACGGCTGCCGAAAAACCGTCCCAGGTGCAAGACATATCCTCACCGCTGCAGGCCGGCACAAAGATTTTGTCCTCGACGGGAGGATTGGTGGCCGTCAGCGCTTGACTCTTGCGCATCTGGTCGATGGTCTGTGCCGTGTAGGCAAGACGCACAAAGGGCCTGCCGCCGTCCCGCGCGCGCCACACTTCAAAAAGCAGCGCGCCGCCGGGAGGTGTATCGTCCACGCGGCCATCCACAATCCAGTGGATGGCCAGTGCTCCGGCCGCGGTGGCAATGTTGGAGTCGTGCCCGACGAGGATCAGCAGCCTGTTGCCCGGCGCATCCAGCGCGCCGGCAACGGGTTTGCCCGTCACGGTCTGTTCCATGCTCTTCTCGATGTGATAGAGCAGGTCTGAGGCCTTCATCCGCGCAATCAGCGGCGTGCGCGTCCCATACTCCCAGCTGGCCGTGTCGAGCTGCATGAGCCAGCGCAGCGTTGCGCCGTCCACGCAGCCCCATCCGGTGTCCGCGTCGCTCATTCCCTCGGTGTACTCGAGCAGCAGGTCCTCCGCGAAGGACGCGGCAGTGGGCATGGGACCGCGCAGCGCGGCCGGCCGGTCGTCGTTGCCGGGGCCAACGCTGGCAGGAATGCTGAAGATGGACGCGCGCGACGGGTTCCCATTGTGCACATGGCCGCAGCCGGCCAGTACGCGGTCCATCTCGGCCAGTTGCGGCCGGTATGCCTCTGTAAGGTTGACGGCATTGCCGCCGATGCGCCCCGCCACAGCCGCGGCGGCCAACGCGCGGTCTGCATGGCCGACGCCTGCCTCCAGCGAGCGAAAGAGCGGATCGTTCAACCCGGCGCGCAGTGACTGCACGCTGACAGTGCAGCCGGGCAGCATCCCTTCAGCCAGCGCTTTGCCGGTGGCGCGCGTGCGTTCGTCGGTGTCGGCAATGATGGTCACACGGGCCGCATCCTCGCAGCCTGAGGCAGCCAGCAGCCCCTCGCTGGAGAACTGCGCCCGGTCCCACGCTCCGAAGAGCTTGATCAACTGGTAGCCGTGCTGCGTAAGAATTCCTGGCGCCGCCGGCCACGCCGGCCA
Source organism: Acidobacteriaceae bacterium (assembly GCA_030038195.1). Lineage (GTDB taxonomy): Bacteria > Acidobacteriota > Terriglobia > Terriglobales > Acidobacteriaceae > Telmatobacter. Next base: position 4,260 of record JASHPJ010000063.1, read on the forward strand.
GGGAGCGGCAGAGAACCGGTTCAGATCTTCCAGCGGTTGAAGCGGCGGGCGTACCCCGTGACGGCTCAGCAGGACGGCGTATTGCAGCGTGGCGTCTTTGCTGTTGGATTCGCCGTCCGCAGCCTGCGCAGCAACCACGGCAGCGCAGGCCAGGAGGCTGGAAAGTCCGAGTGTGAAGAACCGAAAAGCGGCATGAAGAGTCATAAGCTTGTCCCCACAGAAAGTGTATTCTCGCGGGCAACGCCGGATCGTGGCTGGAATTCCTTCTTCCGCGACGGGCGCCGTTTGTGCAGGGAAACGGCAACCGCACGGCGTTGCCTGATTCTGCTTCGTGTCCGAGCGCCGCGGCGCGTATATTGATTGCTTGAAGCAGTGGCGACAGAAAAACGGTAGCGGATGGATGGCGCTGCCCAGGACGTTGCTGCCCGCCGGCAGACAGGCTTGCACTCCGCGGCAAGATGAATCCTGCAGTTTATGGAGACAAGGGTGACGACAAAGCCGACCGAACCACGTCGTGGCGTTGCTTCGAGCGAGACGGCCCGGGAGATCAACCGGGACATCCTTCTGCATACCATTCACCTGCACCAGCCGGTAAGCCGGGCTGATCTGGCGCGGCTCACCGGGCTGCAGCCAAGCACGGTCTCGGTGATTATCGGGCAGTTGATTGAAGAGGGATGGGTGCTGCCGGGCACGCTGGGCCATCTGCCGCGCGGGCGCCGTCCGACCTTCGTCACCCTGAATGACCGGCATGTCACTCTGGCCGTCGACCTCAGGCCGGAAAATGCCAACCTGGCCGTGGTAGACATCAACGGAAAAATCCTGGGCCGCGACTCAATTCCGCTTTCTGCGCAGGGCGGGTCCAAGGCGGAAATCCGCAAGGCGATTCAGAACATCGCCAGGGCGGTGCGGCCCATGCGCGCGGCTGCAGGCGACCGCCAGTTCCAGGGTGTAGGCGTGAGCGTCTCAGGCCGCGTAGACCAGAAGACCCACCGGCTGCTTTTTGCGCCGAACGTGCCCTGGGCGCAGATCGATCTGCATACCGAGCTCGAAAAAGTGCTGGAGACGCCTATCGAAATGGAGAACGCGGCCAACGCCTGCCTTTTTTCCGAGCGCTGGTTCGGCAATTTCGGCCAGGTATCCAACATGATCGTGGTTTCCGTCTCGGAGGGCGTTGGAACCGGGCTGCTGGTGGATGGGCACATCGTACGGGGCCGCGACGATATGGCCGGCGAGTTCGGGCACATGCCGCTCGAAGAGTCGGGGCCGCCGTGCGGCTGCGGCAACACCGGATGCTGGGAGACGTTTGCGTCAAACCGCGCCGGGTTGCGCTACTATCGCGAGCTGGTACAGGAGAGCAAGCTGGCTTCTTTCCAGGAGCTGCTCGACCTGGCCAAAGGCGGCGATGTGCGCGCGCTGCGCTCCATCGACAAGATGATGTCCTACCTCGCCCGCGGCCTGTCCATGCTGGTTGCGGGCCTGGCGCCCGAGGTCATCATTGTCGTAGGCGACTGTACGGCGCTCTGGTCGCGCATCTGTCCACTGCTGGAGAGCCGGCTCATCGCCAAGTCTTTTACCTCTCACACGCCGCGCGTGGTGGCGGCCATGGACGGCGACGCCGCCCGCCTGCGTGGCGCCGCAGCCCTGGTCCTGCACAAAGTGCTCTTCGGACAGGCCGGCTTCAAGTAGCCCGGCCATGCCACGGCAACTGGAAAACTGCCATAGTGTCTTGAATCAGAAGTTCACATCACCAATACGCTGTCATTCTGAGCGAGTCGCCGCGGCGACGAGTCGAAGGTCAAAGATCCGCCGTGGCGGAACCTGCGGTTGTTCTTCAACGAACCTCTGACTCACCACACTTTAGACGTCTGCAGGATCAGGCAGCCTGCGCGCCGATTGGGATACGGTGAGCAGGCTCTGCGGACTGCCCGGAAACGGCGCTGCGGCCCCAGATTTATTCGCAGCATGAAGAATCTTAAGCCATATTCTTCCGCAGCCCTGCCAAAAGCGGTCCGGATGCCCGCTTCTTGGCCGTCATCTGGCTTCTTTCATTGCGGTTTGTTCCCTGAAAAAAGCTGCCCCCCAGGCCATCTCTTCACCTGCTCAGCGCGATTGTCTGCCCGCCTGCAGCCACTCTTGCCGGTCCATATTGTCCCTGGACAAACCTGAAAAAGTTTCCTATTGACAATCGTGGTTAGACCTCTATATATAATTCGACACCAGAATTTTGTGCCACTGCACCGCTGCAACCACGGAATTCATGAATACGTCTGCAAACCTTCCCAGACCTGGCGCCCGCCTGGAACGGGAGACGAGCATACAGCCACCAGGCAAGTACAACATTTGGAGGTGCACAGTGAATCAGGACTATCAGGCATTCAAACGGACAGGGCTGCATCGATCCATTTGTCTGGTAACCGTTTTCCTTCTGGCGGCCGTCACGGCGTACGCGCAGATCGCCGGCACGGGCAACATCCAGGGAACCGTTACAGACACCACCGGCGCGGTCGTCGCCAATGCGACAGTCACGCTGATCAGTACGGCCACCGGGGTAAAGCGCGTTACGCAGACTGACGCGGCGGGCGTTTATCTCTTCCCTAATATCCCGATCGGGACCTATAGTCTCGAGGTCGCCGCGCCCACCTTCAAGACCTACGTGCAATCGGGCATCGTGCTGGAGGTGGGCAGCAACATCGCCATCAACCCTGCGCTTGCCGTGGGCGAGGCGGACACCAGGGTTGAAGTGCACGCCGACGCCCTCGCTCTGCAAACCGAAGACAGTTCGTATAAGCAGACTATCGACCAGGCCACGGTGACGGAGATGCCGCTCAACGGCCGTGAAATGGCTGCGCTCATCATTGCTTCCGGCGGCTCCAGTCCCGCTCCCAACGGCGACTTTACGGGCAGCAAGTACTCCTACCAGACCATCTCGGTTTCTGTCGCCGGCGGCATGGGCAACACAACGGAATGGAAGCTGGACGGCGGCGACAACAACGAGTACATGGCCAACGGCAATCTGCCCTTCCCTTTTCCCGATGCAGTGGCGCAGTTCAGCGTCGAATCCACCGCTTTGAATCCTGAAAATACGCTGCACTCCGGGGGACTGGTCAACGTGGTGACCAAGTCGGGAACCGCGCAATATCACGGCTCGGGATTCGAGTTCATCCGCAACAACTACCTCGACGCCACCAACTTCTTCGCTTCCAGCAAGGACGAGCTGCACCAGAACCAGTTCGGCGGCACCTTCGGCGGTCCGGTCATTCCGTGGAAGCACAAGCAGCTCTTTGTCTTTGCGGCTTATCAACGCTGGCTTGAGACTTCGTCCAGCTCGGTGAACACGATGTACCTTCCCACCGCGGCCAACTTGGCCGGCGACTGGTCAACCACCGATCCGCCGCCGGACGCCGCTGCGAACTCCTGCGGATCGCCTCAACAGCTCTACGATCCGCTTACTGGTACGGCAATTCCAGGAAATATCTACCCAACAGCTCCGTCCTACAACGCACAGGCACTTGCGTTGAACAAATACCTGCCATCCAGCAGTTCTGCGCCCTATGTGGCATCCTACGATGCCAACTGCGGCACGGTGAAGTTTTCCATCCCCACGGAGTTTTTCGACAATGAGTTTGTCACGCGTGTCGACTGGACGATCAACTCCAAGAACAACTTCTACGCGCGCTACTTCATCGACGGCTATCAGGCTCCATCGTTCTTCTCGAAGAATAACGTCCTGATTACCTTTCAGGCTCCCGGAAACTATGAGCGGGTGCAGACGGCAACCGCAGCCTTGGCTACTACAATCTCACCGAGTCTGATCAATAACTTTCACGTGTCCGGCACCAAGCGCGTCGATATTCGCTCCTCCGCGCCGGGCATCAATGGGAACTCGATCGGCATTACGATGTATAACCAGGTTCCGTCCAACTTGCAGGTCGTGGTTTCCACGACGGGCAAGAATCATGGCTGGGATGCCTATTGCGGCACCTGCTCACCCGGTTTTTTCAACGTCTCCAACGAAAGCGTGAGCGATGACCTGACCTGGGTGCACGGCGCGCACCAGTGGGTCGTGGGCGGCGAGTTTGTGCGCGTTCAGTTTAATGAAATTGCCGCCTATGAAGCCGACGGTCTGTTCGATTTCAATGGCGAGTTCAGCGGAGGCGGACCGGCAGGTGGAAACGTCTTTGGCGACGCCAACCTCGACTTCCTGTGGGGCGCGATGAACAGCTTCCAGCAGAGCAAGGAAGATCAGCTTGCGATGCGCGGACCACTTCCCAGCCTGTATGCGGTCGACACTTTCCACGCAACTAAGAGACTGACCCTCGTGGCCGGCGTTCGCTGGGCGCCGGAGTTCTTTCCCCACGACTACTTCAATCGCGGCACCGTCTTCAATATGGATTACTTCCTGGCCGACAAATTCAGCACGGTCTACCCGACCGCGCCTCCGGGAATCCTGTTTTACGGCGATCCGGGCGTGCCAAAGGCAGAAACCAAGAATTCGCCCTTGCAATTTAACCCGAATTTCGGCATCACGTGGGATCCCTTCGGCAACGGCAACACGGTTGTCCGCGGTGGTCTCGCTCTGATCTACGACGAAGCCAACTATTACACCAGCAACCGTATGCACCTGAACCCACCGTTTGCGACAGTCAGCACCCCCAATATCAGTGGCCCCGTCTGCTTTAGCGAGCCCTGGCTGGTGGGCGGAACGGGTTATGGCTGCAACCAGGTGGGCGGAACGAACACAAGCCCTTACCCGCAGCCAACGGTTCCTACGCCTGCGGAAGCAAGCTTCCCGGCCCAGGGTCAGTACATCGAATTGCCCACGCAGTTCCATGTTTCCGATACATTCCAGTGGACCTTCAGCATTCAGCACCAGTTCAAGGGCGGCTGGCAGGCGCAGGTCGACTATATCGGGAATAAGACTTCAAACATGCCGATTGGCACTCCGTTGAATCCGGCAATCTACACGTCGGGCGTTTGGGGCGCGAATGGAGCCGGTTGCGGCCCGGTTCAAACCTCGGGTGCCGCGGCCGCCGCGGCGAAGACGACTGGCGGTGGTCCAGAGGGATCTGCCTGCTCCACCACGGGTAACTCTCAAGCCCGTTTCGCGCTTGTCGAAGCCAATCCGCAGTACGGCAATCTGATTGGCGGCGGTGGTTACAACGGCAACTATGGTGGCACGGCTTCGAACCTGGTCAACGATAACGCCTGGGCCAACTACAACGGCCTGGTGCTTACGCTGCAGCATCGCCTCTCATCCACGTTCAGCATGCTGAGCAACTACACATGGTCCAAGTGCCTCAACGTAGCCGATGCGGGTGGGGACGTGGCGGCCGTGTCGGAAGAGAATCCTTACGACCTGCACCAGGACTACGGCCGCTGCGGCTCCGACTACCGCAACATCTTCAACACGTCCGTCGTGGCCAGGAGCTCGTTCAAGTCGCTCCATGGGTTGGGCGGTTACCTGGTAAACGATTGGGAGATAGCGCCGCTGATTCACATCACCAGTGGATCGCCGATTAACATCACCAGCGGCTCCGATATTTCGCTTACCGACATCGGCGAAGACCGTCCGAATGCGGTTTCCGGCGTCAAGCCCATCCATGAAGTAAAAATCGTAAATAGCGCAACGGCGACTCAGGCGACGCGAGGCTACCTGAATCCTCTGGCCTTCTGCAGCGTGGCGTCCACGTTCAATCCGTGCACGAATCCGGTTGCAGCAGGCACCTATGGCAATGTCGGCAGGGACTCAGTGAGCGGCCCGATGTTCTTCCAGATGGATGCGCAGATTTCGCGCGTCTGGCGGTTGGGTGAGAGATTCTCGCTTGATACCCGTCTGGAAGCCTTCAACCTGCTGAACCATCCGAACTTTGCCAATCCCGGTTCGAGCAACCCCTCGTCAAGCGCCTTTGGCGAGATCACGGGTGAAGCGGGCGGCGTGGGCAACCCCGTAACCAGCTTCTATCAGCGACTGTTCCAGGGCGCCGTCAAGGTCATCTTCTAAACACGAAACCCCACCGCTGTTTCACAAGAGTCGGGGCGCCGGATAAGTCCGGCGTCCCGCTTTTATTTTTGTATGATTGTTTTGTGAAGTCGTGGGCATTGAGAGCGGAGTCATGCATGCGGGTTGGGATCATCGGCACCGGCGCCATTGCGGGCAAGCACGCGCAGGCCTACAAAAATATCGGTTACCGGCTGACTGCGTGCACCGATCGCACCGCGGAGCGGGGGCGCAAGTTTGCCGAGGCGTGGGGCGCGGAGTTCGTCGCCACTCCCGAGGAGCTTGCGCGGCGCGCGGATGTGGACTTTCTCGACGTGTGCACCTTTCCCGGCTACCGGCTGGCCGCGGTCGAGCTGGGCGCGCAGCACGGCAAGCATGTGCTGGTGCAGAAGCCCATGGCCGTCGATCTCGATGCGGCTGCGCGCATGATCGCCGTGGCCCGCGATGCAGGCATCCAGCTCGGCGTGGTGAGCCAGCATCGCTTTGACGATTCCGTGCTGTTCCTCAAGCGCGCCATTACCGCGGGAAGGCTAGGAAAGATTCTGCAGGCCGATGCGTACGTGAAGTGGTATCGCACAGCCGCGTATTATGCGCGCCCGGTAAAGGGAAGCTGGGCCGGCGAAGGCGGCGGCGCGCTCATCAGCCAGGCCATCCACCAGGTGGACGTGTTGCTGCATTTGATCGGCGCGGTCGATGAGGTCTTCGGCTACTGGCGCCTGGGCGCGCTGCACAGGATCGAATCGGAAGACCTGGTCTGCGCGGTGATGCGCTACGCCTCCGGCGCGACCGGCGTGATCCAGGCTGCGACAGCGCTATGGCCGGGCTACCCTGAGCGCGTGGAGATTCATGGCACAAAGGGCTCGGCGATCATTACCGGCGACCAGTTGACCGCGTGGGACGTGCAGGACGACTCCGGCGAGCCCGCGCCGCTCGCGCAGCAGGCCAGGTCCGGCGCATCCGACCCCATGGCCATCTCGCTCACGCCTTTCGAGCGGCAACTGTCTGATTTTGGCGAAGCCTGCAAAGCCAACCGACCCGCAGCCTCTTCCGGCATCGAAGGCTACCGCGCGCTGCAGCTTGTGCGCAGCATCTACGGCTCGTGCGCCGAAGGCAAGAAGGTGAAGCTGGATCAATCCATGCCGCAGACCGCGTAAGGCTAGCTGCGCAAATCGGGCAGAGGACGAGCAAAACACCACGAGAGCGAAAGCCCATTCCATATTGGCTGTGTTTTGCGGCAGTCGTGCCCTGATGCAAAGCCGTTGCAGAAATGTTTTTCAGACAGAGTGCTAACCCCGCCAGCACCGCTAACCCCGCTAACCTGCTAACTCGCTGCGTTCTCTACCAATCCGTCAGCGTGCCATCCAGCTTGCGATTCACGGGCAGGTAGGCGCGCTGATACGGATATTTTTTTGCCCGCGCCTCGTCAAGATCGACGCCGAGGCCCGGTCCGTCGCCGGGAAACATGTAGCCATCCTTGAAGAAATACTGGTGCGGAAACACTGCGTCCGTCTCGTCCGTGTGCGCCATGTGTTCCTGGATGCCGAAGTTGTGAATGGCGGTGTCGAAGTGCAGCGCCGCGGCCATGCACACGGGCGAAAGATCGGTAGGCCCGTGGAAGCCGGTGCGCACGTGATACATCCCGGCAAAGTCCGCAGCCTTCTTGATGGCGGTTATGCCCCCGCCGTGGGTGATCGTCATGCGCAGGTAGTCGATCCACTGGTTGCGAACCAGGTCGTGCGCGTCCCACACGGAGTTGAAGACCTCGCCCACGGCAATCGGCGTGGTGGTGTGCTCGCGGATGATGCGGAATCCGTCCTGCAGCTCGGCCGGCGTGGGGTCTTCGAGCCAGAAGAGATGAAACGGCTCGAGCTCTTTACCCAGGCGTGCCGCTTCAATCGGCGTAAGCCGGTGATGGCAGTCGTGCAGCAGGTGCAGCTCTTCGCCGAACTGCTCGCGTACACGCGCGAAGAGCCTGGGCACATGGCGCAGATAGGGCTCGGTCGCCCAGTCATACTCGGGGGGCAGTCCACGTTCGGCCGGCTCGTAGCGGCCTGGGCCTTTCGGCACGCCATACGTAGAAGCGAGACCCGGAAAACCGCTTTGCACGCGGATGGCTTTGTAGCCCAGCTCCTTGTGATGCGCCACATCTTCGAGCGCGTGGTCGATGTCTTTGCCGTTGGCATGCGCATACACCATCACGCCCTCGCGGCTCTTGCCGCCCAGCAGGTTGTAGACAGGCGTGTTCAGCGCCTTGCCCTTGATATCCCACAGCGCCACGTCGATGGCGCCGATGGCGGCCATCGTGACCGGCCCGCGCCGCCAGTATGCGCCGCGATAGAAATACTGCCAGATGTCTTCGCTCTGAAACGGGTCGCGACCGATCAGGCAGGGGACCAGGTGATCGGTGAGATAACTCGCCACGGCCAGCTCGCGGCCGTTGAGCGTTCCGTCGCCCAGGCCGTAGAGGCCAGCGTCGGTTTCCACTTTGAGCGTGACAAAGTTGCGCCCCGGCGAGGTGATATGAACGTAGGCGTTCGTAATCTTCATGACCGCAAAGCTCCTCATTGTGCCGGCGCGGCAATTGTAAGCGAGCAGCGCTACTGGTTGACGCCGCTGGCCAGAAAGCCGCCATCCACGGCGATCACTTCGCCGGTGATGAACGATGCGGCCTCCGAGGCAAGATAGACCGCGGTGCCGGCCAGCTCGCGCGCCTCGCCAAAGCGATGCATCGGCGTACGCATCAGCAGCTCCTCGCCGCGCGGTGTGCCCTGCACCAGCCTGGCGTTGAGCGGCGTAGGAAAGATGCCCGGCGCTATGGCGTTCACATTTACGCCGCTCTGCGCCAGCTCAATGGCCAGTACCTTGGTGAGCGAGCCCACGCCGGCCTTGCTCGCGCAGTAAGCCGCCACGCCGTAAAAGCCCACGAACGTGCTGAGCGAAGCAATGTTCACAATGCGCCCATAGCCGGCCTCGACCATCGTCGTGCCGAATATCTGGCAGGCGCGCAGCGTGCCGGTCAGGTTGGTTTCGATCACGCGCGACCAGTCGGCCTCGCTTACCTCGAGCGCGGGCGTATTGTGCGTCACGCCGGCCGCGTTCACCAGGATATCGATCTTGCCGAACTCGGCGAGCACTGCGTCATGCAGCGACTGGAGCGATCCGCGGTCGAGCACGTCGCTCACGATGCGCAGCGAGCGCCGGCCGCGGGCCTCTACTTCGGCGGCGGCCTTTTCTACCTGATCGAGCCGGCGCGAGCTCGGCACCACGTCGGCGCCGGCTTCCGCCAGGCCGAGCGCGATGGCATAGCCCAGGCCCGTCGTGCCTCCGGTCACCACCGCAACCCTGCCGCTCAGGTTAAACAACGACTGATTCATCTCCTCATTGCCCTGTATGAAACGGATGACTCGATTTTGTAGATCGTTATCATAATTCTTCACGGATGCAGCGCTGGAACTTCAGGTGCCCCTCGACCCTTTTTCTAGGATTTATTCGCGTCTCGAATGATAACACAAGGCCATCTCCACGTGCGGCCTAGGCGCGGCCCAGCGCGGCATTGAACGCAAGAGAGCGACTGACGCTGCAAGGCCTCGCTGCCTTCCGCGGCCGTAGCTTCCGGCCGCCGGCGCCTTGCGCCCTCTCGCTGCGGCGATCCTTGACTCGATCCTTGATTCGATCCTTGACACCCGGCCCTCTTGGAGATTAAATTCGCGTCTGCTACAAAATCGCCTGTGCGCCCCTTCCGCAGCATGCCCGTGCTGTTTTCCCGCTGCGAGACTGGCTCGACGCGCTCATCAATGCCGCCAATACACGGCCGCGCTCACGCGCTGCGGCTCACTCAAGTGGAGGAAAGATGCACAGCAAGCTCAACCGCCGGCGCGAGTTCCTGAAACAGGCCGGCCTGTTCGGCTCGGCCGCCATGATGGCCGGGCTGCCCGAGAGCGCCATGGCGCTGGCCGGCCGGCCCGCGCGCATCCTCGAGGATGCGGTCATCGCGCCCGCGCAGGCCGATGCTGCGCCGCAGTACCACATCAAGTTCGGCGTCTGCGGCATGAGCCACGACCACATCTACGGCATGATCGGCGCGGTGCAGCGCGGCGGCGGCGAGATGGTGGCCGCGTGGGCCGGCGAGCCCGACAAACTGGCCACCTTCCGCGAGCGCTTTCCTGACGTGAAGATCGTCAAGACGCAGGAAGAGATTCTCAGCGATCCGTCGATCCAGCTTGTGCTCAGCTCGCAAATCGCCAACGAGCGCGCGCCCATCGGCATAAAAGCTATGAGGGCCGGCAAGGACTTTCTCTCCGACAAGCCGGGCATCACCACGCTCGAACAACTGGCCGCTGTGCGCCAGGCGATCGCCGAAACCAGGCGCATTTACGCCATCATGTACAGCGAGTTGCTGGAAGTAAAGGCCGCGGTGTACGCCGGCGTGCTCGTCCAGCAGGGGGCCATCGGCAAAGTGATCCAGACCATCAACATTGCGCCACACCAGATCTTCCAGCACGCCGGAAATGCCGGTGGTGGCTCGGGCCGGCCAGAGTGGTTCTGGCACGCCAACCAGTTCGGCGGCATCCTGTGCGACATCGGCTCGCACCAGGTGGACCAGTTCCTCTTCTATACGGGATCGACCGAAGCCGAGGTCGTCGAGTCGCAGATCGCCAACGTGCGCCATCCCGAGCACCCTGACTTCCAGGACTTCGGCGACATGGTGCTGCGCGGCAACCGCGGCCTGGGCTACGTGCGGCTGGACTGGTTCACGCCCGACGGCCTGGGCACATGGGGCGACGGCCGGCTGTTCATCCTGGGCACCGATGGTTATATCGAAGTTCGTAAATACGCCAACGTGGCCGTGAGCCACCAGGGAAACAACCTGTTCATCGTCGATAAGGACAATGCCCGCTATATCGACTGTAACGGCATGCCCCTGCCCTTCGGGCCACAGTTCGTGGCCGACATCGTCAACCGCACGCACATAGCACAAGACCAGGCGCAGTGCCTGCTGGCCGCCGAGCTGGTGATCAAGGCGCAGATGAACGCAACAAAGGTCACGCTGGAAGCATGACCTGCATGCGGCACCCAGGAGATGGAGAACACGATGCAGAATATCCGCAAAAGCAAAATCTCGCGGCGCAGTTTTTTGAAGACCGGCCTGGGCGCCGCGGCGGCCATCGGCTTTCCCGCCATCGTGCCGTCGAGCGTCTTTGGCCAGTACGCGCCCAGCAAGCGCATCAACATAGGGGCCATCGGCGTGGGCCGCATCTCGCGCGGCCACGACATGCCGCTCATCCTGCAGTACGACCGCGCGCGCATCATCGCCGTCTGCGATCTCGATGCGCATCGCCTGGAGGACGGCAAAAAGTTCGTCAACGACTATTACGCGCAGAAGACCGGCGCCGCCTACAACGGCGTGACCGGCTACGGCAATTATCACCAGCTGCTGGCCGACAAGGACATCGACGCCGTGGTCGTCAGCACGCCCGATCACTGGCATGCGCTCATCGGCGTTGACGCCGTGCATGCCGGCAAGGACGTGTATCTGCAGAAGCCGGCCTCGCTCACCATCGCCGAGGGCCGCGTGCTGAGCAACGCCGTGCAGGCCTCGGGCCGCATTCTGCAGATGGGCACGCAGCAGCGCTCCACCATCCAGTTCCGCTACGCCGCGGAGCTGGTGCGCAACGGCCGCATCGGCGACCTCGAGCGCGTGGAGATCGGCCTGCCCGGCGACCCCGCCGGCGGCGACAAGACGCCCATGCCCGTCCCCGCCTGGTTCAACTACGAGATGTGGCTGGGCGAGACGCCCTATGTCTACTACACCGTCGATCGCGTGCATCCGCAAACCGGCTACGACCGTCCCGGCTGGCTACGCTGCCGGCAGTTCGGCGCGGGCATGATCACCGGTTGGGGCGCGCACCACGTGGACAGCGCGCACTGGGGCATGAACACCGAGTACACCGGCCCCGTTGAAATCTGGGGCCACGCCCAGTTCCCCGATCACGGCCTGTGGGATGTGCACGGGCCGTTCAAGACCGAGGCCAACTATGCTCCGAACGACGTGTCGGCCAACGGCGTGCACATGAGCATCAGCGGCGACTATCCCAACGGCATCAAGTTCTACGGCACCAGGGGATGGATCTTCGTCTCGCGTGGCAACGAGCAGGTGACCAAGAGCGATCCCGTGGCCAAGCTCAACGACGCAACGGCGCTGGCCGCGAGCGACCCGAAGATCATCAAGTCGGTCATCGGACCCGACGAGATTCACCTCTACAAGAGCGACGAGCAGCACGGCAACTGGCTCGACTGCATCATCAGCCGCCAGCAGCCGATCTCACCCGTGGAGATGGGCCATCGCGCCTGTTCCACCTGCCTGCTCCACGACATGGCCATGGTGCTCAAGCGCAAGCTCTACTGGGACCCGGTGATGGAGCATTTCAAGAACGACGACGAAGCGAATAGTATGTTGTCGCGTCCACAGCGGGCGCCTTACCGATTTTCCTGAGGAGAGGAATCCCATGACCATGACCCGGCGCGACGCCCTGCTTTCGCTCGCCGCTCTTTCCGCCGCGCTCACCGAGAGCCTGCCCGCGGCAGCCGCACCCGCAACCACGCCTGCAACAGAGGACCAGCAGCCCATCCTCGGCCCCACCGTCTTTCACTGGGACCAGATGAAGTGGACCAAAACCAAGGTGGGCGAGGCAGCCTCGCTCTGCAGGCAGCCCACCGCCACGCTCGACCAGCTCGAGATGCACGTAAGCAAGCTCGATCCGGGCCTTATGTCACATCCACCCCACCGCCACGTGAACGAGGAGCTAATCATCTTGCGCGAAGGCTCCTGCGAGACGCTCTCGAACGGCCAATGGGTCAAAGTCGAAGCCGGCTCGGTGGTCTTCAACGCGTCCATGAGCCTCCACGGCTTCCGCAATATCGGCACCACGCCAGCCGTCTACCACGTCATCAACTGGAGCCCGAACAAGGACATGGCCGGGAAAAAATAGCCGGTAAGGAAGCTCTGAATAAACCGCGTTTTTGCAAGGTCTGTCAGTAGTCTGAGGCCCCGGCAACGGGGCCTTTTGCTGTCTCCGCAACTCCAGCAAATGGCCATATTTGCGCAATAAGTGATTATAACGATCAAATTTATTGACATTTTGATCATATTAGAGCTAATGTTAACTTCCACGGTTAAAGCTTGTTCTTTTGACCGTAAGAAAAATCAGCTTGGCGCCGGGTTTGCCCGCGCCGAAGACTCCTTCGATTCACTGCAACCCTTTCAAGTGAGGACCCCATGAAAACGAAACTCTTCCGGTTCTACTTCGCATGTGCGCTGGCTCTGGCGGCCTGCATCTCTCTGGCGCACGGCCAGGCCGTAACCGGCACAATCACCGGAACGGTGACCGACGCCAGCAACGCTGTTGTTATCGGAGCCAATGCAACCGCCCACAACCTGGATACTGGCGTAAATACATCCGCCACCACAAACAGCGCAGGTCTGTTTCGCATCGACTTCCTGCCCGTCGGGCGCTATGAGGTCACGGTTGAGGCTTCAGGATTCAACAAGGCAACCCTCCCCTCGTTTTCGCTTGAGGCATTGCAGACGGCAAACTTCAACGTGCAACTGGTGGTTGGCAGCACGACCACCAGTGTGAACGTTTCGGCTGCTGCGCCCATCCTGAACACCGATAACCCGACGATCAGCTCGACGTTCACCGCTAACACCATCTCGAATTTCCCGCTGAACGGGCAGGATTTTTCTGCGCTCACCCTCTACATGCCCGGCTCGGTGGACACGGCCGGAACCTCGGGCACCACGAACTTCGAGCGCAGCACCTACTACACCGACACGCCGAACTTCAACGGCAACCGCGCGCAGGCCAATAACTACACGCTCGACGGCATCGACATGAACGAGACCTACAACAACCTGATCTCGTACACCCCGTCGCCTGCAGCGCTGGAAGAGATCAAGGTAGTTACGGCGAACTCACCAACGGATTTCGGCAATGTGAACGGCGGTGCGGTAGTGAACATTCTCAAGAGCGGCACGAACCAGTTCCACGGCGAGGCTTTCGGCTTCGTGCAGGACTACCGGTTCGACGCCAACTCCTACTCACACGGCCAATCCCACACGCCTATTAACCCGTTCTCGTTTGCGCAGTTTGGCGGCGCCATCGGCGGCCCCATTCTGCACAACAAGCTCTTCTTCTTTGGCGACTACCTGGGCTCGCGCTGGCACCAGGGCGGCTTGAATACGGCCAGCGTGATTCCCGACGCCATGCGCAACGGTGATTTCTCGGTCCTGCTCACCGGCTCCAATCCTATCCAGCTTTACGATCCTGAGAACAACTTCGCGCCCTACGCGAACAACCAGAATGTTCCCATCGTCAACCCGGTGGCGAAGTATCTGTTCGCCAACCCCAAGCTCTATCCGGACTGTGGCGCAGACAGCCCGGTCACGCCGGCCGGTGGCAAGTGCATCACGCCCTCAGATGGAATTGCGAACAAGAATTACGAGGCGCCCAATCCCAGCTACAAGGGCAACAACCAGGGCGACGCCAAGATTGAATACGATATGCGCGCCAGCGATAAGATCACGGGCTTCTATTCAATTTCGCACGCCTATGACGGCTCGGTTCCCGTTTTGGCTATCACTTTCCCCGGCATTAATCTCTACCCCACATGGATCGTCGGTTCCACGTGGACGCATACCTTTTCGTCGTCGCTGCTCAACTCAGCGACCATCGGCTTTACGCGTACTGATTGGAACCAGGGTTTCCCGGTTGACTCGACCGGCATCTTCGGAACATCGGGCAACGCCAAGGTGGGCATCACTTTCCCCAATCAGAGGTATAACGGCTTTACCAACCAGGGCCTGGGCGGCGGCCTCAGCGACGTAGGCACGTCGGCTTACAATGGCGGCGTCATCGACAACACCTATACCTACGCCGATACACTGACCTGGCAGCGCGGCCGGCACTTTTTGAGCCTGGGCGCTGAAGTGCACCGCTATCAGAACAACTATCCGACCGGCAACAACGATGGCTACCTGGGCTCGCTGAATTACTCCGGCGCCTTCACGTCGAATGGTACCGGCTCCGGCGGCTACGGCCCGGCGGATTTTGTGCTGGACCGCGTATCGTCTGGTGGCGTCACTCTCTCCAGCGTCAACGTTGGGCAGCGGCAGTATCGAGTAGCCGGTTTTGCGCAGGACGACTTCAGGATACTCCCCAAGTTGACGCTGATCTTCGGCGTGCGTTACGAGTACGACGAACCCTGGGTCGAGGAGCACGACCGGACCGGGAATATCAACCTGACGACCGGGCAGATCGAGTATGCCGGCCACCTTCCCACAGGGGCTCTCCCCGATGCGGGTATCTGCAGCAACCTCGCCTGCTACCAGCCAAATTTCCGGCAATGGATGCCGCACCTCGGATTCGCCTATCAAATGACCGATCGCTTTGTTCTCCGCGGCGGCTACGGCGCGAACAGCTTCTTCGAAGGCAACTCGTTCAATCAGCGCCTGACCGCGATTGCGCCCTTCCTGCAGGCAGCCGGCTTCTCGGTAAGCGCTCCTACCCTGACATCGGTGCCCACACCCAACACCGCCGAGGAAGGCTTTACCGGTTCCGACACCGCCGTTCAGTACAGCAGCTCCAACAACGGGTACACGGCTTATCCGCAGAACATTCAGCCCGCGTATGTGCAGGAGTGGAACTTCACGGCGGAGTACGCGCTCACCCACACCGCCTCGCTGCAAGTGGGATACGTCGGCGAGCAAGGACAACACATTGAGGACTATGGCAACGTCAACCAGCTGACTGTGAACAACGTTCAGACCTCGGCCCCGTTCTACAACAGCCAGTACATTGGCGTGAACGGTGTCGATTCCGCTCTCGGCGTCATCGGCAACGGCGGATTGCTGATTACCGAGTCGCGCGCCATGATGAACTACAACGCACTGCAGGCCGTGCTGCGCCAGCGCCTGAGCCACGGTCTTGAGTACACCGTGAACTACACCTGGGGCAAGGCCATGACCAACAGCCTGGGTAACTATGCATTGAACGTGAATGGCTACAGTGGTGCTTTTCAGAACTATTACAACAGCCACGCCGATTACGGTCCGGCCGGCTACGATGTGCATCACAACATCTCCGCCACCGCCGTTTATGCGGTGCCGGTGGGCCGCGGCCAGGAGTTCCTCTCCAACACGAGCAGCGTGATGGACGAGATTGTCGGCGGCTGGAAGCTCTCGACGGCCATCGTGGGCTACTCGGGCTTCCCTGAGGTCATTACCGGTGGGTCGAGCAACTCCAACACCTACGGAACCAATCGTGTGAACCAATACCGCAGGCTGAAGATCGTGGGTCGCAGCAACGCGAACTGGTTCGGCACTGATCCTTCGGCAACTCCATGCACGACAGCGGGAGTCGATAATGGAGTCTGTGCCTTCGGCATACCTGCTCCCAATACCTTCGGCACAGAGAGCAATGGCGCCGTGCGCGGTCCCGGATACTTCAATACCGACCTGTCGGCGTTCAAGGACTTCCGCACCTTCCGCGAGCAGACCATCGGCTTCCGCTTCGATGCCTTTAACGCGTTCAACATTGTCAGCTACGGCAATCCCGATACTGGCATTACTGACAGCCACTTCGGCAATGTGTCGCTGCAGGGTACCCGTTCTACCGAGCGCCATCTGCAGTTCTCAGCGCATTACAACTTCTAGCCGGCAGGCTGCCGCGAGCGCTCGCGGCAGCCACTGCGCCATGAACTTTTTCTTGGCCCCCGCGTATTCTTTGTTTGTGCTGAAGAATGCGGATATCGGCAGTTTTCCAGTTGCTGCATGGTCAGGCAACACAACTCCGGCGCTTTCTTATTAGAAAAATGTACGTCGCACGGCCTCGGAGATACCACGTAAACTGGAAAAACTGCTCTAAGAAAGATGGGATTCAGCAGTCATGCTTCTTGAAATCTGTGTCGATTCGGTCGAGTCGGCGATGGCTGCGCAGGCTGGTGGAGCGGAGCGCGTAGAGCTCTGCTCCGCTCTGCGCGAGGGCGGCATCACGCCCAGTCCCGGCCTGCAGCGGCAGGTGCGCGACGCGCTCAGCATCGACGTATTCACCATGGTCCGTCCGCGCGGCGGCGACTTCTGCTACACCGACGACGAGTTCGACGTGATGCGCGACGACGTCATGCAGGCGCGGGCGCTGGGAGCCAACGGCGTCGTCCTGGGCATCCTTGCGCCCGACGGCAACGTGGACGTGAAACGCACGCGCGAACTGGTGGCCGCGGCGCGGCCCATGAAGGTCACCTTTCATCGCGCCTTCGATGTCTCTGCCGACCTGGCACGAGCCCTCGAAGACGTGATCGCCAGTGGAGCGGACCGCATCCTCACCTCCGGCGGTGAGCCGGACGGGCTGCGTGGAGCCAGCCGCATTGCGCGCCTGGTGGAAGATGCGCGTGGCCGCATCGCGCTGGTGGGCGTCGGCGGCATCCGCTTCAGCAACGTACAGGAATTTGTGCAGACCGCCGGCGTAAGCGAAGTGCACGCCGCGCTGCGCGCGCGCGTCTCCAGCCCGGTCACTTACTGGAACCACGCGGTGAGCTTTGGCACGCATGCAGACGGGCTGGCGCGCTACGTGGTGCGCGAAGACGATGTGCGCAAGCTGCGCAAGGCCCTGAATACAGCCGCGGCTGCCGGCAACGGCAGGACTCTCGTACAATGAGCGAGAGTTCCACATGTCCTCAAAAACCGACAAACGCGCCAAGGAGATTCTGCGGCTGCTGCTACGCCACGGCAAAACTTCCGTCGAAGATCTGACGGCGGAGCTTACGGCCTCGCCGGCCAGCATTCGCCGCGACCTGACGCGGCTTGAAAAGCAGGGCCTCGTCTACCGCACCCACGGCGGCGCCATGCTCACCGGCAAGGCCGTCTACGAGCCATTCCGCTTCGATGCGTCGTTTCACGTGCGCGAAGACCGCTTCGCCGCCGAAAAGCAGCGCATCGCCCACGCCGCCGCGGCGCTGGTCAAAGAGCACGAAACCATCGGCCTGGCCGCCGGCACCACCACTACGCTTATCGCCCGCCAGCTCCAGCACCGGCGCGGCATTCACATCATCACCAACGCGGTCAACATCGGCATGGAGCTCAGCTCCGTCACCGCGCTCGACACCACCCTTACTGGCGGTGCCATGCGCTGGGCCGGCGCATTCTCGCTGGTGGGCCCGGCTGCCATCGAGACGCTCAACATGTTCGTGCTTGACCGGCTTTTCCTGAGCGTGACCGGCATGGAACCCGAGCACGGCGCCACCATTATTGAGCCCGAAGAAGCGGCTGTCTCGCGGGTCATGGTGCGCCAGGCGCGCGAGATCGTCGTGGTGGCTGATTCGAGCAAGATCGGCATGGTGAGCCCCGCCGTCATCTGCCCGCTGCGCGACATCGACCTGCTCATCACCGACGACGGTATCTCAGAGGAAGCCACCAGTGCTTTCGCCGCAGCCGATGTGCATGTGCTCGTAGTCTAGAAACTGTTTCAAAACCTGCTTTGTAACAGGGCACGACTTTATAGCATTTTCAGAGTTGCTGTACTCTTTCATCGCGTTGTCATCCTGAGCGACCAAGTGTTTTCCCTCATGCAATGAGGGAAAGCGCGAAGGAGTCGAAGGATCTGCGGTTGCTTTTCTGATTCGAGAGGGAGCACACCATCTGTGAAATTGCTCTAGTCGTGCCGAAAACGCTCCAAAAATAGGGAACTTTAGCCACTGAGGGATGCTTGGGAACCGGTTATGAAATGGCTTCTAGCCCGGATTTCTCACAGGCACTGAGTTTAGGGGACAAGAGAGGGCCGTGGCTGGTTTTTTGAGAGATGCAAAGGAGGCGAGGGACTTGAAGGGAGGCCGGAGCGGAGTCTGGCCGGCAGCGCGCATAGATTTGGAGCGCAGGTTCTCTTCCGAAGAGATCGGCGGCGGTGGAAGTTGGGTGGTTTTTGTGCATGG
>JASHPJ010000064.1 GCA_030038195.1 Acidobacteriaceae bacterium
GTAGCCGACGAGGGTAAGAATCGCGGCGATCACCGTGAGGCTGATCTCCTGGTTGGTCAGCGCGAAGGCGCCCACCGTGATCAGCGTGTCGTGGAAGCAGGCTACCACCGCGGCCACACCGTAGATAAGCTGGAAGCGGAACCACAGGTAGACCAGCATGCCGGCCATGGAGTAGAGCGTGGCCAGTCCGGCCTGCCGCTCAAGCTGCCTGCCCACGGTAGGCCCTACGACCTGCACGTTGCGGACCGTGAACGGGTTGCTGTAATGGGCGTGAAGGGCATCCTCGATCTTTTGCCGGCCAACATCCAGCGCGCTTTCATTGGTTTGCTCGGGCAGGCTGATGAGCACCTCGTGATTCGCCGGGACATCGTAGTTCACGATCGTCGCGCCGTGCAGGCCGGCCTGGTCGGTGGCATTGCGAATCGCGTTGATATCCGGCGGCTGCTGAAACTGGACCTGCACCTCGGTGCCACCGCGAAAATCTACGCCGAGGGGAACCGGAGCGCCGGTATGCGTCCAGTGCAACGCCATCGAGATAATGCCGGCAACGCTGAAAATCATTGAAAAGGCGAGGAAGTACCACTTCTTTCCCAGCCAATCCACATTTACGCCATGAAACAGTTCCACTTTTTTCTCCGCGCTTCTAGCTGCCAGCCTCCAGCCAATCTTTGCGAAAGCCATGCTCCCCGGCTCACCGGCGATATGGCTAACAGCTAGAAGCCAGTGGCTAAAGCTGCTTTTTAAATCGAGACCATCTCGCCGGCCTTGAGCTTGTTCAAATGCGCCTCAAAGATCACCCTTGAAACATAGACCGCGGTAAACAGGTTGGCCGCCAGACCGAAGGTCAGCGTGACGGCAAATCCCTTCACCGGCCCGGTTCCGAACAGGAACAGGATGGCCGCCGAAACAATCGTGGTTACGTGCGTATCGAAGATGGTGGTCCAGGCGTGCGCAAAGCCCTGATCCACGGCCGCCGAGGCCGCCTTGCCGGCGCGAATCTCTTCGCGGATGCGCTCGAAGATCAGCACGTTCGAGTCCACGCCCATGCCGATGGTGAGAATGACACCGGCAATGCCCGGCAGCGTGAGCGTTGCGCCGGAAAAACCCATGAAGCCGAGCAGGATGACCAGGTTGAGAAACAGCGCCAAGTCAGCGTTGATGCCCGAGCTGCGGTAGTAGACGAGCATGAAAGCCATGACCACCAGCACGCCGACGATCGCCGCCGTCACGCCTTCGCGAATCGAGTCCGCGCCCAGCGATGCGCCCACGGTGCGGTCTTCAAGGAAGTTGAGCGATGCAGGCAGCGCGCCGGTGCGCAGCAGCTTGGAGAGCATCTCCACTTCCGTCTGGCTGAACGCGCCCTCAATCTCGCCGGTGTCGCGGATGGGCTCCTTGATGCTGGCTACCTCGCGCACGGTTCCGCCCATGACCACGGCCATGCTCCTGCCCACATTCTGGCTGGTGTAGTCCCAGAAGCGGTTGCCGGCTTCGTCGGTCAGCGTGAACTGCACGATGCGCTGGCCGGTGTTCTGGTTCGTGCCCGGATCGGCAGAGCGGAAGTCGCTGCCGGAGACGACCGGCGCGCGATTGAGAACGTAGACGCTGTCGGCGTCCGACCCCGTGACCATCGAGCCGGAACCGTGGACCATCATCTCGTCAGGAGGAATGGCGCCGCTGTTGGCCGCAAGAGCCGCCTGCTCATCCTGATAAGGACCACCCACCACGGCATGAATCTCAAGCCGCGCCGTGGATTGAATGGCGGCCTTGACCTGGTCGAGATCGCTGATGCCAGGCAGCTCCACGAGGATCTGGTTGGCGCCAAGGCTGTAGGGCGCGACGCGCGGCTCGCTCACGCCCAGCGAATTGACGCGGTCGTTAATGGTCTCGATGGCCTGGTCGACGGTCTTCTCTTCGAGCGCCTTTTCGACCGGGGGCTTCATGGTGAGCGTGAAGGCCGTGTCGTTGTTTGCGCTGTCCACGTCGTAGTCGGTCGAGTACTTCTCGTCCAGCAGCGAGCGGACGGCGCTGGAACCGGTCGGCGTAACGCCTTCGATCTTGACCAGCTCCGGCTTGGAAGGATCGGGCTTGTAGACCTGCGAGTAGCCCAGGTGCGCTGTCTTCAGGTCCTGCTGCAGCCGCGAAACAACGCTGTCGGTCTCGTCGCCCACCGCCTCCTGCACCTGGACCTGCAGAATCAGGTGAACGCCGCCCTGCAGATCGAGACCCAGGTGAATGCGCTTGGTGAGCGCGGCCGCAATATCTTTGCCGCTCAGTCCCGACGGGATTCCGAAGATGCCGTAGGTAAAGATCAGCAGGACCGCAATGATGAGGACTACCCTGCTCTTGAGATTCTTCTTCATGGTTCCGTTTCTCGAGTCCTGTAGATCGAAAAGCCTGTCAAAAAAAGAGGGTTAGGAACCGGAGCCTGCATCCTGCGTGGTCACGGAAGCAATGGCGTTCTTGGCCACTTCAAGCTTCAGGTTGTCGGGCGCCACGCGAATGATGATCACATCATCCTTGATGGACAGAATGATGCCCCGAATGCCACCTGCGGTTGTCACGCGATCGCCGGTCTTGATGCTGGCCAGCATCTGCTGCCACTGCTTCTGCCTTTTCTGCTGAGGGCGCATCAGGAACAGATAAAACAGCGGAATCATCAGCAGCAGGGGGAGGATCAATCCCAGTCCTCCGCCTGCCGGGGCGGGCGTCCCCGCCAGCAATGCGAAACTTGTTGCCACTCTCATCCTTTACTTGTCCGGAACGGCGGCTTCACGCGCCATCCGGAGCACAGGCACACGCGCCATGGCATGCGGCCTGATCCTTCAGGAAAATTTGTCTCCGGGAACGGTCCTGGGCAGCCTCGAATGCTTGATCCAGGCTCTGGAAGGAGGACCCGGTTGCCGCGGGGCTCGATTGCCATGCCCACGCCAATCCTGAGGGGCCCTACTGCCGTCTGCTTCCTGTTCGACACAGCTCTCTTTTCAGTCTCCGGCTCCGTCAAGGCAGACCCATCTGGAATGGCGCTTTCCTCGTCCGGATACCCAAAAGATTGCCTAGTAAAGATAAGATACGCGCGCCCGGTAACGTGTCAAGGTTCCAGAGCCCGTCTCGGCCCTGTTTTCGCGGCTTTGACGGCCGCGCAGGCCGGCCGTCCTGAGGACCGGATCAGCCTTATAAAGCCTTTACAGACCGCCTACCCCATCCTTATCGCCGCGGCCTTCTGCTGAATAGGCAGGGCCTTCCGGCCGGGATGCGCGTTCAGCCGGCCCGGCGCTTGCAGTCCACTGCGCTCTGCGCCGGTGGCATGGCGACGGGAGCCAAGTTTCATGCAAATCCTTCATCCTGGTGCGATCTGGCTGATTCCACCCATGCTGGCCGTGGCATTTTTGCTCTGGGTTCTGTGGAACTTCTGGAAGGATGAGAGGAAGCGGCGCGCTCATGCGCGCGCAGCGAATCCTCAACTCATTACCACGCCGCTGGAATGGGACCGCGCCGCCTCACGCATGGTGGCGCGCGAGGGGGGGCGGGTCAGCCCGCGTTCCCGACCAGCCTGTAGAACGAACTGCCCGAAGTTAAGGCCCGGCTTGCACGCGGGCTACTTTTGTGGCGCGTCCGGCGTCTCCGCGTCGTCCTCGGTATCTTCCACCAGAACGGCAGATCCCGGCACGACACCGAAGCTGACCGCATCTCTTCCCGCGGGATGAAAGGCCACGCGCATGGGCTCGCGCTGCCACTCCGCCGGCGCGCAGGCAGGATCGGGATGGTTCTCCACATCCCACGCCGAGAGCTTTTTGGCCAGCACCGGCCGGTGCGCAGCAATCTGCGCCACCACTGCATAGAGGCTCTTGCCGCTGGGAGTCAGCCCGCAGTAGGCGCCATAATCGCGGAACCACTCCACCTGGCTCACGCCGGGATCGTAGTCGGGCAGCTTGAGCGCTGTCACGCGGCCGGTCACGCGATCCACCAGCAGCCATGGCCCACGCTGCCACACCCACTTGTCCGCCGCGGCGGGCTTGTCGCCGGGCAGGCTGTCATTGAGCCGGATGGCGCGCCGCACCACAAAGCTGCGGTCGGTTACATCGTGCGCATCGCCGGTGGTCCACTCCTTCAGCATTCCATCCACCAGCAGCGCGCGGACTTTGAGCATATCATCGCCCGCGGAGTTCCCGGCCGGATCGCCTTCCCTGGAATAGTGCACGCTCTTCACCGCACCCAGAACGACGGTGTGCGCCTTGCGCGGAGCGGCAGCGGCCAGGACAGCACCGGACACCGTCATCGTAATGACGGTTGCTAAAACACCCAGTTGCGGTCCCTGTTTCACGATCTTCTTCCTATCCCTGCAACTGCGCTGCCTCAACCACGCGCGCCACGCGGAATGCCGTTGCTTCCCGGAAGTGCGCACCCAGGATCTGCATGCCCACCGGCAGCCCGGCCGCTGTCGCCCCGCAGGGCACCGTCACGCCGCACAGCCCCGCCAGGCTTGCCGTCACCGTGTAGATGTCGGCCAGGTACATCGCCAGCGGATCGCCGCTCTTCTCGCCCAGCCGGAAGGCAGGAATTGGCGAGGTCGGCGTCACGATGGCATCCACTTCCGCAAACGCACGCAGGAACTCTTCGGCCAGCAGCCGGCGCACCTGCTGCGCCTTCCCGTAGTACGCATCGTAGTAGCCTGCCGACAGCGCATAGGTGCCGAGCAGGATGCGGCGTTTGACCTCCGCGCCAAAGCCCTCGTCGCGCGAGTGGCTGTACATGGCTGAGAGCGTGTCGGAAGCCGGCGAGCGGTAGCCGTAGCGCACGCCGTCAAAGCGGGCCAGGTTCGCGCTGGCCTCTGCCGTGGCCACCAGGTAATACGTTGGAATCGCATACCGGGTGTGCGGCAGAGAGACGCGCTTGATGGTGCATCCGGTGGCCCTGAGCGCGTCGATTCCCTTTTCGATGGCCGAGCGCACCTCGGGGTCGAGGCCTTCGGCAAAGTACTCGTCGGGCACGCCGATCTTCAGGCCCCCGGCGAGCTTGTCGCTGGCGGCGGCGTAGTCCTCCACCGGCGCAGGGGAACTGGTTGCGTCGTGCGCATCCTGGCCGGCAATCACGCCCAGCAGCGTAGCCGCATCGCGCACATTGCCGGCAAACGGTCCTACGCGATCGAGCGAAGAGGCAAACGCGATCAGCCCGTAACGCGAGACGCGCCCGTACGTGGGCAGCACACCCACCACGCCGCAGAAGCTTGCCGGCTGGCGGATCGATCCGCCGGTGTCCGTGCCCAGCGTAGCCACGGCCATGTTCGCCGCTACGGCCGCAGCCGAGCCGCCGCTCGAGCCGCCCGGCACGCGCTCCAGATCCACCGGATTGCACACCGGCCCATAGGCCGAGTTTTCATTCGACGAGCCCATGGCAAACTCGTCGCAGTTGAGCTTGCCCAGCAGCACCGCGCCAGCAGCCGCGAGCTTCGTCACCACGGTAGCGTCGTAAGGCGGCTGATAGCCCTTGAGAATCTTCGAGCCCGCCGTGGCTGGCGCGCCTTTCATCACCAGAACGTCCTTGATGCCCACCGGGATACCGGCCAGCGTGGGCAGCGGATCGCCCTTGGCCGCCAGCGCATCCACGCGCGCCGCCTGTTCCTGTGCGCGCTCCCTGGTCAGGCTCAGGTACACATTGAGCCGCGGATTGATCTTCTCGATCCGCTCGTAGTAGCCGGCCGCCAGATCAACCGCCTTGGTGCGTCCCTCGACAATCTCCGCGCGCAGCTCCGCCAGCGTCTTCGGTTTCTCAACAAAGCTCTCGATCGTATGCGCCTCACTCGCCAATCGCGACTCCTGTAAGCCCTGCTCCTAGTGCCCGTTCCCCGTTCCCTAGGCGTGGTATCCCAGGTCTCAAAAGCGAGACCTGGGGCACCCAGCACCCCGGTTGTAGTCCCTATTCCCTGTTCCCTATTCCCTATCTTTCAATCACCTTCGGCACCTTGAAAAATACCCGGTCTGACTCCGGCGCCTGCGGCATTACCGCGGCGCGGTCGAGCGAGGGCACAACCTCGTCCGGCCGTGGCACGCTCACAAAGCTGCCCAGCTCGCTCACCTGCGCCAGCGGCGCAACGCCGACCGTGTCCAGCTCGTTCAACTCCGCCACGTAGTCCAGGATGGCGTTCAGATCGGTCAGCATGTGCGCGGACTCGTCGGGCGTCAGCTCCAGGTGAGCCAGTTCGGCTACGCGCTCCACATCGTTCACCGTTACTTTGGCAGTCATCCTCGATATCCCATCCTGGCTTGCACGCGATTCCTGAAGTTTAAGTATAGCCGGTGCGCACATCCCTCCTCGGACGCGCCTAATCCACGGTCAAAGTCACGTTCATCGAATGCGACACTCCTGTCGAGGTGATCGTGACCGGAATCGTATAGGTTCCGGCGGGCGTGCTCCCGGCGTAGCCTCCGTCAGGCGGATTGCCACCGGCTCCGCCGCTGGAGCTGGTACAACTCGACGCTCCGGCCGCAAGGATTGCAAGAACCACAACCAGCACCAGAATCCTCATGCGCCGCACCAGCGCCAACGGCAGCAGAAACAGGCCGCATAGCAGCGGCACAGCGCGCCAGCCCAACGGATCGCCTGCGCGCGCAGCCGGGCTCGACTGGCCGGTTGCGATCTGCACCGTTACATTACCCTGCACGCTCGCGCTCAGCGTCTCCGATCCGGGATTAAACGTGCACGCCGCATTTGCCGGCAGCGTGCCGCACGCGAACGCAAACGCGCCCGACGAGCCGTTGGGCGTAATCACCAGCGCAAAGTTTGCCGTTTGTCCGCTGGATACCGTTATGCCTGCCGGTCCTGACACGGACAGCGCAAAATCAAAGCCCGTGCCAGCCAGCGCAATCGTCGCCGGCGTTGCTACGGCCGCGGACGAGACAGTCAGCGCACCTGTCGCCGGGCCTGCAGCCACCGGCGCAAACGTAACCGCCGCGGTGCAGCTCGCTCCGGCGGCCAGCGCTCCAGTGCAATTGTTCTGCGTAAGCTGAAATGGCGCCGTCACCTGCAGCGCGACCGAGCCGATGGAATAGCTGCTCGCGTTGGTCACCATCACCGCCTGCGCCGCGCTCGACTGGCCTACCCCGACAACCGCTGCGAACGTCAGTTGCGAGGGATTCGCGCCCAGGCCGCTGGCAAGCTGCCCGGCGCCGTTGAGCGGCACTGAAACCGCCGTTACTCCAGCGGTCGATGAGGAAACCACCAGCGTAGCCACAGTCGCGCCCGTGCCCGCAGGCGTAAAGACGATCTGCGCCGCGCAGCTTGCGCCGTTGTTCAGCACTGCGCCGCAGGTCGTTGCCGCAATCGAGTAGCTGGCCGCAGCCGGGCCGGTGATCTGAAAGCCCACATTGGCCATCGGCGCGCCGCCGCTGTTGGTTACAATGACCGTCTGCGGCGCGCTGGCTACGCCCGGCTGCTGGTTGGTAAACGCCAGGCTCGCCGGGTTCACGCTGATTGCCGCCGGCGCTACACCCGTGCCGCTGAGCGAGACCGTCTGCTGCCGCAGCGCGTCGGTCACGGTAAGCGTGCCGGTGATGTTGCCCTGCTGGCCGGGAGCAAATTGCACACCGATGGCGCAGCTCGCCTGCGCCGCCAGTTGGGTGCCGCATCCATTTGTGATCTGAAAGCCGCTGGTCACCTGCACCGCAATCGATTCCAGCGGCTGGCCGCCTGCGTTGGTCAGCGTCACAACCTGCGCGGCAGACAGTTGCCCCGTCGCCGTCGGCGGGAACGTAAGCGAGCTCGTGCTCAGCGTATCTGTTGGCGCGGTCAGACCTACACCTGTGAGCTCTGCAGTCTGCACGCCGGCGCCATCGGTGAGCGTCAGCATGCCTGTCGCCGGACCCGGCTGTGCAGGCTCAAACTCCAGCTCAATCTGGCACGCCGCATGCGCCGCCAGCGACGCCGTGCCGCAGGCATTGCCGGCAATCGTAAACGGCCCGGTTACAGCAACAGCCATAACAGGAACCGCAGACCCGCTGCTGTTTGATACCGTGACCGGCAAGGCTGCGGACGTTGTGCCTGCTGCAACCGGCCCAAAGCTCACCAAGTCCGGCGACACGGTCACCACCCCTGCTGGAGTCCCGGTTCCGTCCAGGTCTACGGCAATCTGGCCGCCATAGACGTTAGCCTGGAGAGTCACCTGCCCGGTCTGCGCACCCGTCGCCGTGGGCGCAAACGCCACATCGATTGCGCAGCTTCCGCCTGCGGAAACCGGCGTATGGACACACCCGTCCATCTCGCTGAAAGCACCACTCGTCGCGACGGAGGTAATGGCGAGCGCGAGGCTGCCGGTGTTCTCGATTGTGATGGTCTGCGCGGCGCTGGCCGTCCCCACGGCCTGGTTGCCGAATTGGAGCGGCGCAGGAACCGCCGATGCCGTCGTCAGTCCAGTGCCCGCGCTCCAGAGCGGCGTTTGCCACACGCCGCGTCCGTAAGTGGCAGCGGCCAGCACCGGAGCGCTGGCGTCCGCGGGAGCCGCGCTGAGCGCGACGACCGGCGCATCCGGAAGACCAATGCCGAACATGGACCAGCAGGCAGAAGGCGCCAGCGCGCAGCCCGACCCGTTCGCCGTGAAAAAGACTCCCTGGTCGGTAGCGACGTAAACCACATTCGCATTCTGCGGATCGACCGCCGCGCTGTTAGCCGGGGTTGCGGGCAGGTTCGAGGTAAGATCGGCCCAGTGCGCTCCGCCGTCGCTGGAACGGTAGATGGTTTCGACCGCCTGCCGTGGCTGGCTGGCTCCCGCAATCGTCACGTAGACCGTATTCCCGGTTGTGTCGTGCGGATCCACAAGAACGCTCGACACATCCAGCCCGTACTGGTTCAGCGGACGGCTGTCGTTGGTCACCGGATTCAGCGTCAGGTCGCTCACTGCCGGCGCCGCATCGGAGGATGGATCGATTGTCACGCTCAGCACGTGTCCGGGCAGGTTTGCGCCTCCGTTGGC
The DNA here is from genome assembly GCA_030038195.1 of Acidobacteriaceae bacterium. Taxonomy (GTDB): domain Bacteria; phylum Acidobacteriota; class Terriglobia; order Terriglobales; family Acidobacteriaceae; genus Telmatobacter. The sequence goes on from JASHPJ010000064.1 coordinate 8,963, forward strand.
TGATCCGTACATGCCGAGATAGATCATCTCGCGGCCGCCTGGCAGCGCCATCGCCGTCATGGAGCGAATCAGCGCGTCGCCGTCGCAGGGCGCATGGCTTGCGCCGCTGTCGAGGACCGGCGTCACCGCGTTGTCCGCGCTCCAGCCCGACCCGTTCGCCGGCCCGCGCCACAGTTGACATGTGCCGACGAGCAGTTGCGTCGGGTCGAGCGGATCCACGAGGAACGGCGCGGGCACAGGCATGGCGCCCGCCGGCAGATTGACATCGGCATCGTTGACCACCGGGGCCGACCCGAAATCCGCCGGCGCACAGGGTGCAGACTGCAAGCACCGGTAGATGGATACACCCGGCTCATTGTTCACGTACCACGCATTGCCGTTCGTGGGATCCACGGCCACCGGCCCGCCATAGCCGGAGAGAATCTGCGGCCAGTCTGCGGTTGCCGCCGTGCTCTTCACGCCCGCCGTTCCATTCACGCCCAGGCCGGCCATCAGGACGTAAGGCGTGCTTCCAACCGGTGACAGGCTCTCGACCTCCGCCAGTGAGCCCAGGCCGCCATTGAGATTCTGGAAGTGGCTGGCGTCGGACGGCGAGCACACCGGCCCGGTTTCGCCCATCGCATCCATCGACCGCCACAAACCGCTGTCATTGCCGGCAAAGATCTCCTGCGGATTGGCCGCGCTCCACGCAATCGCGTGCTGGAACTCCCCCACCTGCGCGCTCATGCAGGTTGTTGCGTTGGTCGTGTTGCGCCACGCGCAGCCCGCCGCCAGGCTGCACTTCCACAGGTCGTTCGCGCCAGCCATCAGCAGCGTGTCCTGCTGCGCGGGCACGGCCGCCAGCGCGAGAGTGTAGTTTCCATTCGCAATCGTCGCTGCGCCCTCGATCGTGCTGTTTTCGAGCGCGGCCGTGCTCCACTGCCGGCTGAAGGAAAGGTTTCCGTTGCCGCACGCGCCGCCGCTCAGGCCGCACGGGTCCTGCCACAAGCCCTGGTCCTGGTCGTTCAGGTCCACGGTCCAGGCAAAGGTGTCGCCCGTAACCGGATTCACCGCCAGCGCGCCGCGAAAGATAGGGCATGCCGTCGATCCAGCGATGCCCGGATCGGTGGGGCAAAGCGGCGTCGTCAGCCCCGTTCCCGGCTGCGTGGCGATGCGCGTCCAGGTCACGCCGTCTGGCGACGCGTAGTAGCCGTGGTAGCGCACTGCGGCCATAAACAACTGCCGCACCGGATTCCACACCACCGCCGTAGCCGCGTTGCCGTCCGGATTGACGAAGGCATCGCGCGGACCCTGCACGTCTTCGCCCGGACCATCGGTGATCGTGGCCAGATGCCACGTTGCGCCGCTGTCAGCCGAGTAGTAAAGCCCCTCGTAGCTCAGGTTCGACTGCCCGGCATTCACCAGCGTTCCCTCATACGCCTGCGACACGGCCGCAACCACGACCTGCGGGTTCACCGTGCTCCACGCGAACCCTGCAAACCCTTCGCCGATGAATCCGTAATCCTGTCCGCCCAGGCCGTCCTCGGCGTCCTGGGTCTCCTGGATCAGCGTCCACGTGTTCCCACCGTCGGTCGAGCGCAAAATGCCCGCGCCATAGTAAGAATCGAGCGCATCGTTGGGGTCGCCGGTGCCGGCCAGAATCACGCCTGTGCCGCCCGGCTGCACAGTCAGCGCGCCAATGCTGATGGAAGCATCCCAGACGCCGGCCAGCGCATTGACGGTGTCTGTCAGCGGAGTGAAAACTACTGTAGATGCATTCGCCGCGCCCGCGTTGCCGGCGGCCCACACGCCACCACCCGTGGTCCCCACGTAGAGACGATTGCCCGTCGCATCGGAAGGATCGAGTGCCAGCGCCGAGATGCGCCCCGTTACCAGCCCGTAATCCGGTGTGCTCACCGCTGTCGGTCCGAGCGGCTGCCAGGTGGGCGTTGCCGCGCCCAGGCTCGTGACTGGCTGCGCATGCACCGCTCGCCGCCGCGCAGCCAGCCGATGACCCGGCAGCCATCCGCGCTCAGCCAGAAAGCGCCGCGCCGCGGCCACGCGTGGCGGCACAGCGAGCCGCTGCGCCGTTCTGCCCGCTTGCTGCGCGAAACCCGCTACAGTCAGCACGCACACAACCACTGCAAGAGCCTTGGCCCCAGGCAAGACGGCAGACCAGACAGCATGTCGCGCCCGGGGAAAGCGCTTGCCCACCCCGCTCCAGCAGGATGGTGGGCTGAGTTCGAACGGTAACATCCAGGCGCCCATGCGCATCCGAATTTCGGATTTGGCCTCCCACTTGCATAAAAATCTTCAAATGGGAATGTGCGCAGAATCCATCGGATTGCGCTCGAAACGGCACGCAGTTTCCGGGTTTGGAATTTAACCCATTATAGGACAACTGCGTTCCCTGGGGTCTGAACCACCAGGCCATGCGCCGCGGCGCACCCGCACACAGGGCCGAAATGACTCAGGAGACTGGAGATGGCTGCATCCATGCCGACGGATGTATGGGAAAGATTCCTCGGGGGCTAGAGCGTTCTCGGTTCCTATGTTGACAAACCGGCATCGTTAAAGGTGGCTTTTTCTTGAGGAAAAAGCCACTCGACGGCATCAACTTTGTAAAGACCTGAACCGAAAACGCTGTAGTGTCCTGAGTCTGAAGTTCCTGGCATGATTTGCGAAAAGCAACCGTGGGTCCCGCCACGGCGGATCTTTGACCTTCGACTCCGCAGGCCGCAAAAACGCGGCTTGCTACGCTCAGGATGACAGCGTATTGGTGATGCGAACTTCAGACTCAGGACACTGGAGCGGCTGTCCTTTTTACCACCGGCCCCAGGCGCGGCTCACATAGTCGGCCAGGGTCATGCTGATCAGGCACAGGAAGACGAACAGCCCGGAGACCACGGTGAGCTTGGTCAGCCGGGGGCTGTACTTGACGTGCATAAAGAACAGCACCACCAACGACGCCTTGATGACCGCGATGGCCAGGGCCACAACCGCGTTGAAAACGTACATTTCAACGTAGGAGGCCGCAACCGTCGTGGCAGTAAGCGTCAGCAGCGCCAGCAGGATGGCCACATAGACTTTGGGGCTGACAATATGTTGCTCGTGTTCAGGTGAGTCGCTCATATCCATGTGTCCTTGTCATTGGTGCCTGCTGATGAGGTATAGAAGCGGGAACAGGAATATCCAGACGATGTCGACGAAGTGCCAGTACAGTCCGAAGTTCTCAACAAATGTTACGTGCCCCGAGGTGTAAGCTCCGGCCTTCGCTCGCACGATCATGAACCCCAGGATGCAGATGCCAATGACCATGTGCAGAGCGTGCATGCCGGTCATGGCGAAATAAAGGAAGAAATACTGCTGGGCCTTGCTGGCCATGTCCGGCGCAAGGGGCTTGTCGTGATACTCCGCGTAGACCTCGTGGTCCGATGCCGGATTGAGGAACGTCTGATCGCTGTAGTGCAGGCCAGGGACATGGAACTTCACCCACTTCTCGTGCCATTCGATGCCCTTGATGCCGAGAAAGACGAGGCCCAGGATAAACGTCAGCACCAGGCACAACAGCAGGGCGCTCTTGCGCCGCATCTGCGCGTTCCACACGCTCATCGCCATGGTGAAGCTGGAGATGATCAGCACCGTCGTGTTGGCCGTGCCCCAGAAGATGCTCAACTGGTGCGAGCCCTCGACAAAGGCCGGATAATACCAGTTGCGCAGGATCAGGTAGGCGGTAAACAGGCCGCCAAAGAACATGATTTCCGTCAGCAGGAAGAGCCACATGGCAAAGTTGGTGGCGTCAAACTGCTGGTTGACGGTTTCGAAGTGGTGGCGCTGGTAAGGCGGGTGCTCGTGATGGGCACCGGCCTCTGCACCGTGCGCGATTGCCGTGCTATCCGACACTGGCTACCTCTTTCTGCTGCTGGCGTTCCAACCACTCGTAGTCATACGCTTCGCGATCCATGATGGGAATCTCGGCGAAATTTTCCGTGAGCGGCGGCGACTGCGTCTGCCACTCAAGCCCGGTGGCCTGCCAGGGATTGTCTCCCGCAATCTCGCCGTACTTCAGCGACCAGGTGAGGTAGAGAATCGGCAGCAGGTAGCCCACGCCCAGAATAGTGGCGCCGGCGCTCGAGAAAACATTCAGCACCTGGAACTCCGGCGGATACGCCGCATAGCGCCGCGGCATGCCCAGAGTGCCCAGGATAAACTGCGGGAAGAACGTCAGGTTGAACCCGATGAAGGTAACCACTGCGGCCAGTTGCGAGATCTTTTCCGGGTACATCCGGCCCGTCCACTTGGGCCACCAGAAGTGAATGCCGGCGAGGAAGGCCATCAGCATGCCGCCCACCATTACGAAGTGGAAGTGCGCGACGATGAAGTAGGTCTCCGTCAGGTGGATGTCGGTTCCGGTTGCGCCCAGGAAGACGCCGGTCATGCCGCCGATGGTGAACAGGCCCATGAAGCCGAAGGCATAGAGCATCGGCGTCTCGAAGGTGATGGAGCCCTTGTACAGCGTGAAGGACCAGTTGAAGATCTTGATCGCCGAAGGCACCGCGACCAGCATGGTCAGCAGCGAGAAGACCAGCGCCGAGTAGTTCGAGATGCCCATGATGAACATATGGTGGGCCCAGACGAAGAAGCCGAAGACGGCGATGGCCACCGACGAAAACGCCACCGCGGTGTAACCGAAGACACGCTTGCGGCTGAAGGTCGAAACCACCTCGGAGATGACTCCCATGCCCGGCAGGATCATGATGTACACCGCCGGATGCGAGTAGAACCAGAACAGGTGCTGGAACAGCAGCGGATCGCCGCCTTTGGCCGGGTCAAAGACGCCGATGCCCACCGTGCGCTCCAGAACGATCAGCACCAGGGTGATAGCCAGCACCGGGGTGCCCAGCACCATCAGGATCGAGGCCGCGTAGTTCGACCAGACGAACAGCGGAAGCCGGAACCAGGTCATGCCGGGGCAGCGCATCTTGTGGATGGTGACAATGAAGTTCAGCCCGGTAAAGATCGAGCTGAAGCCGGCCACGAATACCGCCAGGCCGGCCGAGATCACGTTGGTGTTCAGGTAATGCGTTGAGAGCGGCGTGGTAAATGTCCACCCGGTATCCACGCCGCCGGCGGCCATCGTGTACAGCATCATGGCGCCGGCGATGATGTAAAGGTACCAGCTCAGCAGGTTGATCTTGGGCAGCGCCAGATCCTTGGCGCCGACCATGAGCGGCATCAGAAAATTGCCGATCGTGGCCGGCACCGACGGCACCAGGAAGAAAAAGACCATGATCAGGCCGTGCATCGAGAACACCTTGTTGTAGGTGTCGGCCGCCATCAGGTCGCTCTGGGGCGTCAGCAGCTCCAGGCGGATGAGACCGGCCAGGGCCCCGCCAATAAAGAAGAAGAACGTGATCGAGATCAGGTAGAGCGTCGCAATCCGCTTATGGTCGCCGGTGAGCAGCCAACTGAGCAGGCCGTTCTCTTTGGTCAGGAAGTTCACTTTGGGAACCCGGGCCGTGGCTTGATCGGGAAGACTAACGATCGTAACAGCGCTCATTGTTTAACCTCCTCTGGCCCAGCGGCTGTTTTGCCTGCTGGCGCCGTTCCGCCCTCGTTTCCGGGGAGCAGCTCGGTGGTGTTCAGGGTTTGCTGGAGACGGTAATCGGACTGGAGATTCTTGATGTATTCCACCAGGGCAAAGACGCCCTCTTCGCTGATCTGCCCCTGGTAGGTGGGCATGATGGGGGTGTAGCCCTGGGTGATGTTTTGCGTCGGATTGAGGATCGCGTTGCGCAGATAGGCGTCGTCCACGTCCACGCTCTGCCCGGTTGCAAGAGTCAGCCTCGATCCGTAGACGCCCACCAGGTTCGGCCCGCGCGCATCGGGCTTGGAATTGTGGCAGGCGTTGCAGCTCAGGCTGGCGAACAGCCGCTCGCCATTCTGCGCCAGCGAGTTGCCGCTGGTTGAGCCGGCCAGCCACTTCCGGAAGTCGTCCGGCGTCATCACCACCACGTCGCCGATCATCTGCGAATGGTTGGTGCCGCAGTACTGCGTGCAAAAGAGATGATAGGTGCCGGGCGTGGTGGCCTCAAACCACACCGACGTGTAGCGGCCCGGAATCGCCTCGCGCTTTACGCGGAAGGCCGGGATCGAAAAGCTGTGAAAGACGTCCTGGGAGATAAGCGTCAACTGCACCGCGCGCCCGACCGGCACATGCAGCGAGTTGATCTCGTGCTGTCCGCCCGGATGCTCCACCTTCCACATCCACTGCTTGCCCACCACGTAGATGTTCATGGCGTTGGCCGGCGGCGTGTAGACGCGGAAGTAGAGCAGCGCGCCCCACACGAACATCACCAGGAACAAGCCCAGCGGAATGATGGTCCACGTGGCTTCCAGCAGCGTGGAGCCTTCGATCTGGGTCGCCACCGGATGCCGCTTTTTGCTGTAGAGCAGCGAGAAGCTCAAGATCAGCAGGATGACCAGCGTCAGGCCGACCAGGCTGACCAGGACCATGAAGAAATACAGCGCGTCCATCTGCGGCGCAATCTTCGACGCCTCGGGCGGAAACAGCTTGAAATTCGTCAACCACTTGACGAGAAACTGCCAGAGTACTGGGCTGATGTGGCTCATTCCGTTATCCGTTCACCTTTTTCCCTGTCCCGTTGTCTTTTCCGGCGTGGCTGCCTCGCTGGACGTCCTTGCGCAGCATGACCACCATGAATCCACCCAGCAGCACCACCGTCAGCAGTCCACCCAGTTGCACTACGCGCGACACAATCAGCGAGTGCGTGTTGGTCTTGGGATCGTAGTGGTAGCAGTAGGTAAGGATATTGTCCACCGGCGAGCCGATGCGGTTGGACGATGCCTCGTCCAGCCCCAGCAGCAGGTCCTTGGGAGAATATTCGACGCCCATGTAGTACTGGGCCAGTTTGCCCTCCGGCGTCACAATCTGGATCGCGCTGGCGTGGGCAAACTGGGTCAGCCTGCCGTCAGGCCCCGGGATCTTCACGTACCGGAATCCCACTGCGCTGGTCAGTGCATCGATGTTGGCCTGCGTGCCGGTCATGAAGTGCCAGCCGTTAGCCGTCTCCGGATGGCCGTAGCGCTGCAGGTACGTGCGCTTCTTGGCCGCGGCCAGGGCCGTGCCCTCGGTGGGATCGATGCTCACCACGATCACGTTGAAATCCTTGCCGGGAACGAAGTTCACCATCTGCAGCGCGCTGGTCAGCCCGTTCAGCTCCTCTGAGCAGAGCATCGGGCACTGGTAGTACACCAGCGCCAGGATGGCCGGCCGCTTGCCGAAGTAGCTGCTCAGTGGAACCACATGGCCGGTATCGTCGGTGAAGGTCAGGTTGAGCGGCAACTGCGTATTCAGGCGCTGGTCAATGCCCACGCCGTTCAGCACCGAGGGCTGGCTATTCGCCGGACCCTCCGACTTGTCGCCGTAAGACGAAACCTGCGCCGCCGCGAAAGGAGCCAGCAGCGCGAGGCACAGCAGCATCGCCGCCGATCTGCTCCTGAAAGCTGCTTCCCGGAGGATTGGAGTGCCGCGCATCGTCTCTGCTCCTTTCTGCGCCGCGGTCTCACCGCAAGGCGCGCTCTTTCCCTGTCTCCCGCAACCGGCTACTGGGCCGATTCCGCGCCTTCCGTCTGGCGGTGGGCGGCTGCTTCTTCCTGCTCGTACGAGGTGCGCGCGAAGCCGTTGGTCAGCGGCATGGTCACCACCGGCCGGCTGTCGCCGGTCATGGGTGGCTGAACCTGCGCCGCCGGCGCCACCGGCAGCCCGCGCTGGGCGATGATCTCCATGGCCCGCTCGATGGGAATCCTCACCTTGCCCTTCGACTGGTCGACCCAGGTATAGTTGTTCAGCAGAATGTCCTCGCGTGCATGCAGGTCGGCCACGTCCTGGTTGCCGTCGTCCAGTTGCACGCGCGGCGTGGGAAAGCTCTGCGTGATCTCGGCCATCTTGTTCTGCAGCGCCGGGCTGGAAGGCATGTTGCCGAGCTGCCGGACATCCACCGTCTGGGTCCACTTGCTGTTAGGGCCGTCTTCCTTGTTCATGTGCGCATTCAGCAGCTTGCCTATGCCGTAGCAGGTGACGCCGGTGACCGCCACAAAGGTGCCCAGCGCAACCAAGAACACCACGATGCCGGCGATCTTGACGTCGCTCTGCTCGTAGCCGAGAGAGGCGTCGATTTCCTCGTTTTTGTGCCCTTCCGGCAGATGTTCGTTATGCGTGGGCATGTTCAGGCTCCAGAATCTCCGCCAGGTGCGGATCGTTCACCTGCACGAGCGGGCGCGTCTTGAGACGCGTGCAGAAATAGGCTATCCAAAAGGCCATCATAGCGATGGGCACCGCAACGTACTCGAGAATTCCCCAACTGAAGTGCAGGTTGCGCGCGGCGTCGTGGAAGCTCGGCTCGATCAGCCAGAACTGGTTGAACGCTACGGCGAAGATCATGATCTGGCACACGAAAGTGAGCCGCTTCTTGTTGCGCTTGATGTCGCGCGACAGCAGCACGGAAAACGGAATGAGCCAGTGGAAGATGAAGTCGAGCGTGATGATGACGCCCCAACTGCCGCGGATACGGTCCAGGTACCAGTTGATCTCATTCGGCAGGTTGCCCGACCAGATGATGAGGAACTGCCCGAAGGCCAGGTAAATATTCAGCATGACGAAGGCAAAGGTCAGCTTGCCCAGGTCGTGCTGTTCGGTCTGGCGAAGCAGCGTGCGGATGGGCTCGGCCTTGGAGAGCGCCAGGGTCACGATGATGCCCAGCGCCAGCACCTGGAAGCCCTGCTCGACCAGGTAGAGCAGGCCATATACCGTCGAAAACCAGGTGGGGTCCATGGACATCACCCAGTAAATGGACGCAGCGGTCATCGTCACGGCGTAGATCACGATGCCCAGCCCGCTGATGTTCTCGAACTTCTTGATCCAGAACGGGGTAGTCTCCGGCCCTTGCGCATCGCGCTTGAGCGCGAGAGCGTTCAGCCGCCATGTATAGAATCCCCAGATCGCGAAACAGAGCACGCTGACCCAGACGAAGGCGAATGGGTTGAGCATGGGCCGCTTGAAGTCGATGCAGTGTTTCTGGATCTCGGTGAGGATGCCCGCCTTGACCGCTGCCGCCGTGTCGGCGTCCCCTTTAAACTGCGCCCAGAGGTAAAGCCTCTTCATAAAAATCGCCGTCACCACCCAGTAGCCGAAGACCAGGGGCAGGGTGCGGCTCATCGCCTCGAGAGGCCGGCGCAGCAGCAGGCCGTACTTGCCGCCCGAGCAGTATTGCACCATGAGCAGAGCCAGGCCGCCGACGGAAAAGCCGAAGGTGAGCATGAGGCCCATCGTCCAGCCGCGCAGGAAGTGGTCCCAGCCCAGATGCTCAGGGTCCTGCGACTGGCCCAGGAACGCCAGGATCACGGCGATAACCGTGAAGATCACCCCGACCACCAGCGCGCGATTCCTCCAGCCATCCACCAGGGCCGGCGCGCCCAGATCGGCGGGGAGCGTCTTGGCGTGTGTTTGAGCGTGCGATTCGTGAGCCATTCCGTAAGTCCTTAATGGGCGGCCGTCGCGGCCGGTTTGCTTGCGGGAATCTTGATGGCCGGGTCAGCCGGACGGGCCGGGGCCATGGCCGGCGTTCCCTCGCTGGCCACCGGCGGATAGGCCTGCACCGCGGTCGCCGGCAGCTCCCAGGGCCGCGCATACTCCGGATGCCCCTCTTCGTCGGCGACGCTCTCGAGGCTCCTGATCTGCACACCGGCCGGAACGTCCTGCGTCGTGGCCGCCTGGCTGAGCTGCAGGGCGCGGATATAGGCGGCTACCGCCCAGCGGTCGGACGGCGTCAACTGCGCCGAGTAGTCGGGCATGGCGCCGTAGCCGTGGGTCATCACGTAGAAGTAGTGCGAGATGGGCTGCGACATCCGCACCTGGTCGTGCAGGTTGGCCGCCGGCTTGTAGCCGCGGTACACAATCTCGCCCAGCCCGTTGCCCACCCGCGAGTGGCAGGGCGTGCAGTAAATGTTGAACCGCTCCTGCCCGCGCTCGAGCACGGTCATGGTCACCGGGAACGGCATCATGTCCCGCTCTTCGCGGTAGCCGTTGGCGCCTTGCACCACGCCGGTGTAGAAGTAGCTGTCTTCATGCAACTGGCCGCGGGCCACGGTGTTCTCCACCTGCGGACGCGCGCTGCGGTGATCGGCGAAGAAGTCGCTGCCGCGCTGCGGAATCATCTTTGGCTCATTGTGCATGTCCTGGCGGCAGCCGGAGATGAGAAGAACGCAGGCCATTGCGGCAAGAAAGAGTGATCTCCCACCCTTTCCGCACACGCGGAAAGGATGGAGCATCCGTGAAACTGGTTTTCCATCCTCGCGCGAAAACTGCGCAAGGGCGGGGCACCCTACCTGAACCCTGATCCCTGAACCCTGATCCCTGTGAAGGTTCATCAGTACTCCACCTCCACCACCGAAACCGGCCTGAAATTTTCAAGATAGGCCTTCGATTCGGCCAGGTCGAACTTTGGATCCAGCGCTTCCAGGCACAGGAAGAACTTGTCCGTGGTGGCGCCGTCACGGAAGTTGGGCGCGTTGAAAAGCGGATGATAGAGTGCCGGCAGGCCATTGAGCGCCAGCATGCCGAAGGCCGCCGACAAGCCGGCCCACAGGATGGTCCACTCGTAGGCTGGAACGATGAATGCCGGCCACGAATAGGTCGGCCGGCCAGCCACGTTGATCGGGTAAGCCAGCACGGAGATCCAGGTCTCCAGTGCGAACATGGCCGCTCCGCCCAGCAGGCCGCCGATCAGGCAGAGAAGCGGAACCTTGTCGCGGTGGAAGCCGATGGCTTCGGCGGCTTCCTCCACCGGGTACGGCGTGTAGCAATCCAGGCGGCGCCAGCCGTCCTGGCGGGCCTGGCGCGCAGCCCGCACCAGGTCGCCGGGGGTATCGAATTCGGCCAGCAGGCCGTAGGTTCCTTCGCGAGGGGGCATATCAGTCACCGGCCTCCACAGCCGCCTTAGGCTTGATCTTGGCCTGCGGCAGCAGCAGGCGGATTTCATTCATCGGGATCATGGGCAGGAAGCGAACAAACAGCAGGAACATGAACAGGAAGAACGCCACCGTGCCGAAGAAAGTCATGTAGTCCCACTTGGTGGCGCGATACGTACCCCAGGCCGAGGGCAGGAAGTCGCGCGTGAGGCTGGTCACGATGATGACGAAGCGCTCGAACCACATGCCCGTATTGACGACAATCGACAGAACGAACATGAACGCAATGTTGGTTCGCAGCTTGCGCGACCAGAGCGTGGTGAGCGGGATGAACAGGTTGAACGTGAGCAGCAGCCAGTAGGACCAGCCCATGGGCCCGAACGCGCGGTTCCAGAACGTGAAGGCCTCCCAGTGGTCGGCCGAGTACCAGGCCATGAAGGCTTCCATGCCGTAGCCGTAGCCGACGATGAAGCCGGTCACCAGCATCAGCTTGCCCATATTGTCGATATGGCGCTCGGTCACCAGTTGTTCCAGGTGATAGTACTTGCGCAGCGGAATGGCCAGCGTGAGCACCATGGCGAAGCCGGAGTAGATGGCGCCGGCCACGAAGTAAGGCGGGAAGATGGTGGTGTGCCAGCCGGGAAGCACGGCCACCGCGAAATCGAAGCTGATGACGGTGTGCACCGAGAGCACCAGCGGCGTGGCCAGGCCGGCCAGCAGCAGCGACGCCGTCTCGTAGCGCATCCAGTGACGCACCGACCCGCGCCAGCCCACCGAGAGGATCCCGTAGAAATACTGGGCGAACCTCGATTGCGCCCGGTCGCGGAAGGTCCCGAAGTCGGGGATCATGCCGATGTACCAGAAGACTACCGAGATCGTCGCGTAGGTCGAGACCGCAAAGGTGTCCCACATGAGCGGCGACCGGAACTGCGGCCAGACCGTCATGGTGAAAGGCAGGGGCAGCAGCCAGTAACCGAGCCAGGGGCGCCCGACGTGAATCACCGGGAACAGCGCGGCGCACATGACGGCGAAGATGGTCATCGCCTCGGCGAAGCGGCTGATCGAGTTGCGCCACTGCTGCTTGAACAGGAGCAGAATCGCCGAGATCAGCGTGCCGGCGTGGCCGATGCCGATCCACCACACGAAGTTGATGATGGCGAATCCCCAGGCCACCGGGATGGTAATCGCCCAGATGCCGACGCCCTTGAGGAACAGCCAGGTTACAGCCACCAGCAGCATCGTGGTGCCCGCGCCGGCTATGGCAAAGTAAGCAAACCAGCCTAACGGCGTGCGCGGGGTGAGCACAATGCTCGCAATCTTCTCGGTGATCGACCGGAAGGTCTGGCCGAGGTCGACGACCCGGAACTCTCCGGTTGCAGGATCAATCCCAGGGTCTTTGGTCTTCAGTTCGCTGGTCGCCATCGCGGATTCAACCCTTGGCCGGCGCAACTTCAACCGGCGCTTCTTCGAGTTCGGGATTCGGATTCAGGACTTCAGCCACGTAAGTGGTTCGAGGACGGGTATTGATGTCGGCAATTACCTGGTAGCTGCGCTGCATGGCGCGCAACTTCGCAACCCGGCTCTGCCGGTCGTTGAGGTTGCCGAAGGTGATCGCCGCAGCCGGACATGCCTGCTGGCAGGCGGTGATGATTTCGCCGTCGCGCACCAGGCGATTCTCCTTGTCGGCCTGGATCTTGGCCCCTTCGATGCGCTGCACGCAGTAGTTGCACTTCTCCATCACGCCGCGGGAACGGACCGTGACGTCCGGATTGCGCATCAGCTTCAGGCTCTCGGTCTCGTAGTCGGAGTAGAGCAGGAAGTTGAACCGGCGCACCTTGTACGGGCAGTTGTTCGAGCAGTAGCGGGTGCCCACGCAGCGGTTGTAGACCATCATGTTGAGGCCTTCGGGCGTGTGTATCGTTGCGCCCACCGGGCAGACCTCTTCGCAGGGCGCGTTCTCGCACTGCTGGCAGTTCATGGGCTGGAAGTGCGCACGCGGCGCCGCCAGGTCGCCCTCGAAGTAGGTGTCGACGCGAATCCACTGCATGTCGCGGCCGATGCGCACCTGCTGCTTGCCCACCACCGCGATGTTGTTCTCTGCATAACAGCTCACGATGCAAGCGTTGCAGCCCGTGCAACTGTTCATGTCGATCGACATCGCCCAGGCATAGGACTCGTTGTAGGTCCAGTTGGGAAAGAGCGACGTGCCCATGTCGGGCGTCTCGCGGCCATCGCCTTCGTGCGCGAAGTTGGGGTTGGCCTTGAACTGCTCCAGCGTGGCGTAGCGGACGATGCTGCGCGGACCCAGCGCCTCGACCCCTTCGAGCGACCAGTTCTGATTGCCGTGTTCGGACAGGCCGCGGCTGCGGTGATCCTGGTAGTGGCTCTTGGTGATCGCGATGCCCCACTTGCCGTCTACCCTGCGGATACCACCCGTCGCATAGAACGGCGCCCAGCTATTGCGGATCAGGTACGTGTTGAAGCCCGCCGCCGAGCCCACGCGCCCGGCGAACTGGCGTCCGTAGCCCAGGTAGACCGTCACCGAGTTGTCCGGATGCCCCGGAGCCACGATCACCGGAGCCTTCACCCGCCCGTCGCCCACGCTGATCTCGACAATGTCGTCCTCTTCGAGGCCCAGCTTCTCGAGCGTTGCGCCGGAGACGATCGCCGCGTTGTCCCAGCTCAGGCTGGTCACCGGCTTGGGCAGCTCCTGCAGCCAGCCCACGTTCGACCAGCGACCGTCGTAGATGGTCGGATCGGGCCGGAAGATCACCTCGATCGAATCCCTGGGCGTCGGCTCGGGGACCGCTTTCCTGGCGGCGTTCACGGCGGCCGGAGACGCAGCCACCGCGCCCGGCGTCCTGGCAGGCACCGTGTCGGCAATCCACCCATCGTGCAGCGCCTTGCGCCATCCGGTCTCGAAGTCGCCCTTGATGACCGGCTTCCAGGTCTCGCGCACCGCCGCGTAGGCGCTCACCATCGGATCGTCCAGCAACGACTGCAGAACCTCGTGCGCCGAGTGGCCGCCGAAGAGCGGGTCGATCAGCGGCTGCACGATGGACACCGTGCCGTCATACGCCCGCGCATCCGACCAGTATTCGAGGTAGTGTGCCGCGGGGATGTGCCAGTGCGCAATCTGCCCCGTCTCGTCCACATGCGAGCCGAGGTGGGCAACGATGTTCGCCTTGTTGAAGGCCGTTGCAAAATCGAGGTCAGCCGGCGCGTCGTAGACCGGGTTGGCATTGAGGAGGACCAGCCAGTCCACCTTGCCCGCGTTCAGATCAGCCACCAGCGCCTTGATGTCCGCCAGTTGGTCGGAGGGAATCGGATGCGCCGGACCCGCCACCGACACCGTCTTGCCCACGTTGCCGAGCGCGTTGTTGATGGCCAGCGCCAGTGCCGCCACCGAGGAGTCCTGATAGAGGCCCGGAATCACCGCGCTCTTGCCGGCATTGGCTTTCAGATCCTTGACCAGCGCCGCGAGGAACTTCTGCTGATCGGCAGTCCACGCATAGCCCGGAGCGCTCACGCCGCTCACGCCCAGCGCGGCGGCCAGCGCCGCAGCAAAGGCCGGAACCTCGCTCGCGCGCAGACCGAGCCGATGCTCGGCCTTCATGCCGGTGGTGGTGGTCGAGCTCTCGACCGCATACAGCCGGTTCATGCCGTTTTCCGGCTGCTTGCGCCGGCCGGCATAGTCGCGCACCAGCCGATGGAAGCCCGGATAGCTCGCGCCCGACAGAAAATCCGCGTCCAGAGAGACGATCACGTCCGCCGCGGCTAGGTCGTATTGCACTGCCGGGCCGCTGGTCAGGAAGGTTCCCGCCAGCGCCGGGTCGTATTGCGCCAGCTTCGCCTTGGGATACGCCTTCGCCACCGCCTGCCACTGCCGCGCCAGCGTGGGCGAGGTGATGGTGGCGCTCAGGAAGTAAATGCCGCTTCCATCTTTCGTGGAAGCCACCTTGCTGCGGAATGCCTCGACAAACTCTTCCCACTCACGCGATTCGCCGCGATAGGTCACATGCTGCGAGCGGTCAGGATCGTAGAGGGCAAGCAGAGTGCCCTGCGAATACGGATCGGAGC
The DNA here is from genome assembly GCA_030038195.1 of Acidobacteriaceae bacterium. Taxonomy (GTDB): domain Bacteria; phylum Acidobacteriota; class Terriglobia; order Terriglobales; family Acidobacteriaceae; genus Telmatobacter. The sequence continues at coordinate 24,011 of JASHPJ010000064.1, forward strand.
CACCGCTGTTATAGGCGTGCTCGGGATTGCCATCCACCTTGATGGGACGGAACTCGCTACTCTTCACCAGCAGCGGCACCGCGCCGGTGGTGAACGGATGCGCCGTGGCAAAATACATCGGCTTGCCCAGGACCAGGTCCTCAGGCGCCTTCACATAGGGATAGATCGGCTCGTCGGGCTGCTTGGTGCAGCCGGCCATTCCGGCCAGCGCCATCGACGCGCCCATCAGCTTCAGGAAGCCGCGCCGCGAGACCGGATCGACCCACTCCTGCGCGGAGCCGGGAAACTCCCGCTGCACCGCGGCCTGAAACCCGGGCGTATCCGCCAGCTCGTCGAGCGACCGCCAGAACTTCTTCCCCCTCACGCCCTTCAGCTCCTGGCGCACTGCGGCCAGAGTCATGGGCGCGCCGTTCCCCGTCTTCTCATCCACGGCATTCCCCATCTTGTTTTCCGCCGCCGGCGCGGTCCCGCTCTTTTGGATTCCGCTCATCGGTGGCATACCTCGCAGCTCATCAGGTCCTTCGGGGTGCGAATCTTGTAGTGAACCTCCAGGAAGTGACCCAGATCCTCCTGGCGGGTGAACTTGGTGTAAACCGGCGCAGCCGCAGGCAGCGCAGCCGCGCTCACATCGCCGGCCATCCCGCTCGCCGCGCGCACCGGCATCTGCAGCGAGGCCAGCTCCGGTCCCGCATTGGCCGGGTCCGTCGTCGTGCAGCGCACGCTCTGCGCGGTGGGCACACCATATTTATTGTCCACGGCCGTGCACCACACCGGATGGTCTTCCGCCGGCTTCTGCCAGTCCATGTTGTAAATCTCGCTGGTAGGCCGCAGGTTCTTGGCTGGGTTGCGGTGGCAGTTCAGGCACCACTCCATCTGCAGCGTATTCTGCGCATACATCAGCGGCATCTCGTCCACGCGGCCGTGACAGGTCTCGCAGCCAATTCCCTTATTTACGTGGATCTCGTGGCTGAAGTAGACGTAGTCGGGAAGGTCGTGCACCTTGATCCAGGGGATGGACTGGCCCGTGTACCAGCTATTCCGCACCGGCTCCAGAAGCTGCGCGTTGGTCCAGATCTGCGCGTGGCAGTTCATACAGGTGCGCGTAGGAGGAATACCCGCGTAGCTCGACTTTTCGACCGTGGTGTGGCAGTACTGGCACTGCAGCCCAAGTCCCTGCACGTGGTGCTTGTGGCTGAATGGAACCGGCTGATCCGGACGCTGACCCTGCCGCGTCACCCAGGGCGACCGTTGCAGTTGATCGAGCGTGACGCCCAGGGCGATCACGATCAGCCCCGTCAACACCAGGCTCATGCGGGCCAGTGCATTGGAGCTGCGGTCAAAGATTTGCGGCATGAATTGTACCCTGCTTGATTTGCTTGTCTGTATGCGGCCACAGTACCGGCTGCCGCATTAGGTTATGTACAAAATCTCTCGTGAACAAACTCAAACGGAGAAGGCCGAATAACCCGAAGAACCAATATAGCAGCAAGGGTCGGTTGCGCAAGTGCCGCCGTCACGAAAATCTTAAAAAATCCGGTGTAAAATGCATCGCGCATTTTGCTGAAAACAGACGGAGTTGCAAAACAAACGTGTGTCACACTACATAGGCTCTCTGTACCTGCAACCCTGTACCAGAAATTGGGATTTTCCGTATCCGTTCCACTCTTCATAACAGCCTGCAATGCGCGATGAAAATCTTCTTCTGCAAGGTGCGACCCTGGCGCGGCGCAACCGGACGTATTCAGGTCCTTGCCGATGCACAAACAGGCAACCGGATCGTTCTCGAAGTGGATGAATCCGGCCTCAGCGGCTTGCGAGGCGCGCGCTTGCGTGTCAATCGTAACCAGGGCATGAGTTAAGATTCTGTAAAGGCAGAAGGCGCCGCGAGCCACACCCCCATGGGACGCGGCCGGCAAAATAACGCATCGCTACACGGTTTATGCGCGCTCGAAAGGCCCGTGCCGAGAACAGGGACTTTGTCATCTGCCTGTCGGCCGCAACGCAGCCCCGGATGCGATTCTGGCGCGATCCACATACGCAATCCCCTTCAGCACGCGACACCCTGGAATACGCGCGGAAAGGAAACGGAAGACGAGGCCATGAAATACGCCGGACTGCTGGTCATGCCAGCCGGGTTCTTTCTCACCATCGCTGCGCTGGTGCTGTTCCCTGACCTCGCCCGCCGCGGCGTCTTCGTGCTCTGCGGGCTGGCGGTCGAAGCTCTCGGCCTCGGCGTCGCCGTGCGCGGCCACATCCTGCCCCGCGGAGAGACACAGCCATGAACTCCAGCCTTCCCGCGCCTACCCTGAGCGAATCCCTGTTTGCCTTCACTCTTGTGCTGCTCTTTGCAGCGCCGCTGGCGATCGCCGGCGTTGCGCTCACCAACACGGGACTGGGTCGCTCGCGCTCCGCCGCACAGGCGTTTCTGGGCAACCTGGCTATCGTCGCGGTGGCCGTCATCGTCTTCGCGCTCCTGGGCGCGGCTCTCGCCGGCGATCCCAGCTCCGCCAGCCGCGTCTTCCATCTCGCTGGCCAGCCGTGGAGCTGGATCGGCTCCGGCCCATCTCCCTTCACATCTTTTGCCGTGTCCGGCTCAACCTTCAGCACCGCACAGTTGGGCATGCTCTTCGAGTTTCTGGCCGTCGCTCTAGCCGCCCTGATCCCCTGGGGATCGGGCGCCGACCGTTTTTGCCTCGCCGGCGGATGCGCTACCGCCGCCGTTCTTGCCGGCATCGTCTTTCCACTCGTGGCTCACTGGAGCTGGGACGGTGGATGGCTGGCGCAGCTTGGCGTCAACTTCGGGCTTGGCGCCGGCTTTCTCGACTTTGGAGGCGCAGGCACCGTCCACGCGGTGGGCGGATTGAGCGCGCTGGCCGTGGTCTGGATCGCCGGACCGCGCAAAGGCAAGTTTCCCAAGGAAGGCTTCTCCAATGCCATGCCCGGCCACAACGCCGTCTATGTGCTCTTCGGCTGCCTGCTGAGCCTGGTGGGCTGGCTGGCCTGGAATACCGCCGGCGCCATCCTCTGGCTCCACGCGCCGCTCAGCGCTTTGCCGGCCACTGCGGTCAACACGCTGCTTTCCGCTTCGATAGCGCTCGCGGCCACCTTCGGCATTACGCGCGTCCGCTTTGGCAAGCCGGACGCCAGCATGTGCGCCAACGGATGGCTGGCCGGCCTGGTGGCCTCGAGCGCCTGCGCGGCCATCGTCACACCGGCGGAGTCGCTGCTGGTGGGCCTTGTCGCCGGCATCGCCACGCCGCTGCTCGTCGAGCTGCTCGAGCTGGCGCTTTCCATCGACGATCCCTCCGGCGCCATTACCGTGCACGCGGTTGCCGGCCTGTGGGGACTGTTCGCCGCCGGCCTCTTTGCGCCGCATCCAGGCCAGTTGCTGGCGCAACTGGTCGGCATCGCCACGCTGATCGGATTCGTGCTTCCGCTGGTCTACCTGCTCTTCGCCATCCTCAACCGCATCGTTCCCTTCCGCGTCGATCCGGATGGCGAGCGCATCGGCATGGACCTGCACGAACTGGGTGGCGGCGCCTATCCCGAGTTCGTCATCCATCGCGACGAATCGTACCGGTAGAGGAGCATTTCTCCTATTTCCGTAGAGTCGCCTGATGGCGTGTCCGCCACGGCAGATGGATTTTTCTTGAGGAAAAATCCACTCGGTAGTTGTGGCCTCCTCTATAGAAATAGGAGAAATGCTTTAGTTTTCAAGGCAGGTTGTCGATGCCGCCCGTCTTTGCGGCAATACGAAGATAGGCTTGCGTCCCGGCCAGAGACTTCCGATCCGAAGAGCCGCTACGGCTTCTGCGCCTGGCCCGTGGGCTGGAGGGGATAAGCCTTGTCCACGGCCTCTTTGAACTGCTGGAATAAGAGCACGCGCGGCGCGCTCAAGCCGTCTGGCATCGAACGCTCCCATAGCGGAGTGCCGCGCTTGCCGTCGGCATTTCCCTGGCACACTTCAAAGAAGTCGTCCAGCGGTCCCATCTCGCCGCCCATCTGCGCCGCCGTGCCGCCCATCGGCACGCCCGATCTCGGCTGGCCCACGCCAACGGGGTCTGGACCGCCATTCCGGCTCATCCCTGCGTCGGCGCGCGCCGCGCGCCCCTTGCGCACCACGAAAATCAGATCCGCCTGGTCGCGTTCCGTGGTGAGCGTGTAGCGCTTCCAGCCCGTCAGCGCATCGCGCACGTCGGCAATCGCCTCACGGTCTTCCGGATACAGATTCGGGTCGAACTCCTGCCCATCTACCGCTTCCACGTACACGTAGCGCGCCTGTCCGAAGACCGCCGGCACGTTGGACGACTTCTTATCCTTTGCCTGTACGAGAAGCACCGCCGGAAACACCAGGAGAAAAGCGATCGCCTTGTGAGGCTTCATGGAACACCTCGAAGCTGCACCGAACGGCAGCGCGTAGATAGCAGATAAGAGTACGCCCATGCCAGGTGCCTTGTCTTAACAGCGCGTTGCGGAAACAGCCTTGCTCTACTTCCTCGCCATCAGCAGCATGAGCACAAACAGCACCAGCGGAGCCAGCGCCAGCCCGGCGTAGAGCAGCATCTTTTTGCCGCCAAGCCGCTTGTGCAGCGCTGGCCGGCGCGCGTCTTCATCCACGCCCACCTGCTCCTGGTGCTCCAGCTCCCAGGCCATCTCCGCGGCTGTCGCATAGCGGTGGCGCGGGTCGCGCTCCAGCGCACGGAACAGAATCTCCTCGAGCTGCGGCGAAATCTGCGGATTCAGGCTGCGCGCCGACCTGGGATCGACCAGCAGCCGTTCGTTCATGACCGCCAGCGGATTGGGCCCGGTAAACGGCGTTGTGCCCGTGACCATCTCGTAGAGGATGATGCCCAGCGCGTAGATGTCGCTGCGCTGGTCGCCGCGCTGGCCCTTCACCTGCTCCGGCGCAATGTAGTCCGGCGTGCCCAGCGCCGGCGACATGCCGGCGAACGTGAGCCGGCGCGCGTCTTCCTTCATGGCGATGCCGAAGTCGATCAGCTTGATGCCGCCGTCCGCGCACACCATGATGTTTTCAGGCTTTAGGTCGCGGTGCACCACGCCGTGCTTGTGCATGTAGTCCAGCGCATCGCAGATGCGCACCGCGATCGGCACGGCGCGCTCGATGGGCAGCTTCCGTTCTTCATTCAGAATGGAGCGCAGCAGCCTTCCATCCACCCACTCGATGACCATGTAGAGCCGGCTGCGCTCTTCGCCATCGAAGGTCTTCACGATGCCGGGGTGGTCCAGCTCCTGGCCGATCTGCTGCTCGCGCGCGAACCGCTCCAGCAGCACCGGGTCGGCCTCCATCTCGGCATGCGGAACCTTGATGGCCACCTGCCGGCCGGTCTTCAGGTCGGTCGCGCGATAGAGCGTGGACATGCCGCTGTGCGCAACCATCGCATCCAGCCGGTAGTGATCCAGCGTATCGCCTGCCTCAAGCACTGTCATCGTTATACATTGCATATCAAATATTGAGTCTCCAGCGCCATCCGTAAGAAAACTGCAAAGAAATTCCAAGGAATTCGATCGTGAACCCAGCCGGCACATCCCCGTGTCTCAGAGTGATCACAAGCCTGCACTTCTGTGCGCTGCGCCGGCGCGCCCGGTTATGCTTGAATGCCAGAATGTCCCGCTCGCTTCGTTTGCTGATGATTTGTGTGATCTTCGCGCCACTTTACGCGCGTGCCGGCGCGGCGCATGCAGGCCACGCGCAGCACCGCGAGCTATTGCAGGAAACGGGCTTCCTCAACCGCCGCATCGAGATGGACGGCGTAACTTATCGCTTCCAGGTCTATCTGCCGGAAGACTGGCGCCGCGACGACGGACGCCAGTGGCCCATCATTCTCTTTCTTCACGGCCGCGGCGAGCGCGGCTCCGAAGGCATGTGGCAGACGCAGATCGGCCTGCCCGCCGAGGTGCGCGACCATCCCGAGCGCTGGCCTTTCGTGATCGTCATGCCGCAGTGCCCGCTGCCCGACCACTGGACCGATCCCAGGATGCTGGAGATGGCCATGGCCGCACTCGACCAGGAGTCCGAAGAGTTTCGCGGCGATCCCGAGCGCACCTATCTCACCGGCCTGTCGATGGGCGGTTACGGCGCGTGGGAGCTGGCGCGGCTGCATCCGCACCGCTGGGCGGCCATCGCCATTGCCGCCAGCGGCATCTTCTGGAGCTACGAGCCCGACCGCTGGCAGGAGGCCGCCACGCTGCCCGCCGAGTACGCCCGCGCCGTGGGCCGTACGCCGGTGTGGCTCTTCCACGGCGGCGACGATCCCGTCGTCTCGCCACGCCAGAGCGAACTGATGTTTGACGCCTTCAAGGCCGCCGGCGGGCACATTCGCCTGTGGGTCTACCAGGGACTGCAGCACGACTGCTGGACGCGCGCCTATAACGAGCCCGAGCTGCCACGCTGGCTGCTGTCGCACCGCCTGCTGGCCCAGCCCGAGCTGCTGCCGGCCATGGCCGAGCGCGTCGTCATTCCGCGCCATCCTGCAGCTATCCGGCTGCCCGAGTCCGCGCTCGACAGCCTCTCCGGCGAGTACCGCGAGCCCAACGGCCACTCCTTCCTCACCATCTACCACCAGGGCGACGCGCTCTACGAAAAAGACCAGTACGGCAACATCATTCCCCTGGCCGCCGAGTCGCCGACGACGCTTTTCTTTCCCAACGGATCGAGCATCGCCCGGCTGCTCATCGAGCGCGATGCGCAGGGCCGCGTCACGGCGCTCATCTTCCACGATGACCGGCACGAGGAACGGTGGGAGCGGCAGAATACGTCGATGCGGGCCCGCGCCAGCCTGGAACGATAAACCGAAGAGATTTCGATCAACGACAACGCCGTTCTATCCTGCCTGTCTACGGCAGAATTACATTACAAGGATTACAAGGAACACTGGACCTTCAATCTTCGTATAACCAAGCGGCACGTCTTCATGGGGAGGTGAACATGTTCTGCAGCGGATGCGGTCAACCTATTACACTGGGCCAGGTATTCTGCGGACAGTGCGGCCGTCCAGTCGCCGCCGCCGTTCCGCCCGTTCCCGGACTCCAGTACCAGTTGGAGAGCTATGCAGGCAAGATCAGGCTGCTGAGTGTCTTCTGGTTCATCTACGCGGGGCTTTCGCTGCTGCTGGCCTTTGCCGGGCTCTCGTTCGCTCGCGCCATCATGTCAGGTGCATTTGGCCCGTGGCCCCACGGTCCCATGGGTCCGAATATCTTCGGCCCGGCGCTGATTCACTTTGTCTGGATCATACTCTCGCTCCGGGTGGCGCTCACCGTGGCTGCGGCCTGGGGCCTATTGCAGCACGAGCAGTGGGGACGCATCCTGGCCATCATCGTCGCGGTCCTGAGCCTGATTCACTTCCCGCTTGGCACGGCCCTCGGCATCTGGACACTCATCGTGCTGCTAGGCTACCGCAACGCGTCGCTCTATCAGCAGCTTTAAAGGCAGCCTTCAGCTTCTAGCTCCTGGCTCGATGTACCAGCGCATACCGCATAGAAGTTGATTCTGCTCGTATTCAGAGATCAGTTCATCGCTCGCACTTCGTTCCGCCACGCACAAGCTGGAAGCTGCACTACAATCGAGCCATGAGCTTTCCGCAAAACCGGCTTCGCCGCCTGCGCCGCAGCGAGCCGTTGCGCGCCCTGGTCCGCGAAACCACGCTCGACCCCGGCGACCTTATCTACCCGCTCTTTCTCTGTCCCGGCGAAGGCGTCCGCCGCGAAGTTTCTTCGATGCCCGGCGTCTTCAATCTCTCCGTCGATGAAGCCGTGCGCGAAGCCGAAGAGGCCGCGCAGCTTGGCATCGGCGGCCTGCTGCTCTTCGGCCTGCCCGAGAGCAAAGACGAAACCGGCACCGGCGCGTGGGATGAGAACGGCATCGTGCAGCAGGGACTGCGCGCGCTCAAGGCTTCGTCCGCGGCAAAGAGACTTGTGCTCATCGCCGACGTCTGCCTCTGCGAGTACACCAGCCACGGCCACTGCGGCATCGTGGTGCAGCACGGCGACAGCTTCGAGGTCGACAACGACCCCTCGCTCGAGCTGCTGGCCCGCACCGCCGTTAGCCTGACCGCAGCCGGCGCAGACGTGGTTGCGCCCAGCGACATGATGGACGGCCGCGTCGCCGCCATCCGCGCCGCGCTCGACAAGGCCAGCCTCATGCAGACACCTATTCTCAGCTACGCCTCGAAATTTGCCTCGGCCTTTTACGGACCTTTCCGCGAAGCCGCCGACTCTGCGCCGCAGTTCGGCGACCGCAGAAGCTACCAGATGGACGGCGCCAACCTGCGCGAAGCTATGCGCGAGATTGAACTCGACCTGGCCGAAGGCGCCGACATGATCCTCATGAAGCCAGCCATGCCCTATCTCGACGTGGTGCGCGCCGCGCGCGACCGCTACGGCATGCCCATGGGCGCCTACCAGGTCTCCGGCGAGTACTCCATGCTGCACGCCGCGTTTCAAAGAGGCTGGCTCGACCCCACCCGCGCCATGCTCGAGTCGCTGGCAGGTATCCGTCGCGCCGGCGCTGATTTCATCGTCACCTACTTCGCCAAGGACGCCGCGAAGCTGATCGGATAGTTCTCTTGTTTCACCGATGCTGCTTCATCGCCAACAGGTTTGGGCTTCGGCATCATTGTCTGGGCGGTATTGACCCCGGACGCAACGTAAACTGAATGCGGGTCCACGCTGCCGAATGACTCCCATCGCTCTTCGCCGCTCGCTCGCCGTCTTTGTCCTGCTGGCTGTCACTGCGTCCTGTTCCTTCGCGACAGACACCTATAAAATCATCCATGTCTACCCGCACGACTCCAGCGCCTACACACAGGGGCTCATCTATCTCGACGGCCATCTCTACGAGAGCACCGGGCTCAACGGCCGGTCGTCGCTGCGCATGGTCGATCTTGAAACCGGCCGCGTGCAGCAGGAGATTTCCGTCCCGAGCAAGTACTTTGCCGAAGGGCTCACCAACTGGGGCAGCACGCTCATCCAGCTCACCTGGCTCGCGCACACGGCTTTCGTCTACGACCGCTTCAGCTTTCGCCTGCTGCGCACGCTGCACTACGACGGCGAAGGCTGGGGACTGACCCAGGACGGCGCGCACCTGATTCTCAGCGACGGCAGCGCGACGCTTCGCTTTCTCGATCCCGAGACCTTCCGCGCGGTTCGCCGCATCGTGGTGAAAGACCGCGGCTCGCCCGTCACCCAGCTTAACGAGCTCGAATATGTGCGCGGCGAAATCTACGCCAATGTCTGGCACACCGATCGCATCGCGCGCATCGCGCCGGCCACCGGCAAGGTGCTCGGCTGGATCGATCTCTCCGGCCTGCTTCCAGCGGATCAGCACCCCGACCCTGAGGCTGTGCTCAATGGCATCGCCTACGACGCCGCGCACGATCGCCTTTTCGTCACCGGCAAGCTGTGGCCCAGGCTCTTCGAGATCAAGGTCGTTCCTGAGCGTGCAACTCTGGTTCCCGCCGCCGGCGCGCAATAGCAAATCGGCACTACGCGGCCGCCCTGTGCATTCCATCGCCGCAGGCGGTGCTGCGCTCCGCTTATACTTTGGACATCCACAAGATACTCGCCATGGAAGACGCATCCATCTTCATTCCCGGCTCGCTGCAGAACGCGGCCATGCTCACCATCGTCCTGGCCTTCGTCGGCTATCTTGTCACATTTCTGGGCACGCGCATGATGGCCCGCCGCGCCGACCGGCTACGCCTGGTCAACGAGCGGCTCAATGATTTTTATGGGCCGCTCTACGTGGCCTCGCAGGCTGGAAATATCGCCTACCGGTCACTGCTCGCGCGCCAGGGAAAGACGCAGAGCCACCCCATCCTCGACGACGAGATGAAGGAGTGGATGCTCTGGATGACCACGATCTTCATGCCGCTGAACGACATTCGCGAGAAGATCATTATCGAGAAGGCGCACCTGATCGTAGAAGAGCAGATGCCCCACTGCCTGCTCGACTTTGTCACCCATGTCGTGGGCTACAAAGCGGTGCTGGCCAAATGGGCCGCGGGCGACTACTCCGAGCGCCGCTCCACCATCGGCTGGCCGCCGGAGTTCGATGCCTACGTCGAACGCTCGTACCAGGCACTCAAAGCCGAGCAGACCCGCCTGCTGCACAACGCCGCCTAGCGGCTGTGGCGCCGGATCACTAATCACAAGCGCGCTGCGAACCCAAGCTAATCAAGCGCGCAAACGCCATCGCCGCTACGGAACAAACACCCGCAGCCGCACATGCCACTTCGTGCTCTCGCCCGGCTTCAGCGTCACCATGCCGGTATTCATCGATCCCCACTCCTTGCCGAAGGGATCGGCGAAGTTGTACTGGTGCTCGATGGCCACAAACTGCTTGTCCGGCGGCGCGTACATCTGGATGGTTCTGATCTGCGGCGACAGCCCTTCGATCTCCACTCCATAATGCGCGGCCGGATCGATCACCCGCACCGTCGCTGCGCCATCTTTCCACGTCAGGCTGCTCCAGTTGTCGTCAAAAGAATTCTTTTGCAAGGCCACGCCGTCCGGCGCGCGCAGATCGAACCGCGTGCCATTCACCGGCTGCAGCTTGCCGGTGGGAAAGACGTTGTCGTAGTTGTCCACCTGCGCCACCATCGAGCCCGGAATATGCACCCGCGCCTGCTCGCGGTCGCCCGACGGCAGATTGAAGTACGGATGCCAGCCAATCGCAATCGGCTCGGCCTCATTGCCCACGTTGTGCGCCACAATCGATGCGTCTACCGCCTCGGCCGTCAGCGTAATCGTCACCACCAGGTCGGTCTTCGAGAGCCAGTGCCCGCCAAAATCTCCTGCGTGGATCACGCCCGTTACCTGCTCGCCGCCCGGCATCCTGGTGACGCGCACCTCGTCGGTTTTCGCTTTCAGAATCAGCCCGTGCATCGCGTGGCGCTCGGCGCCGGGCAGCTTGCCGATGTTGTTCGCCGGCAGCGTGATCGTATGGCCGTTCCACTGCGTGGTCAGCGTCGCGCCGTTCGCGGAAAGCTTGCCGCGGATGCGGTTCGGATAGGGGCAGAGCAACGCCGCGCCCAGCCGGTAGCCCAGGTCGCCATTCGGCGTGTCCTGCCGGTCGAGCATCTGCTTGGCCGTGGCTTCGTCCGGCGAAGCCAGCACATTCACTTCGCCTTTGCCCGGAAAATTCGCAGTGATGTAGAGAATCTCCATCCCGCGCCCCGGCATCACGGTCACGCCGGTGAACTCCGGCCTGGTCCTACTCACAGCTTCGCGAGTCAGCGTCACCAGTTTTTCGCCGCCAATCTCATGCACCGCCTGCGCATGTGCCGCAACCACGCAAGCGGCCGCCAGCACGGGTAAAACAAAATGACGAACTAAGCGATTCATATTCATAATTCTCCCTACGCACAGAATCCATTCGTCCCAGGCAACGCCGAACTCCTGTTCGGCTGTCCTGGCGGTATTCCCACCTCTGCTCAATCCAGCCGGGAAACCGTTTACACACCCAAAAACCACACATCCCGGCAACCGAGCCATTCTACTCGACACCCCGTACCCGCTTGCGAACCCATTCTGCGAAGATTGACCTGGGAGACACCTTCATGCGCGAACCCCAACCCGTGGCCGTTGTTACCGGCGGCGCGCAAGGCATCGGCCGGTGCACCGCAGAGCTGCTCGCCAGCCGCGGCTACCGCATCGCCATCCTCGACCTGCGCGAGCCCGCCGAAACCGCCGCAGCCATCCAGGCTGCTGACGGCGAAGTCTTCGCCTGTGCCGCCAGCGTGGCCGACGAAGCCCAGGTTGCCGATTTCGCGGCCCAGGTTTTTGTGCGTTACGGCCGTGCCGACGTGCTGGTGAACAACGCCGGCATCAGCCTCATCACGCCCGCCGAGCTTACCTCCGCCGAGGACTTCCGCCGCGTTCTCGACATCAACCTCGTTGGGCCATTTTTGCTCGCCAAGGCCTTTGGCGCGCGCATGCTCGCTGCCGGCGCGGGCTCCATCGTCAACGTCGCCTCCATCGCCGGACTGCTCGCCGTCGTGGATCGCGCTGCTTACAACACCTCCAAGCATGGATTGGTCGGCCTCACCCGCACGCTGGCCGCCGAGTGGGGCGGCCGCGGCGTGCGCGTCAACGCCGTCTGCCCCGGCTGGGTCAAAACCGGGATGGACTTCGCCGACCAGGCCGGCGGCAGCTACTCCGACGCCGATATCATCCGGCGCGTGCCCTTGGCCCGCTTCGCCTCGCCCGATGACATCGCCCACGCCATCGCCTTCCTCGCCGACTCGCGCGAAAGCGGCTTCATCAACGGCCATACCCTCACCGTGGACGGCGGCTGGACTGCCGATGCAAGCTGGGAGTCCCTGCGCCTGCGCAAGCGCTGAGCGCGCCACAATTGCGCGCAACGAGCAAAAGCCGAAATGGTTTTGCAAGGGGGCCCGATTTCAGCCAGACCAATGAATCGCCGCAAAATCGACGGCGTTCCAGCCCTTTGGGAAAAGCCTTCTCAGACTGAGCCCCACGCATTCGGCCCACAGCCTTTCGCTTTGCCCCGAGTCTTTCGATTTCGCCCCGCCTGTGCTATATTTTGTGAAGGTGCGGACTGCATTTTTGCCCTCCGCGCAGCCGCAAAAACAATCCTTCCAATCGGTCTTTCCAACCCATTGGACGCGTAGCTCAACTGGCAGAGCATTCGGCTCTTAACCGACAGGTTGTAGGTTCGATTCCTACCGCGTCCACCAAACTTTGCAATCAGTTAGGGCGCTTCGCTTCTGAGCTTGCGTCGGATACCGGGGAAAATACCGGGGACCCCACTTCAATTTTGCCGTTGCTGATGCTTCTACTGCGTCTCTCAGCTCATTCAAAGAAAAGTGTCCGTAACGCTTCGCCATCAGGACCATTGTCGAAGCACTCCATCCAACGATCTTTGCAACCTTGGCGAGTGGAACACCAGCGTTCAGCATCCGTGAAACTGCAGTGTGCCGCAGATCGTGGAAGCGACAAGCAAGGGGCTCAATTACTTCCTTGGGTTCCGCCTCGGTGTTCGCATGCGTCCCTTCCGTCTCGCCTTTCAGAATCCGCGCCGCCCGGAGTCTGGCCGCCTCCCATGCTTCCTTGATGCTCCCGATGGGTTTTGACGGGTCAACGTGGTACGCCTTGGGGCTGAATTCGTCTCCGCCCGCGCCGTACCGCTCTGCCGGGAACACGTAATGCTTCGGCTTGCGCTCCGGGAAGTGTGTCGCCCAAAAGCTGAGAGCAGCAACGGCCCGTTGACTGAGCGGGACTATGCGCCCCGTGCCTGCCGCCGTCTTGTCTTTGCTCCATTTCAGGCAGCGGTTTTCAAAGTCCACGTTGCCCCATTCGAGCGTCCGAATGGTTCCGTACCGCGCCCCAGTCTCAATCGCGAGGGTGACGAATGGAACAAGAGAGCGGGAGCGGGATTGAGCGCAAGCCTGTAACAGCGCCGCTTCCTCTTCCGTGGTGATGGCCCGTCCCACGTCATCCCGCGTGGGCAGCATCGTTACTTCCGGTTGCAACCGCGCCCACTGGCCGGAGCATTTCAGAATCGCCCGCAGCGTCCCCACTTCCAGATTGATCGTCTTTGGCGATGCGTCCTCATCAAGCCGCTTTTGCTGATACCGGGCAAGCTCCCTCGATTCAATATCGCAAATCAGCTTGCGGCCCAACTCCGGGAGCAGATGGGCAAGGTTGGCCTGTTCGATCTTCACCGAGCGCGGCGCAAGCGTGGCCTTTTTCATGTCCAGCCATTCATCCGCCGCAACCGAGAGCAAAAGGGGCTGCCGCCGCTTCCTGATGCCCGCTGCGCCCTCTTCCAGCGCCCGGCGGCGCTTATCCTCAATCTTCAAGGCGAGCGTCTTGGAGCGCGTTCCTGTGCTTTCCCTGATGCGCTGGCCGTGGAACAGAAAATCCATAGTCCAGACCTTGCTGCCCTTGTAGCGAAACACTGACATGACTATTTCCTCCCTGCTTGTTTCTTGTTCTTTGTGAGGGCTTTCGATTTCGACTCCGCTTTCCGTTTCAGGTTGGCCCTGTAGCGTTGCATCGCCGCCGCAACTTGGCATTCGTGTGTGCAGTACCGTTGTTTCACGCGGCTGCGCAGATAGTCCTTTGTTGTACACCGGGGATTCTGACAAATTGCCCATCCCCCGGCAGTACCACTACTCCACATCACCAGTGCGTACAGGGCCGTCACTATGTCCGGGCAGTACAGGCCAGGAGCAAATTTCTTCGCTGCTTCATGCCACCAAACAACAAACCTCGTCTTGCTCAATCCCTCAGTGAACGCTTTGGAAAGAGCAAAAGCTGCTGGCCTAACTTCAAACCCCATTTCAACGCTCCGATGACTGATTGGGGAGACTTTGGGAACTGATGCCCCAGCCACTGGAGCCGTAGACGGGTGCTTTTCAGGTTCAATCTTGAACGAGAGATTGGCCCGAACATCACCGGAGGCCGATTTGAACGTCCGCCTCTCTGTCCCGGATTTGTCCTTTTCGATAAACCAGCTTCCAGGACCCAATTGGCCGAGCAGCGAACGCAGCGGGGCCAGTGCATCCGTGTTCAATGTGATTACTGGCGACCAGTCTCCGGCATTCAGCCGATCTTTCAGGTCCACCAGTTCTCTCAGCCGGTTCCATTCAGTTGCACTGATGGCCCCGTGTTCCTTTTCAATCTCCTTGCGCTTACTTGGATTCTTCAACCCTTCAACAAAGGGAGGTTCCAAGCGCCGGACGCTGGTGATGGGTTTGTCGCTCCAGACAATCGAAGGAACGAATCCCTCCGCATTCTCAGGGCCGGACTCGATCAATACCGGAATCCGGCGTTCTGGCATGGCCAGGTGCGTTATGGCTTCGTTACGGTTATTGCTTCTCATTGCTTACCATCACTCAAATTTCTTTATAGCGTAGAAAGCAGGCAGAAGCAAGCAGAAAACCACGAAAGCACTCAGGAGGAAGAATGGCGGGTTCAAACACAGCAAGACTCAGGAGTCTACCAGAGGCGGCAGAGCGCCTTGGATTGTCAGTCAAGTGCCTGCGCGGTTGGGTCTGGAGGCGCAGCATCCCCTACGTCAAGGTGGGCCGCGCCGTCAGAATCGAAGACGAAACCATTCAGAAGATCATCGACCGTGGGACGGTGCCAGCCCGTGAGGACCGCGCCTGATGCCGCGCTCGGGCCGAGCGGCTGCAAGCGCGGAGCGGCCCGCGCTTCATCTGGTGCCGGAGAGCGAACCCGCCGTCCAGTGGGTCGAGTACCCGCGCATCGAGCCGGGGGACTACCCGGCCTACTGCAAGCGGGCGAAATGGTACTGGGAACCCGGATTCAAACGGTGGACCTGCATCCTTCTATTCGACGTTTTGATAGAGGGCCAAAATACTTCGCTTGGAACGATTCCGATGTGGTTCAACGGCGGAGCCGGAGAGAAGCCAAAGGCGGGCAGACGCACGCTGTACTTTCCGGCGTGGGTGATAGCTAACGGTGGGCCGCCTGCACGCAGGGACCGTCTTTCACCATCCGTTTTTGTCCGGCGTATGGCGCGGGTGAAAGTTGGGGATACAAAGGGACCGCTTCCCTACTCGGTTGTGCGCCAGATACTCGAATGGTCCACGGGTACACCAGTCAATCCGTCACACAGTCAAGGAAGGCATCAATGAACGGCCTCACAATCAAGAGCTTGGGGAATTCGTTTGTCAATGAAGGAATCAGCATGAACGTTGCGAGTGAAGGCTAGGGCCGGGGATTCGGCCCTTTGCCGGGGTCGAGGTGCAGCATACACCCAATCGCACACCAAGGGCGGGCGGCTCTCCAACGCTGCCCGCAAAGGCATTACCAGAATCACCTTCTTATTCCGGACCGGACTCTGAGGATGATTCGTTGAGCAGGCGGACACACCCTTTGATCGGAATGTGCTCTGTTGCCGCAAAGAAGTCAACCTGTTTTCAGGATTCGTGTAGCGTTCGACGTTTCATTGGGCGGTAGTATCCTTCAACACGGAGGCACAAAGATGTCAACGAATTGGGCGGCAGATACGGCAGAAAAACTGCGCAAGAGTCAAGAGACAAAACGACAGCAAGCAGGGCAAACGCATCTTAAACGCTATATGCAGCGATAGATAGTGGGGATGAGATGGGGACATGAAGAGTCCCCTGGAGTATTTTTCCGAGTTGAAGGACCCGCGGGTGGAGCGGACGCGGGAACACCTTTTGGAAGAGAATCTGCTCATTGCCATCGCCGCGATCCTGAGCGGCGCCAGCGGTTGGAACGAGATTGA
>JASHPJ010000065.1 GCA_030038195.1 Acidobacteriaceae bacterium
GGTTGTCCTTAGTACGAGAGGACCGGGATGAACGAACCTCTTGTGTTCCAGTTGTCCTGCCAAGGGCATGGCTGGGTAGCGAAGTTCGGTTGTGATAACCGCTGAATGCATATAAGCGGGAAGCACGCTCCAAGATGAGATCTCCCTGAAGGGCCCAGGAAGACGACCTGGTTGATAGGCTGGGTGTGGAAGCGCAGTAATGCGTGCAGCTTACCAGTACTAATCGCCCGTTTGGCTTGTCCATAGAATTAACTCCGCGCAGCATTCATTCGCGGACCTCTTCTCAACAAGCCTTGTGTTCCAATGCATTTCGTTCGGAATCTCGCATCGAGCCCATGTTTTGAAAGGGCACGGCTTCAGCCGTGCCGCAAGATGTGGCTGAACGAGCAGGGTTTTATTGACTCCTGCGTAAGTAATATGCGGTTGTCTTTCTTCCGCCAACAAGATATTGCTTTTGCAGCATGCAATAGCCCCTACGGGAAAAAGAGATTCCGCAAAATTTCTTGGCGCCAGATTGCAATCCGCGCTCCTCGTCACTCCGGCAGAAACCAGCCGGATCGCGAGTCGAAAGCCGCGGCAGGCTGCGGGCAAACCAACCCGCCAAGCGCCATCCAAGTTTAAGGCGAACCGCAGATCCTTCGTCCGCACGGCGGACTCAGGATCTCGGCTGAAAGCTCTGGCACGATGCGTCTCATGCTTTCAAAACGCCTCAGCTTGCCGGTGACCATACTGCGAGGGATCACCCGTTCCCATCCCGAACACGGAAGTTAAGCCTCGCTGGGCCGATGGTACTGCACGGGCGACTGTGTGGGAGATTAGGTGATCGCCGGCATTAATTCAACAAAAGCCATGCCTTCGCGGCATGGCTTTTTGCGTTCGGGATTAGAAATCTCAATCAGAGTTTGGACCTTCCAGTAGGAGGTCTATGTGGAGAAAAAAGCCACTTGAGCGCGTATTTTCGGTCTACAGCAAGTCCGAAAATGCTATAGCTCCATCCTGATCCGGCGCTTCCATTTCCTGCCCCGCCTCAATCCTCGCCCGTTTGCAGAAAATTCCCTTGCCGAGCCGCAAAATCAATAGAAGCTGGCCGTCGGCGGGCCGCACTCTGAATCGCCGTCCGCAGGCGCTGACTGTGAAACTGTGAAGAAGTCCAGAATAAAGAAAACAAATAAGCTTATGCGCAAAATCAGCACAGTTTCCGTGCAACTGTGCACCTGGGAGACTGTGAAGCACAACCTCTTCGCTTGGCTCTACTCGAACTCTTCGGGAATGATCAGCAGCACTTCCACCCTGGCCACCTGGCCGTTCTGCGAGGCCGGACGGAACTGCCAGCGCTCCAGCGAGTCGAGCACGAACTTGGCCTGCGGAAACTGCGGCGGAAAGACGATGCTGAGAGTCTCGAACCGGCCGGAGTCGTTCACGTAACCGTGGATCATGAGCGTGTCCGTGTCGATGGCGCCGGGATCGAGGTTGGGCCGCACGATGTTGTAGGGCCACGGCGCTTCAAGGTGCGCGATAGCGCCGGCCTCTTCCGCCACCGCAGAGCGCGGCAGCGAGTACTGCAGGATCCAGCTCTTCTCCAGGCCCACGTGCAGGTAGACCGTGTAGGCCATCCGGCCCTTCCATACGTCGCTCACCTCGGGAAACTCGTCTTCAATCGATGCGCCCACCACCACCGCGCCAAAATGGCCATCCTTGGGAAGCGTAATCTGCGTGACGGAGTGCGGATCGCCCAGGTTCTGCCCGTTGTTGGAGCCCTGCGCCTGCAATCCCGGCGTCTGGCCGGAGCCGGCGACAGGCGAGTTGTTTCCCTCGCCGCCTCTGGCAGTCGCGCCCGCATGGTTGTCCGTTGATTTGCCGGCCCCGTTCCTGGCCGTATCAGGACCATTGGCTGAGGACTTGTCCGCGGGATTGCTGTCGCCCGGAGGCGAGGGCGCTTGAGCCTGGCCGGGCGACAGCGAAAATGCGCCGGCGGCATCGGTGGCGGCACTCTCGTTCGCCGGCGGAAGCGCCACCGTGCCGTTCTTCATGCGCACGTCGGAAAGCGAGACCACCGCGGCCGGCGTGGGCTGGGCCACGGGCTGCGAAACCGTTGCCGGCGTGGACGGCGTGGGTTTGGGTCCGCGCACCACCAGCGGCGTGGTCGTGCTGGGAACCATCAGTTGCCTGAGCGAGGGCTGCGTGGCAGCCGACAGTGCGATGTCGGCCAGGTTGGTCTCCTGATTTGGAGACTGGAGGGTCGGTGTAACGTTCGCGGTCGGGGGCTTGGCCGGCAGCGGCGCCACGATCTTAGCCACCGGCGTCCGGGCCGGCGTCCAGAGCACCACCTGTGGCACAGGAGTTATTTGCTGAAGAGTAAGATCGGAGTGCAAATCCGGCTGCACCAGGGTCTGCGGACCGTGCTTCACGCGAGGGATCCTGGGCAGCGCCAGGGCCTCGGCGCTCGCCGCGGCGAGCCTGCCGCTGGAGGCGGACGCGCGATCGTGCGGCCACGGTCCCGGATACGCGATCGCGTCAGCGGCGGAACGGTGCTCCGGCTTGTCCGGGGTCAGCATGTCGAGCTGCCGGACGATATAGTGCTCCCTGGCGGCGCGCCGGTCTATCTGCGGCGTGTACAGGATGGCGAACGCGATGAGAGCGATGAAAGCCCCATGAATCAGTATGGAAGCCGCAAAAGAGGCCTGCGGGCCACGAAGATCGGGATGCTCTTCAAAGAGGGTGATCGTGCGGGGAGACGTCATGAGCGAGTGCTTCCCTCCGTGGCTCCGCCTGGGTAGTTCCGAACCCGTCCCGGACCGCAGCAAAAGGGAGACCGCAGGCCCGCATCCGGAATCATTGTACGGTGTTTCCCGGAATGCGCCGCTGCCCGAATATGGCGCCTGCGGCGAAAAGAGGCGATTTCGGGAACGATTCCAGCTTATTGCAGCATCGTTTATTCCGGGGCGCGCGTACGTAGCTCTTTTGGTACCTTCGTGTCCCGAAAAAGAGGAATTCCGTCCACAGCCTCGTGAGGGGTAAAGATATACTGAAGTGACACTGATCCCTCCTCAGGTTCGATGTCGACGCGTTCTCCCGGTAGCAGGCGTGAATCGATTGGCCGTTCACCTGGGCACGTCAATCCAAGTGAGGCATAGAAAGGTGGAGTTGGCCCGCCGGGCCGGCTCAGAGCATGCTGAGAGATGAACCGAAGACTTCTGACGATCCTTCTCATCGCATTTGTGGTAGCCAGTGCGTGCACCTTTCTGGTCTATCGCATCCTGGGCCATATGATCGTGGCGTCGAAGCCAGTGCCGACCACGCGTGTAGTGGCCGCGGCTACTGACATCAAGCTGGGCACGGTGCTGACCGCCGCTGACCTCACCACGACCCAGATCGCCGGCGCGCCTCCCAAGGGCTCCATCCTCAAGCCTGAGGATGCCATCGGCCGCGGTGTGATCTCAAATATCTATCAGGGCGAGCCAATTCTGGACAGCCGCCTGGCTCCGGTCGGATCCGGCGGCGGCCTGGCCGCCACCATTCCTGATGGCATGCGGGCATGCGCGGTCCGGGTGGACGAGGTGGTGGGCGTGGCCGGGTTCGTGACGCCCGGCATGCGCGTCGACGTGCTGGCTTCGGGCACGCCTCCTGGGGAGCAGAACCAGGCGGGCACGGAATCGAAGACGATTCTGCAGAACATCCAGGTGCTCTCGGCCGGCACCGATATCCAGAAAGACGCGGAAGGCAAGCCGCAACAGGTGCAGGTAGTCAACCTGCTGGTGACGCCGGAGCAGGCCCAGACGCTGACCTTGGCCAGCAACCAGTTGAAGATCCAACTGGTGCTCAGGAATCCGCTCGATACGAAGGTGGCGCCGGTTCCCACAACGGCCATGGGCAGGCTGTTCTCCGATCAGGGCCCTGCGCCGCAGCGGCGGGTTGTCATCAGGACTGCTCCCAAGCCGACGACTCCGGTCTATTCGATCCAGGTGATCAACGGATCGAGTACCACAGAAGAAAAATTCAACGCCCCGGAGGGACAGCATTGAGAGCCAAGACTGCAGTTTCAATCGCATGTTTTAGCGCAGTGTGGTTCGTCTTTTGCGCCGGGCAGAACCTGCGGGCACAAGCTCCATCTTCTTCCCCTGCTGCTGGCACCACGTTCCAGGACTCGACGAACGACCTTTCGGTGACTGTGGGCAAGACCGTGCTGGTGGATACGGCCCAGCCCATCTCGCGCGTTGCCATTGGCACCAGCAGTGTGGCGCAGGCGACGGCCGTAAGCCCGACGGAGATCATGGTCAACGGCAAGGCTCCCGGAGAAACCAGCCTGATCATCTGGGACGTCCGCGGTGGCCGCCAGTTCTTCAATATAACCGTGCGCGCCCTGGCCGCCATCACCAACGACAATCTCGACGCCGTCCGGCGCGAGCTCAGGATGGAGCTGCCGGGCCAAACGATCAAGGTGAGCTACGACAACAACAGCGTGTTTCTGCGCGGCGACGTCAAGGACCTCATCAGCTCGCAGCGCGCGGTCGAAATCGCGTCCACGGCGGGCAAGGTGGTGAACCTGCTGGACGTGGATGTGCCGGCCACCGATCCGCAGATTCTGCTGAAGGTGCGGTTTGCCAGCGTGGATCGCAGTCTGGAGAAGCAGCTCGGTATCAATCTATTCGATCTGGGCGCGGGTAATTTCATTGGTGGGGTTTCCACCGGACAGTACAGCCCTCCAACCCTTTCCGGCTCTTCCAGCTCGTCGTCTGCGTCGTTCGGAGGGTCGAGCGGGCAGGCGGCGTTCTCGAACGAGCTGAACATTCTTGGCTTCTATCCCGGTCTTGGACTCGGCGCGACCCTTGAAGCGATGGAGACCAAGGGGCTGGTGCAGGTGCTTGCCGAGCCCAACTTGATGGCGGCTGACGGCAAAGAAGCCAGCTTCCTGGCTGGCGGCGAGTATCCATACCCGGTTGTGCAGGGCACGTCAGCGGGCGGCTCTACGGCGGTGAGCATCCAGTTCAAGGAGTACGGAATCCGTCTCAACTTCATTCCGACCATCATGCCGCAGGGCACCATTCGCCTGCAGGTGGCGCCGGAAGTAAGCTCGCTCGACTTTACGAACGCGGTTACGCTTTCGGGATTCGTGGTTCCGGCCATCACCTCGCGCAGGGTGAACACCGAGGTCCAGTTGAGGGATGGGCAGAGCTTCATGATCGGCGGCCTGCTGGACAACACCGAGACCGAAAGCTTCCAGAAGATCCCGTTCCTTGGCGACATCCCGGTGCTGGGCAAGTTCTTCCAGTCCATGACCCGGACCAAGAACAACACCGAGCTGATCGTGATTGTGACGCCGGAGATCGTGGCGCCCATTGCTGCCGGTCAGCCGGTGCCTGAGCTGAAGTTCCCAGTTCAGTTCCTGCCGCCGAACTCGAATATCCCGATGCACAACCCCGATGCCAAGACGCCGGAGAATACGATGGCCCCGGCGCCCACCAGCATCCCGGTGGAGAAGCTGATCGAGAGCATGAGGCCTGAGAAGCCGCTGATTATTGAAAGCAGCACCGGCGGATTTGGCACCAGCAGCGCCGCGATCAATTCTGGTGGCAGTGGCGGAGCGTCCTCCGGCGCGACTTCGGCGCCGCAATGATTCCAGGCAACGCCGGCCGGCGAGTAATCTGAGGCAGACCGATGACTCCGCTTCGACGGATCGCAAACGGAATGCGAGCGATCTTTCTGCCTTCCCGGCCGGCTGTTCCGGATGGTCCGCTGCGCGTGGCGAACCCGGCGCGCGGCAGCATCCTGGCTACGCAGCTTGAGGTCGCGGCCACCGGACCCAGGCGGAGAAAAGGCCTGCTGGGCCGCAAGGGCTTGCTGCCGGGTGAGGGACTGTGGATCGTTCCCTGCGAGTCGGTGCACACCTTCTTCATGCGGTTTCCCATCGATCTCGTCTACCTGGACCGTAAAAACCGGATCAAAAAGGTGAAGAACGCGCTAGGCGCCTGGCGCATGTCAGCGTGCTTCTCTGCGCACTCCGTGCTGGAGCTGCCCGCGGGCACCATTCGCCGCACCGAGACCCAGCGCGGCGACATGCTGGAGTTTGCTCCCGCTTCAACCGGAGGTGAAGGCGCTGCAGGCGCGCTGTAGCGCATGCGCTCCGGCTCAGGCCGTTTCCACCCGCTCACTCCGCAGTGAAGCCCAGGCAAATGCACAGACGTAGAAGAGGCTCATGCTCAGCAGGATGAGCGGCACCGGCAGGATGCGGACGTTCATTGACAGATGCACCTTGAAGATGACGTCCAGCAGGATCCAGAGCACATCGCCGGTCAGCACAAAGCCCGCAATGCTGACCACGAGCGCGAGCCACCTGGTCCCGACGCCGGCGCGGGTCCAGAGAATGGCGCAGGCGGGAATGGTAAGCAGCAGGAGCTTGGTGTCCTGCTGACGGTGATAGACAGGCAGCATCGCCAGCGCGGCAGCGGCTGCGATGGCCAGCCATTGCCACTGCTGAAGGCGGGTGCGCATCGTGAAGAACGGCAAAGCGAGAAAGGCGAGTGCGGTCACCAGGTAGCTGGCCGGATTGTAGAAATTCGGGTCGTCCTTGAAATAACTGAAGAGAACGGGCAGGCTTACCATCATGCCGAAGCCGTAGCGGCCGGTGGACGCGGGCCCTGGATCGTTCAGTCCGCCATGAACGGAAAAAGCCGCCACATTGGCCTGCCACTCGTGAATCCAGTTGGGCGCCACGTGCCAGGCCCACAGGATTCCCGGCGCGCCGATCACAAAAGCTGCGAACAGGGTTCGGAGCGCATATTTACGATAAGTTCCGCCTGCGAACAACAGGTAGAGCCAGACCAGCCCCGCGTCCTGTGGCTTGAGCACAAGACTCACCGCGAGGCAGATTGCACCGGCCGTGCCCCAGCGATCTCTGAAGAAGCACCAGGCCGCAATCGCGCAAAGTGCCGTTCCGATTCCGGCAGCATTGCTCAAGGCCACCACGTCTCCACTGTTCAAGAGAAAGAAAGCTGTGAGCAGGCCGGAGATGACCGGCGCGTACTCGGCCCCGATGTCCCAGATTAAATACGAGGCAAAGATGAGGCTGGCGATGGTGAGCGTCAGCCACAGCAGGTGCGCAGGTCCCCACGGCAGCAGTGCGAAGAGGCCCGTGATCAGAAAAGCGCAGGGCAGGTAGAGGTAGCGCGAGATGATCTGCAGCACCTTGGGCGTGTCCAGGGGACTGCGCCCGGCCTCAGACTGGTAGACCTGCAGCACTTCGCTTTCCTGGTACGGGTCATGATGCTGCATGAGGCATCGCGCCGGGTAGTAGAGCACCTTGAAATCGACCATCGGGGTGGAAGAAGCGTTCTCCATGCCGATGCTCAGCAACAGAAACAGGGCGCATCCCGCGTAGAAGAGATAGAGTCCGTCGCGACGCCCCGCGGCTCTACGGCTCCGTTCAGCCTTTGGAGCCCGCTGCGAAGACAGACTCCGGTTTGCAGGGTCCTGTGCTGGACTGGGAGGTGTCTGCATTTCAGGGCACCAGAACCTCGCGGGCAGTGGCGGCAACCGGTGCCGCGGCCAGCCGTGCGCTCCGTTCGCGATACGCCGCAATGCCCACGGCCACGAGTGTGAGAACCGCGCCGGCACGGATCACGAAGGGATTGCCGATCAGGAACATGTATTCAAACCGCACCGCCAGGCTCCAGCACAGTGCGGCCACGAGAAACGCCAGCGCGCGTCTGTACCTGCCAAGGCCGGCCAGGGCGGCGAACGCGCCAAAGGCGAGCCCGGGAATGAGATCGGTGGCGTAGTGCTCACCGGTAGCCAGTGTCGCCATGCATGTGGCTGCGAGAAATGCGAGCGCCACGCCGCGCCACAAGCGGCTCGGAGCAAAGAAGACCAGCACCAGCGCCGTGGCGGCATGCAGAGAAGGGAACGCGTTGGGCATACCGGTGAGTTGGATGGGCACCGGCGTGGTAGCCGGCGGATGAAGCCACTGGTCGCCGAATGCATAGATGGGGCCGCATGCCGGCAGCAGTGCGTACAAAGGAGGACCGGCAGCCAGCTCCGCAACGTAGGCCAGGATCACGGAGCCGCGGTGGCTGCGATACCGTGTGACCAGAAACCAGCAGATCATCATCGGGATCATGGCCTGGTACACAATCCACAGCGGTATGCGCAATGGCTGCAGCGCGCCGGCCAGGACTACGCCTTGCACGCCCAGCACCGCATCAATCCGGTAAAGAACGGGATCGAACTTCCAGGGGAAAAAGCTGCCCTCGGTCTTCATGAAGACCGTCATCAGGAATCCGTAGAACAGGTTCAGGACCAGCGCAAAGACAAGCAGCGGTCGGGTTTTGTCCCGCGGATTTCTGACCATCCAGACAGCGGCCAGAAACAGCGCCAGCGTGCTGACCAGAGCGGGATTTAAAAGTAGCGCATAAACGAAGTGCATGCTGGACTCCGGTTGCCTGGCAGATCGCGTCGGTGGGCAGCTAATCCGCCGCGGCAGAGGCAGACGTCATGCAGGAGGCGTCTTCCTGGCTGCTGCGCGGTGTGCGCGCCAGCAGATACCAGGCGAGCCACACGGGCGCCGTCCACAGATAGTAGGGCGAAGTGATCTTAACCCGCAACGCTTCGAGGCCGATCAGCGCAAGAATGCCGGTAAGAACCACCAGCATCGAGCGCTTACGCGTGGTGTATGCGCCGTGGAGCACCGCCGGTATGGCCAGACTCTGGTCGTAAGGGAATGCGTAAGGGGCCACCATCAGGGAAACAAGCACGAGCAGTCCGCCATTTCCCATCCAGCTCCAGTGATGGCGGTGCTGCCGAAAGTAGAAAAGCGCCCACACGCAGGCCAGCGCTGCAGGCAGATACTGCAGCCAGACTGCCTGCGGCTTGATAAGAAAGCGCACTGAATCGCTGAGGCAGGGCACAAACTCGCCCACTACCGCGGATGAGCGCATCAGCTCCGTGTAGCGCGCGAATGCCGACGGATCCATCAGCAGCGTGACCACGCAGCTTGCCGCCATGGCCGCCACCACACCGGCCAGCAGCTTGTAGCTGCGGTTGAGCAGAATCCAGACCATTAGCACCGCCGCAAACGGCAGGAACAGGTGCGGCTTGAGCATGCAGAGCCAGAGCGCAGCCCCGGCGCCGAAAGGATGCCTGCGATGGAAGCGCACGAAGAGAATGAGGCCTAGCAATGCGAACAGCGAGGTCTGGCCCATGGTGAGACACATCAGCGCCGGCGTGAACGAAAGCGCGAGCCAATGAATATGGTTGGGAGGGAAAGCGTGCATCGCGCGGACCAGATACACGGTGATCAGCAAGCAGCCGAGCAGAATCAAAGACCAGAAAATGGCCGCAACCCGCACATCCAGAAACCCCAGCGGGTAAGCAAGCGGAAGCCCCCAGGGCGGGTTGCGCATCAGCAGGACGCCATTTGCGGAGAGACCGGATGCGTGTTCGATGCGCCGGATGGCCGCCGCATCGTATGGATCGGTATGATGGACAAGCTGCCTGCCGGTGGCATAATATGCCACAAAGTCGCGCGAGCCGGCCATTTTGCCGGCGAGCGGAACTGCGCAGAGAAACAGGGCGGTGACCGCAAGCACCACGCCGCTGAGAAGCGCGATCGAAATATCCGCCAGATCGTAGCGGGGCCGCGCCACTACCGGATTGGTGCTGGTTGCCATGGCAGCTATTCTACTGATCGCTGCAAAAGCAGGAAATCGCCTGAGCGTAACACAGGACGTCACTTTCGGACCATACACCTTTGTGTCATGTATACGAGGCCGTTCGAGGAGGCCGAGCGAGTGTAAACGGGCGTATACAGCGTGGATGAGGCAAAAATCGAGGAAGTTATCACAAGCAATTGATTTTGAATAAGATCGGTTCTTTCCGGCGAATGGTACGCCAGATGCAGTGAATCGGGCGCCCCGGCTGAGGCTGGGAAATCAAAGACTGGAGAGAATACACATGAATAACCTGTTTCTGAAGATGTACATCAAGGCCCAGGACCTGATGAGCCGTGAGGAAGGCCAGGATCTGGTTGAGTACGCGCTGCTGATCACCCTGGTTGCTCTGGCCGCTGTCGCTGGCATCAACAAGGTCGCTTCGGCCATCAACACTGTATTCAGCAACATCAGCAACACCCTTGGATAGTCACTCGACGGATCACCGTCAGGTTGACCCACCCAGTACCTCAGCTCCTTCGCTGGGGAGCATCGCTAGAGCGATGCTCCCCCGGCAAGGTGATTTTTTTAAGCAGGGTGTGCTGGCTGAGTTCGGGTGATCGTATGGAGCACAGATCAGGAGGCGAGGCCCTGAACTGGAACTGAGTGCGCCATATCCCGGAAGATGACTAGTAGCGGATGGAGAAACTGGATATGCACGATCAGTTCTTAAAACTGCAATGCAGATTATGGGAATTGATTTACGACGAGGAAGGCCAGGACCTGGTTGAATATGGCCTGATCGTCACCCTGGTCGCCCTGGCGGCAATCGGGGGCGTGGAGCATGTCGCTTCAGCCGTTGCTACGCTGTTCAGCAACATCGATTCGTCCATCACTTAGTCTTTCATCCTCACCTGTATTGATAAGTACTTTGCTTGCCGGCTTATCGTGGTGAGCCTGCGCGTCTTCCTGCGCAAAATTTCCCGCGACCGCCGGCCCGCGGGCTTTGCGAGGATCGATCTGGAACTTTCTGTTTCCAGCCCTGGTGTGCGCTGAGCCGTCCTGGGAGCGAGCGGCGCCTGAAAGAGCTGTGGCTGGACCCTAGCGACCGCTGCGGCCATCGCCACCCGGCTGCGCCGTCGTAAGATGGCAAGGAAACCAAACTGCACCCATATGCTGCCTCCTTCCCCGTATGAAAGCGATGGCGCTCTGCTGGCGATTGAATGCGGCATGACGGCGATTGCCACCGTGGTGGCATTTATCTGGCCGCAAGCGGGGGCAGACTGGTTTGCATGCATCGAGCGGGCCTTTGCCCGGCTGGCGCAGCGGCGCGGCCTGTCCGTTGTCGTCGTCGGCCTGACCATGCTGGTGCTGCGCCTGGCGCTTCTTCCCATCTATCCCATCCCCATTCCCTTCGTTACGGATGACTTCAGCTTTCTGCTTGCCGGCGACACGTTCGCTCTCGGCCGGCTGACGAATCCCACGCCCGCCCTGTGGACGCACTTCGAAAGCATCCACATCACCATGAAGCCCACCTACATGTCCATGTACTTTCCGGGGCAGGGGCTCATCCTGGCGGCGGGAAAGGTCCTGCTGGGCAATCCATGGTGGGGTGTTCTGGTTGTCAGTGCGGTCATGTGCGGCGCGCTCTGCTGGATGCTGCAGGCCTGGCTGCCGCCCAACTGGGCGCTGCTGGGCGGACTCATGGCAGTGATCCGGCTAGGCGTCTTCAGTTGCTGGACAAACACCTATCATGCGGCCGGCTCGCTGGCTGCCCTGGGCGGAGCGCTGGTGCTGGGTGCACTGCCTCGCCTGATGAAAAGTGCGCGCATGAGCCAGGCGCTGCTGCTGTCTGCCGGCGCAGCCATATTGGCTCTCACCCGGCCCTATGAGGGGCTTTTACTCTGCCTGCCGGCAGCGGTTTTGCTGGGCCATTGGCTGATCAAGGGCCAGAACCGGCCCAGCCTGGGCGTGCTGGCGCGGCGCGCGGTTCTGCCGCTGGCTGTGCTGGTGACCGCGGTCTCCTGGCTTGGCTATTACGACTACAAGGCCTTCGGCAGTCCCACCACGCTTCCCTACACGGTGGACCGCAACACCTACGCCATTACGCCCTATTTCATCTGGCAGCACCAGCGCCCCACGCCGCATTACCGGCACGAGATCATGCGGCAGTTCTACACCGACACCGAGTATGCCTTTTTCAAGAAGCAGCACAGTTGGAAGGGCTTCATTCCACAGACGCTCATCAAGATCCAGTTTTCCGCGCAGTTTTACATCAGCTTCTCACTGCTACCGCCGCTCATCATGCTGCGCCGGGCCTTCCGGGACAAGCGCATCCGCTTCATCGTGATCACCATCGGGGTCATGGCGGCCGGGCTGTTGATCGAGATCTATCTTCTGCCGCATTATGTGGCGCCATTTACAGCGGCTTTCTATGTCATAGGGCTGCAGGCGATGCGACATCTGCGCGTATGGAAGCCGGAGGGCAAGCCGGCCGGACTTGCTCTCACCCGGTTGACCATCCTGGTGTGTGTCCTCATCGCCGGGGTGCGGGTCTTCGCCAAGCCGCTGCATATGGCCCCGCCGGAGCTGCCCGTCAATAACTGGAATTGCACCTGGTTCGGGCCGGAGCACTACGGCGGGGAGCGGGCGGCCATCGAAGCGCGCCTGGAGCATATGCCCGGCGGGCAACTGGCCATCGTCCGCTACGGTCCCGGACATAACACTTTGAATGAGTGGGTCTACAATGCTCCGGATATCGATAATTCCAAAGTCGTATGGGCAAGGGAGATGGATCCGGAGGATAATCTGGAGTTAATTCACTACTATGCCAACCGCAAGGCGTGGCTGGTAGAGCCGGACACCATTCCGGCGAGACTGTCGCCCTATCCGATACCGCCCGAGCCCCAGGCAGCAGGTCACTGAGCTGTCCATACTTACGGCTGGTTACGGGACGGGTTGACGCAGGAGTTCAAACCATGATCAACGGCAAGCGCATCGCGGTCGTCATGCCCGCTTACAACGCTGAGAAGACGCTGGAAAGAACGGTCAGTGAGCTGTCTGACCTGGTGGACATCAAGATTCTGGTGGACGACTCGAGCAAGGACCAGACGGCCGTCCTGTCGCAGCAGCTTGGCGTGCGCACCTTCGTCCACGACGCCAATTACGGCTACGGCCGCAACCAGCAGACTTGTTACCGCGAGGCGCTGGCCGCCGGAGCCGACATCGTGGTGATGGTTCACCCCGACTATCAATACACGCCGCTGCTGGTTCCGGCCATGGCGGGAATGATCGCCAGCGGCGTGTACGACATGGTGCTGGCCTCGCGCATCCTGGGTCGCGGCGCGCTGAAGGGCGGCATGCCGCTCTACAAGTACATCTTTAACCGCCTGCTGACGGCTTTCCAGAACCTCTTTCTGGGCGTGAAGCTCTCGGAGTATCACACCGGCTTCCGCGCCTTCTCGCGCGAGCTGCTGCAGACCCTGCCGCTGCTCGAGAACTCGGACGACTTCGTCTTCGACAACCAGATGATCGCCCAGGCGGTGATGTTCGGCTTCCAGATCGGCGAAATCTCCTGCCCCACGAAGTACTTTCCTGAGGCTTCGTCCATCAACTTCCGGCGCAGCGTGAAGTACGGCCTGGGCGTGCTGGCCACCACGGCCGGATTTGTCTTCCATAAGCTGGGAATCCGCCGTGCGCCGCGCTTTGGCGCGCGGGGAAGAAGGATCGACCAGCAGTACTACGAGCGGATGGCGTAGGGTCAGGGGTGGGAGAGAGTTGCCGCCAGGAGTTTCTTTTGAAAGTCACCACCTCTCTTTCAAAAGCGCAGGTCGAGGACCTTCCCGCGGACAAGCAGAATCCCGAAGGATGGCACGGCGCCTCGCGTCGCGCTGTGCTCGGAGTCTACGGCCTTGCGCTGGCGATCTCAATTGCTCTCTGGCTTCTTGCTATCCGCGCTCCGCTGAATCTGGATGAGACGGGTTCGTACTGGCAAATTTGCGCGGGCATCGCAAAGATATGGCAGCGGCAGTTCCTGTTTCCTTCGTGCTTGGCCTATTCCTACATTCTGCAGTTTTGGACCAGGTTATTCGGGACCAGTGAAATTGCTCTTCGCGTGCCGTCCTTACTCGCGATGCTCGGCGCGATGTATGTGCTGCACCGAAGCGCGCGAGAGATGTTCGACCGCGAGAGCTCTCTGCTAGCGGCGGTTATCTTCTGCCTTCATCCCACTATTCTTTTCGCGGCAATTGATGTTCGCCCTTATGCATTGGGAGCGCTGTCGGTCAATGCTGCAATTTACATTTTGATTCGCTTGCGGTACAACGATTCAAACTGGCTGGCGGCGCTGTTTGGCCTGTCGGCAGCATGCATCGTCTGGTTCCAGTTCTTATTTGCCGTCATTCTGCCGTTTCTGGTCGTCTGCTTTTTCGTGTTCAAGAGGGGCGAACGCAGGACTGCATGGCGCCAGTTCGGAGTTGCGCTCGTAGCATTTGTGCTGGCGGTTCTGCTGACTGTTCCCGGGTTGCTGTTCCTGATTCGCACCCGTGCAATGCACGTCTTCGATACGGCTCCGAAACTATCGGCCCTGGCAGCGATGTTTGCGCCAGGCTGGATGCTACCGATCTTCCTCTGTTTTGTTCCGATCGCATTTCTTGCCGCGATGTTTTCAAATGGGCGAGGCGACGCGCAAGGCCGCGCAAAAGGATGGCAGATCCTGCTTTGCGTCTCACTGGGGCCGATTCCGGTCCTGATTCTTTACGCCGTGAGCGCGATAACACCGATTCACATCTTTGTGACGCGCTATTGTGTAGTTTCGATTCCGGGAATCGCGCTCTGCTGGGCGTTGCTGCTGAGAAGGTTCGGTTCGCAAACGAGGGTTCTTTTCTGTGCAGCGCTGGTCGTGTTTTCCATTTTGTCGTACGTGAACGGACCGTTCTTCAGGCAGCATGATGTGCCTTGGAAGTACGCTCTGCAGTTTGTCGAGCGAAACGCCTCTGCCGACAATGCCCCGGTGGTGATGTGCAGCGGCTTTATCGAATCTGACTACCTGCCGATGCCCGTCGACTCGGCTAAGACCAGCTTCCTGTTTGCGCCGCTTTCGTACTATCCGCTGAGCGTGCCGGTAGTGCCCTTGCCCAGAAACCTAAATGGAGAGACTGCGCTGGTCGGGTCGCTTTTCCTTGAGCAGGCGAGCGATAAGCATGAGCGTTTTCTGGTCCTGGTGCACTTCGGGTCTTATGACACTCTTGCGTGGATCGAGCAAAGGGCGTCAACGTCCTATACGTACCGTACGCTGTGGGCCTCCGACGGTTTCGAGGTTGTGGAGTTTGCGCCACGTAACGGGCCGACCACGCAAAAATACCGGGCATCAAGGTAGTGTTGCCGCAGGACAACTACTAAAAAGAGGCGAGCAGAGCGGAATGAATGCGGGCGTGACGATGGGTGCTACGATCGAACGGCCAATGCGGCTCCTTGCCTGGCACCATGCGGTGATTTTTCTGGCGGCCCTGGTAATTTTAATTACGCGCCGGCCGGACGCGATTTTTCATGCGCAGTTCTATGCCGAAGATGGGCGCGTCTGGTTTGCGGATGCTTACAACCTCGGCTGGTGGCATGCGCTGTTCCGTGCCCAGGACGGCTACTTTCAGACCTTTCCGCGTCTTGCGGCAGCGCTGGCCCTGGCTGGACCGCTGGCTCTGGCGCCGCTGGCGCTGAATCTGACGGCGCTCGCGGTGCAGGCGCTGCCCGTCAATCTTCTCGTGGCTTCGCGGAGCGCGGGTTGGGGGAGCCTGCGTTTTCGCGCGCTTCTCGCAGCCGTCTACCTTGCACTGCCGAATGACCGGGAGATGATGCTGATTGTGACCAGCTCGCAATGGGTGCTGGCTCTCTGCGCTTTTCTCGTGATCACGGCTTCGGTGCCACGGCGGAGAATCGGCCTGCTGGCAGAGGCTCTCCTGCTGCTGCTTTGCGGGCTCACCGGACCGTTTTGTTTTTTCTTGTGGGTCATTGCGGTATGGCCTGCGTGGCGACGGCGCGAGAGCTGGCGATGGATTCGATGTGGAATTTTAGCTGCGTGCAGCGCTGTGCAGGGGTGGTCGCTGCTGGTTCTGGATAGCGGCAGCCGTTCCCACGCCGCGCTGGGAGCCGACCCCGCGCTATTTGTCCGCATACTTGCCGGGCATATTTATTTCGGGTCTTTGATCGGCGCGAACGGTCTGGCGGCGAATGCGAGCAGGGAAGCCTTTGGCCTTTTCGCCTGCGCAGCAGCTTGTGGAACCACTTTTGTTGCGGTCTGCTTTGCCAGAGGCACGGCGGAGATGAGGCTGTTTCTGGCACTGACGGTCCTGCTTCTGGCGGCTTCGCTCGTATCGCCGGTGGCTTATCCGCCGCCTGGAGTGACCCGGTGGGAGTTGCTGGCGCGGGTTCCGGGCATACGCTACTGGTTTTTTCCCACGCTTGCCTGCGCGTGGTCCGTCGTCAGTGGAATCCGCAGCCGTGGCGAGATTCTCAGGCCGGTGTCCTCGATTCTGCTGTGTCTGATGCTTATCGGGATCGTGCGTGATTGGCGCAGTCCTGCACTGCGGGACCTCAACTATGCGGAATTCGCGAAACGCTTTGCGAGCGCCCCACCCGGCACGGTGATGATCATCCCGGAAGACCCTGCGGGCTGGGATATGCGGCTCGTCAAGCATGCCGGCCGCTGACAGGGCGCTATACTAGCGCCGAGGCGGAACGCTGGCACAATCGTTCCGATGTGTCTTCCATGCGGCTTTCATCCTGTGCAAAGCGGGCCGTAGCGGGCCTGCTTTTTCTCTTGTGCGCCGCTTGGGCAGGCGCGCAGCAGGGAGCTGCGCGTTCTCCAGTTCAAGTGACGGCCGTGGACGAGAACGGGACGCCGGTTGCAGGAGCTGCGATCAGCGTCCAGGAGCCGGGACTCGGCGTTGTGCAGCTATGGACCGACTACGCCGGCCACTGCGCGTACACGCTGCGGCAGGATGCGCCTTACCAGGTGCGCGCCAGCAAGCCGGGCTACTACCAGGCACAGATCGGCAGCGTCGATCCGCATGCCAGGAGCGTGCGCGTTGTGCTGACCCACGAGCAGATTGTGCGTGAGCAGGTGGACGTGACCGCTTCAGTGCCGGGCATCGACGTGGAACAAACTGCCGGCGCGAGCACGATGAATACGCCGGAGATCGTCAACATTCCCTACCAGACCTCGCGCGATATCCGCTACCTGCTGCCGTTCAACCCCGGAGTGGTTCGAGACTCGACCGGGCAGGTGCATGTGGCCGGATCAGAGACCTGGGCAACGCTGGACACGCTGGACGGCTTCGATATCCGCTCACCCGAAGAAGGCACGCTGGATATGCGCGTCAGCACCGATGCCGTGCGCACCATTGAAGCCGAATCAACCCGTTACCCCGCGGAGTTCGGAAGATCGACGGGCGGCGTGATCGCCCTCTACACCGGAATGGGCGACAACCGATTCCGCTTCAACGCCACCAATTTCATTCCGTCGTTCCGCAACGTGAATGGAATTCGCTTCGACAACTTCGTGCCGCGCTTCACCTTTTCGGGTCCGCTCAAACGCGATCGGGCGTGGTTTTATGACGGTGTCGAGACCGAGTACGACAACATCTACATTCCCGAGCTGCCGGCCAACGCCGATACCGATCCGCTTGTGCGCGGGAGCAACCTGTTCAAGATCCAGGCGAACCTGGCGCAGGCCGACATCCTCACTGCCGGCCTGCTGCTCAACGATTACCACTCGCCTTACGAAGGCATCTCATCGCTCACGCCGCAGCCGAGCACGACCAATCGCGACATCCTTGCGTGGCTGCCGTACGCGCGCGACCAATGGAGCTTTCATGGCGGCACGCTACTGGATATCGGCCTGGCCGTAATGCGATTCCGCGATGGACATGAACCGCGCGGAGACGCGCCTTACCAGATCACGCCGGAACTCGCCGAGGGCAGCTACTTTGAGAATCTGACCGGGCGATCGCAGCGCGTGGAGGGAACTGCTACTTTGTATCTGCCTGCGCACCATTGGGAGGGAACGCACGATGCAAAGCTGGGCCTCGATCTGGATCACATCGGGTATAACCAGGACCAGACGCGTGCGCCGGTCAGCTATCTACGCGAAGACGGAACCCTTGACCGGCAAACCACCTTTGCGCAGAGCGCGCCTTTCACGATGCACAATGCCGAGCTGGGCGCCTACATCGAAGATCGCTGGCAGACAAAAGATGGGCTTCTTCTGGAGCCTGGCATGCGCTTCGACTGGGACGAGATCATCCGCAGGCCGCTGGTTTCGCCGCGCCTTGCTGCCGTGTATGCGCCGGGCGGCGAGAACACGACAAAGATCTCCGCCGGCGTCGGGCTTTATTACGAGCATACGCAGCTTGACTATCTGGCGCAGACAATGGCCGGTATTCGCTACGACACGTATTACGAATCGGACGGCGTTACGCCGACCGGGCCTGCGCAGGAGACGGCGTTCACCGCCAAGGACGCGTCCTTGCGCGAGGCCTATGCCCTGAACTGGAGCCTGGGCGCGGAGCGCAGGCTGCCGTGGTCGATCTTTGCCGGAGCCAATTTCCTTCAAAAGCGGACCAGCCATCTTTTCACGTTCGCGAATGAAAGCGGCCCGGCTGCGCTGTCTGGCGACTACGCGCTGACCAGCGCGCGACAGGATCATTACAACTCGATCGAAGTGAGCGCGCGGCGGCTCTTCGCCAATGGATATACAGTCTTTGTTTCTTATACGCACTCGTCGGCACGAACGAACTCTGCGCTCCAATATCTGCCCACGCCGTCTCCGCTTGGGGCGCAGCAGAGCGGTCCGCTGCCATGGGACACCCCCAACCGCGTAATCTCCTGGGGCTGGCTGCCGGTTCCGTTGCCGATTTTGAAGAAGCGCTGGGACTTCGTCTACACGCTCGACCGTCACACGGGCTTTCCATATACCTCAGTCAACGCGGCGCAGCAGGTGGTAGGTAGCGCAGGATCGCGCCGGTTCCCGGATTACTTCAGCTTCAGTCCGGGGCTGGAGTGGAAGTTCCATTTCCGCGGCACGTATTATGGATTGCGTGGCGTGATGGAGAACGCGACAGGCAGCGAGAATCCGGCCGTGGTGAACAACGTGGTGGACTCGCCTGACTATGGCGCGTTCAGTGAGCCACTGGGGCGCGCCTTTACCGCGCGCATACGCATCATCGGGTCGAAATAGGGCGCGCGCCGTGGCGGGAAGCAAGCGAGAGACGACGATGCATGAACTTGGCAAAGCTCTGGTCGGGTTGGGACTGCTGCTGGCGGTCATCGGCGGGCTGATCATGGTCGCCGCGCGCTTGGGCCTGCCCCTGGGCCGGTTGCCCGGCGACTTTGCCTACCGTGGCAAACATGTTTTGTTCTACTTTCCCCTCGGAACGTCCATCCTCATCAGCGTGGCGCTGACGGTCTTCTTTTTTCTCCTGTCGCAGTTTCGCCGGTAGTCTGTACGCAGCTCAGCGTATCCTGCACAATCGAGCAGCAGAGCCAAGGATCAGGTTTTATTCGCTTTCGGATTTATAATGGTGCTTTCGAATTGCGTATCAACTGCGCGAAAAGCCGGCGCTGCGATTGCGTGAGCAGCACGCGATGAAGATGTAACTCAGCGCGTCGTATAGGGGAAGGAGCGGTGCAGACGTGGAGCCATTCATCAGGAATGCGATGACGGATCTGGTGCGAGCAAAGCTCGATGAGGGCTGTGCCGTTGTGCAGGCAGTAGCGCAGGACACTGCGTTGCACGAAGCCCTAGCTGATGCTGCTGCAGTGACGGCTCATGCTCTGAAGGCTGGCCGCAAGCTGATGGTGGCTGGCAACGGCGGCAGCGCGGCCGACGCGCAGCATCTGGTAGCCGAATTCATCTCGCGCCTCGTTGACGACCGTCCTGCCATGCGCGCTGTGGCGCTCACCACCGATACTTCGATTCTTACGGCGGTGGGCAATGATTACGGCTACGAGCGCGTCTTTGCGCGGCAGATTGAAGGCTTGGGACAGGCAGGAGACGTCTTCATGGGTATCTCTACGTCCGGCAACTCGCCGAACGTATTGCGCGCGCTGGAGCTGTGCCGAAGCATGGGCATTGCAACCATTGGGTTAACCGGTGGAACGGGTGGCAAAATGCTGTCGCTCTGCGATTACCGGATCGTTATTCCCTCCAAAGTGACCATGTACATTCAACAGGCGCATCTGGCCCTTGAACACATCTTCTGCATGATGGTGGAGCAGCACTACTTCGGTTCCAGTGAATGGTCTGAAGCCGTCCGGGACATGGCCATTCCTCGCGCTTAAGGCCCGGCGAACAGGCCATGGCTTGAGGTATTGGCAGATTGGCTGTGCGCGTTGCGCAGTGGGGGAGGAATGGTGGCTTTGACTTCGTTCGATCGGACGGCCGCACTCAAATCTCGCATTGAATGCCGCGAAGCACGGATCGGGATTGTGGGCATGGGCTATGTGGGTCTGCCGCTGGCGCTGCTGTTCAGCGAAGAGCGTTTCAGGGTGACCGGCTTCGACATCGATGCGCACAAAGTGGATATCCTCAATCAGGGTGGATCGTACATCGTGCGCATTCCCGGCACGGAGATTCAACTGGCACAGCAAAACGGATTCCGTGCGACGGCCGACTACAGCCAGATCGGGCAGATGGACGTGGTTATCATCTGCGTGCCTACGCCGCTCGACGCATATCACGAGCCCGATTTGAGCTTTGTGTCGGGGACCGTGCAGAGCATCGCGCTGCACCTGCACGAAGGCCAGTTAATCGTGCTCGAAAGCACAACTTATCCGGGCACGACCGAGGAGATCGTTGTTCCGCTCCTCGAGCAGGGCAATCCATCCGGTCTGCGCGTAGCGCGCGATGCCGCAAGCAGCGGTTTTTACGTAGCCTTCTCACCGGAGCGGGAAGATCCCGGCAACGATACGGTGGCGCGGCGCGATA